>NZ_JACMYP010000029.1 GCF_020889705.1 Bradyrhizobium altum | reverse complement strand
CCCTGCATGCGGCCCTGCGCGCCTGGCGCTCGGAGGTCGCGCGCCAGCGCGGCGTACCGGCCTATGTGGTGCTGCACGATTCGACCATCGACGGCATCGCCGCGATGCGGCCGGATACGCTGGGCGAGTTGCGCAACATCGCCGGGATCGGCGACAAGAAGCTCGAGCATTACGGCGACGAGCTGATCCGAATCGTGAAGTCTAACGACGGCTGAACTTCGCGCTGAGCCTTAAACCAGTACAAGCGTACTGCATTGACTGCGGTCACACGCTCCGCCGGAGCCGTGCATGTCCACGCAATCCCCGGCTGCATCGCCCAACCTGCTCCAGATACCGCAGCGACCGGCCTCGCGGCATAGGAGCCATACCCGGCGGGGCAACGCATGCGCTTGCGGGCCGCGCCGCCCTCGCCCTAATCTTTCGGTCGTCGCGTCCAACGAGGCGCGGCCAAGACTTGCCGACAAGGCATAACGACAAGAGATAGGGAAGAGACGGGCCATGGCTCAGGAGAGCACCGCGCGCAAAGCCGCGCGTCCTGCCGAAAGTGGAACGTTCGACGCCGTCGTGATCGGCGCCGGGTTCGCCGGCATGTACATGCTGCATCGGCTGCGCGGGCTCGGCTTCACCGCACGGGTCTATGAGGCCGGCGGTGGCGTCGGCGGCACCTGGTACTGGAATCGCTATCCCGGCGCGCGCTGCGATGTCGAGAGCCTGCAATACTCGTTCTCGTTCTCCGAGGAACTCGATCAGGACTGGAGCTGGTCGGAGAAATATTCTCCGCAGCCCGAAATTCTCGCTTACGCCAACCATGTCGCCGACCGCTTCGACCTGCGCAGCCAGATCGTGTTCGACACCCGCGTCACCGCAGCGACCTTCGACGAGCAGGCATGCAGCTGGTCGATCGAAACCGATCGCGGCGACAGGGTCACCGCCAAATTCTGCATCATGGCGGTGGGCTGCCTGTCGGCGCCCAACCGACCCGCTTTCCCCGGGACGGCAGATTTCCGCGGGCCGATCTATCACACCGGCGAATGGCCGCATGAGGGTGTCGACTTCACCGGCTTGCGCGTCGGCGTTATCGGCACCGGCTCGTCCGCGATCCAGTCGATCCCGATCATCGCGCAGCAGGCGTCGGAGCTCACCGTGTTCCAGCGCACCGCGACCTGGTCGGTGCCGGCATGGAACGAGCGGCTGTCGGCGGAGTATCTGAAGGAAGCCAAGGCGCATTATCCGGAGCTGCGCGCTAAGGCGCGTGCGCGCCCGACCGGCTTCTACTTTCAATTCAACGCCCAGCCCGCATTGCAGGCGAGCGAGCACGAACGCGAGCGGCTGTATGAGGAAGCCTGGCAGCGCGGCGGCCTGCCCTTCCTCGGCGCGTTCGGCGACCTCCTGTTCGAGAAGGCCGCCAACGACACCATCGCCGATTTCGCGCGCGAGAAGATCCGCGGCATCGTCAAGGATCCCGCCACCGCCGAGCTGCTGTGCCCGCAGAACGTGTTCGGCTGCAAGCGGCTCTGCGTCGATACCAACTATTTCGAGACCTACAATCTGCCGCATGTGAAGCTGGTCGACGTGTCGAAGACGCCGATCGAGCGCTTCACCACCGAGGGCATTGTGGTCGACGGCACCGAATACAAGTTCGATGCGATCGTCTCCGCCACCGGCTTTGCCGCCATGACGGGCTCGTTCGACAAGATCGCGATCACCGGCCGCGGCGGGCAGACGCTCGCCGAAAAATGGCAGGCCGGCCCACGCGCCTATCTCGGCCTCGCCTCGGAGGGATTTCCGAACCTGTTCATGATCACCGGGCCCGGCAGCCCATCGGTGCTGGCGAGCATGATCCAGGCGATCGAGCAGCATGTCGACTGGCTGGCGGATTGCATCAGCCACATGCGCGACATCGGCGCCGGCACGATCGAGGCGGTCCGCGACGATGAGGACGCCTGGGTCGCCCATGTCAACGACGTCTCCACGGTCTCGCTGCGCTCGACCTGCAGCTCCTGGTATGTCGGCGCCAACATCCCGGGCCGTCCCCGCGTGTTCATGCCCTATATCGGCGGCTTCCCGATCTATGTGCAGAAATGCAATGAGGTGATGAATTCGGGCTATGACGGCTTCGTGCTGCAGGGTGCGCGCAAAGGCAACGCGCCGCCGCAGGTCCGCTTCACCGAGCGCTGGCAGGTGCCGCTCGACATCGAGGTGATCTCGCCGGCCGCGGTCGCCGCCAAGCGCGTCCCCATGGTCTGAGCTTCAGCGGTATCCCCGCCGGGATTGCGCATGATAGTGTCGTTGCCGCCCCGCGTTTCGCATCGCGGGCCGCGCGGGGGACGATGGCCGACACGGCATTGCAGGGATTGGTCGAGCGGATCGGCGCGGATCACGTCGTGCGCCGGCTTGGAATCGAGGCCGCGCATGAGAAGCAGCTGTTCGGCCAGGGCACACTCGTGTTCAACGTCGAGAACTGGAAGCTGGCGCCATGGGTGGTCGAGACCGCGCTCAAGCTGGCCGGCCTCCATGGCCGTGCGCGCCGCAACGCCGACCGGGTCGAGGTGCGGCGCAACCTGGTGACGTCGGCGCGCCTGCCGGCGGCGTTCGACGGCTTCACCATCCTGCATCTCAGCGATCTCCACGCCGACATCAGCCAGGGCGCGATGCGGCATCTGGCTGACATCGTCCGCTATGTCGCCTGCGACATCTGCGTCCTCACCGGCGATTATCGCGGCAAGACGTTTGGCCCGTTCGAAACCAGTCTCGCGCTGATGAAGGATCTCTGCGCACTGATCAAGCTGCCGCTCTACGGCATCCTCGGCAATCACGACAGCATCCGCATGACGCCGGCGCTGGAAGCGATGGGCATCAGGATGCTGTTCAACGAGCAGGAGCCGATCACGCGCGATGGCGCGACGATCCATCTCGCCGGCATCGACGATGCGCATTTCTATCGCACCGACGACATTGCAAAATCTGCCGCGGCGATCCCGCGCGATGCGTTCTCGATCCTGCTTGCACATACGCCGGAATCCTATCGCAAGGCCGCAGCGGCCGGCTTCGACCTGATGCTGAGCGGCCATACCCATGGCGGCCAGCTCTGCCTGCCCGGCGGCATCGCAATCAAGCTGGAGGCGCGGCTGCCGCGCCGGATGGGCAGAGGCGCCTGGCGGTTCGGCGAACTTGCCGGCTACACATCGGCCGGCGCCGGCACCAGCCTTGCGCCGGTTCGGCTGAACTGCCCGGCCGAGATCACGGTGCATACGCTGCGCCGGCTCGGCTGATACCCGCCCGTACGTCGCAGGCGCGCACGGCCAAAATATCGAAAACAACCCCATGCAAAGTAGCCGGCGGCTGCCCGGACTTTCGCAGGGAATGACGTGTGGCCGATCGCCATATGCGATCGCCCTGCCGTAAGGATGGGGAGAGGGAGTAGCGGAGGTCTCAATTGCCCTTCTTCGCGCTCGCGCTCTGCTCGTTCACCGTGCAGGTGATCAACAGGGTGTAGCCGCGCGCATCCTTGGCGATATCGGACGTCTCCTTCTTCGTCCCATCGCGCCATTCGGCGGTCCGGTACATCACCGCGCTGTTGTCAAGGAAGTCGCGCAGCGCGCCAGTCTTGATGGCGAAGTTGATGTTTTCCGGGATCGATCCCGTGGCCCGCGCCATCCTGACCGCGTCGAGCTTCGCGGCCACCACGCCGACCACGGCGCCGCCGAGATCGAACAGCGGCCCACCGCTGTTGCCGGGCTGTACCGCGGCGCTGATCTGCAGATGACGCGTGTCGTTGAGGATGCCGCTCAGCGAAGAAACGATGCCCGTGGTCACGGTGAAATCGGATGTCAGCAGGCCATGATAGGGGTAGCCGATCGCCACGACTCCGTCGCCAACCCGAATCGAGTTCTGCCGGATGCTCGCGACATCCTTGAACGGGGACGGCGCCTGCAGCAGCGCGAGATCGTTGGTCTCGTCGTCGGACACTAACCGCAATTTGACCGGCGCCGCACCGCTCAGATTGCCCGTGATCTCGCTGCAACCATCGACGACATGATGGTTGGTGACGACGTGGCCGCTATCGCTGACGACGAAGCCGGTGCCGGTCCCCGATCTCGCCTGCTTCGCGGGCGGCGCGTTGGGTGCTGCAGCCTGTTGCGGCGGCGCAGCCGCAGGCTTTGTCGCGACCGCGAACTCGCCGGCGTTGGAGACACCGTTCTTCTTCACCGAGACCACGCAGTTGAGCAGCGCCGGCAGCAATTGCGCGGTCTGATTGAGATTGAACTGAAACAATTGCCCCTGCGCGAACGCCGTCATCTGGCGCGCCTTGCGGAACTGATTGATCAGCGCCGAATTCACCGGCATCTCGACATTCACGAGCTTCTCGCCGAGCGGCATGCCGTAGACATTGAACGCGGGCTGGCCGTCGAAGGTCAGCGCAAGCGGAAAGGCTTCGCCCGGCGTCAAACGCCAGCTGTCATGAGCCAAGCCCAGCCGCCAGCTGCCATTCGCGGCAACCGCCACCATGAAGAAGATGCCGCTCTGGTATGTGCTCCCCGCCGAGCAATGCGTGAACGCACCACTCTCGTCGGTGAAGGCGCCGCCCTTCCAATTGCCGACCGTGATCGAGCCGTAAGGGCCGCGGGCGCTCGATGGAGTTGCGGACGCAAACAGCCACGCGGCCACAACGACCGCCCAGATCGCAACTCTCATGACATACGCTCCCCAGCCACAACCCCTTAGGAGGCGGAGAAATTCATCCGCAAGTGGTGCGTGGCTTGGCCTTTGGTCCACGGCCACGCAATACCGCCGCGGATGAGGCGATCGCCACACCCTCAGGTTACAGATGGCATGTTCCTATTATGTTCCTAGAATGTCAACCCGGACACATTCCAGCCGCCGCGCCAGGCGGACGTTATTGCGGCTCCCGAACCGAAGACTGCGCCGGCGGATTTGGATCGCTGAACCAGGAGCGGGATGCCAGCCCATGAACGCCGACACCGATCAGGAAAATGCCGGCATAGAGTTCGACCGCATGGTTCATCGTCAGCAGGCGGGCGCGCAACACGACGCCGTGGCCCGGGTAAGCCCAGAACCAATGTCCCACCGCGACGATGCCGACGCCGAGCGCGGCGATGGCTCGGCCGGCCGCATTCATCATCCTCACGCGAAGGTCTCCCGGCTCGCCCGGCCTGGACAGGATATCGGGAGAAGCTGACGCCGACCTGACGTCGGTAGGGGCGTAGCCCGGATGAAGCGAAGCGCAATCCGGGCTACGACATGAGAAGCGCCGGCCGCCTCAGCCGTTCCTGAACGCGTAAGCGTAGCCGTTGAGCGCCGGCGCACCGCCGAGATGGGCGTAGAGCACCTTCGACCCGGCCGGGAAGAAACCCTTCTGCACCAGATCGATCATGCCCTGCATCGATTTCCCCTCATAGACAGGGTCGGTGATCATGCCTTCCAGCCGCGCGCTGAGCCGGATCGCCGCCTTGGTCTCCTCCGACGGCACGCCATAGGCGGGATAGGCGTAGTCCTCGATCAGCACGACATCATCCTCGACAATGTCGCGGCCGAGCTCGACCAGATCAGCGGTGTTCTGCGCGATCGACAGCACCTGTGCCTTGGTCTGCGCAGGCGTGAACGAACCGTCGATGCCAATCACGTTGCGCGCGCGCCCGTCGGCGGCGAAGCCGACCAGCATGCCGGCATGGGTCGAGCCGGTCACCGTGCAGACGATGATGTAGTCGAACTTGACGCCGAGCTGGCGCTCCTGCGCGCGCACCTCTTCGGCGAAGCCGACATAGCCGAGCCCGCCATATTTGTGCACGGAAGCGCCGGCCGGGATCGCGTAGGGCTTGCCGCCCGCCGCCTTCACTTCCTCGAGCGCCTGCTCCCAGCTCTTGCGAATGCCGATGTCAAAACCTTCGTCGACCAGGCGCACATCCGCGCCCATCACGCGCGAGAGCAGGATGTTGCCGACGCGGTCATAGACTGCGTCCTCATGCGGAACCCAGCTTTCCTGCACCAGCCGGCACTTCATGCCGATCTTGGCCGCGACCGCCGCAACCATCCGCGTATGGTTCGACTGCACGCCGCCGATCGAGACCAGCGTGTCGGCGTTGGAGGCGATCGCGTCGGGGATGATGTATTCGAGCTTGCGCAGCTTGTTG
This sequence comes from Bradyrhizobium altum, assembly GCF_020889705.1. Classification (GTDB taxonomy): domain Bacteria; phylum Pseudomonadota; class Alphaproteobacteria; order Rhizobiales; family Xanthobacteraceae; genus Bradyrhizobium; species Bradyrhizobium altum. The sequence goes on along the minus strand of NZ_JACMYP010000029.1, from coordinate 44,510 downwards.
CCGCCGAAGGCGAGCCCGGAATTGCAATCCTCGCGCTTGGCATAGAGCTCGACCTTGCCGCCGAGGTGCTTTGACAACCGATCGAGCTTCTCGATGGCAGTCGGCCCGAAGGTGAGCGGGTAGCGTGCGAACTTCTCCAGCATACTGGCATCCTCTTTGGTGGTCTGGAACGGCGGCCAGAACTATCACCCCGGCTGCGAAAGGTGCTCTCTAAGTCAGGCCACCCGATCGCCGAAGATTGCTGAATTTGCACCGGATGATATGTTTTCTCTCACATTACTGGCTAGCGATGAGAGATCCTTCCATGTCCGCCCGGCTCGACCGCATTGACCTCAAGATGTTGAGATTGCTGCAAAAGAACGGCCGGCTCAGCAACGCCGAGCTGGCCGACCAGGTCGGCGTCAGCCCCGCCACCTGCCATCGCCGGACCCAGGCGCTGTTCGACGAGGGCTTTCTCAGCGGCGTCCGCGCGATGGTCGCGCCGCGCAAGGTCGGCAAGGGCGCGCTGGTGATGGTCGGCGTCGTGCTCGACCGCTCGACGCCGGAGAGCTTTGCGAGCTTCGAGCAGGCGGTGGCGAAGCTGAAGTTCGTGCTCGACTGTCACCTCGTCGCCGGCGACTTCGATTATTTCCTCAAGATCCGCGTCGGCGACATGGAGGACTTCAACCGCATCCATGGCGACCAGCTGATCGCGCTGCCCGGTGTGCGGCAGACCCGCACCTTCTTCGTGATGAAGGAGGTGGTGGACAATGCGGAGTTGGAGTTCTGAGCTGCGGTTCCGCTCAGCACCTACTTCGAAGCTTTGGCGATCTTGTGCGCGAGATGGCCGGTCTGATGATCTCTGCGGAGTTGGCTCAGCGAGGTCTCGTTCAACGCAGCCAGGACATCGCTCAGCTTCTCGGTTTCGGGATAACCCGCTGCGAAACTTGGCCCGTAAACCTTGCGCAAGGTGCGGAGCAGCGTGTTGCCGTGCTTGCCGCTGATTTCGCCATCCTTGTTGGGATGCCGGTGGTCGAGACCCGCCTTGCCCATGTTGCTCTCCCTTGTACCATTGGCTGGCAGCATCTGCCTGCGGAGATCAAATGGCAATTGAGGCCGCAAACGGCCGGGAACCCACCCAGCGCTCTCACCCATCCTTGGTCGAAGGCGAGTATTTGGTGGCTATTTGCGGCGTATTCGGTCAATGTAACCAACGTGCTCCTGCGGACTCCGGAGAGGCCTGACGCGGCCATCGAAGTAGCAAGTCGCGTCCATACGGGAAGCCACAGCTCCATTGCGTCACAGCACAGTCCTGCGTGAGAGCACCCCCAACTGCAGAGGTGGACAGATGTCATATGCCTACAAGCTGAATGAAGACGTTCACCACCGGGCCCAGGGGCCGCAAGGTCGCGCCGAGGCCGATGAGCCGGCGGTCTACACCATCATTCAACGCATGCCGATCGAAGCCGACGGGCGGCTTCGATACCGAATCAGGAGCAAGGCAGGCAATATCGAGCGCGTGGTGACGGAAGAGCAGCTGACGTACTCGCAATAGGCAATGCGCCGCCGGGGTTCTGAGCCAGACGCGATCCCCAACAGCTACGGCGTCGGCCAGCCTGCCCGAGAGGAGTAGTCCTTTCATTCGACTTGATGGGCCGCGCAAATCGGCGCAGTCTCTTTCCGGACTCCCCACAGGGCTGCAGGGTCGCGCGCGTGGATGCGCGGGTCGATTCATCCGGGGATGACCGTCATGAACGTCACGGCGATGAGACTGGCCATACCGTTGCTGGCACTTGCGGCCGGCGGCACCGCTGCGTTCATCTTCGGCATCCACCAAACCCAGCAGATCCTGGGCGTAAACACCCGCTTGATGGCGACGGCGCCAGCGGCTCCCGCGCGAGACCAAGACGCGGGGAACCAAGACAAGACTGCGCTGGCAAAGACGCAGACCGAGACCGCGGCGCTGGCCAACGCTTTGGCAGGACCGTCGCCAACACCGGGCGGCAACGCGGTGCCGGAGTTCGACGTCGTCAGCATCGAGCCGACCGGCGAGACCGTTGTCGCCGGCCGGGCGCTCCCTGGCGCGACGGTGGAATTGCTGCGCAATGGCGAGGTGCATGATCGCGCCGTGGCGGACAAGTCCGGCCAGTTCGTCATGGTGCCGCGCCCGCTTCCGCCGGGAAACTATGACCTCACCCTGCGCATCACGCATGACGGCAAGCCAGTGACCTCCAAGCAGAGCGTGGCAGTGGCGCTGGACGCTGCGGCTAGCGAGCGGCCGATGGTGGCGCTGATGGCGCCGGACAAGGCGATCCGCGTGCTGTCGCAACCTGCGGCGGCGACGCACGGGAAGGTGGCTGTCGAGGCCGTCGAGACCGAACCGGGCGGCAAGCTCCATGTCAGCGCTCAGGCAACGCCCGGCGCGAACGTCAGGCTCTATCTCAACGACAGTCTGATCACATCCGCGACTGCCGACGCGGCGGGGCACCTCTCGGTCACGATCAACAAGGGCGTCACGACCGGCGATTATCGGATCCGGCTTGACGACGTCGACCCCGGCTCCGGCAAGGTCCGCGCGCGTGCCGAGGTGCCGTTCAACGTTCCGGACACGACGACGACCGCATCGATCCCGGCGCCTGCGGCATCGTCCGGCCGCACAGATGGGACCACGCCGCAGCTCGCGGCGGCAACCACCGCCGCATTGAGCTCACCCTCCGCCGTGATCGTGCCGAAGATCACCACGACCACGGTCGCCCGCGGCGACAGCCTGTGGCGGATCAGCCAGCGTGCATTGGGTGCCGGGCAGCGTTACGCAGTGATCTATCGGGCCAACTCGCAGCAGATCCGTAACCCCAATTTGATCTATCCCGGCCAGGTGTTCGTGCTGCCGGCTCGGTGAGGCCGGCATTCCGGCAACGCTCACTTGCCGGCGGATTTCAGGAAGGCGACGATCTTGGCGCGATCCTCCGCCGAGCGCACGCCGGTATACGGCTTCATGCCGTTGCCCGACACCACGGCTTCGGGATCCTCGATGAAGCGCAGCAGCGCGCTGTCATCCCAGACAATGTCGGATGATTTCATCGCCTCCGAGTAGGGAAAGTTCGCAACCGATCCGGCCTTGCGGCCGATGATGTTGTGCAGGTTCGGGCCGACACGATTGTCCCCCTCCTTGACGGTGTGGCAGGTGCGGCAAGAATTATTGAACGCCTGCTCGCCGGACACGCCCGCATCCTGGCCATGGGACGGCGACAATAGCAGGGACATCAGGCCGCAAACGACGACGATGAATCCTGGCCGCATCGGTCTCTCCCTCGGCAATTGAGCTAAACAAGACAGTTTGCAACACCCCGCCCCGGCCGCCATGCGGTCAACGCAGAGGCCACGCGAAGGGTCCTCATCTGGCAGGCCCCACATCTGGCGCAGGCATGCCCGCCACACTAGATGTGCTGCCATGCAGCACCCCGCCCTTGAGGATTTCGTCGCCGGCCACCAGCACCTGTTTGTCCTGACCGGGGCCGGCTGCAGCACCAATTCCGGCATTCCCGATTACCGCGACAGCGACGGCAACTGGAAGCGGACGCGGCCGGTGACGATCCAGGCATTCCTGGGTGAGGCGGCGACGCGCCAGCGCTACTGGGCGCGCAGTATGGTCGGTTGGCGGCGGTTCGGCCGCGCGACGCCGAATGGTGCGCATCGCGCCCTGGCGAAGCTCGAACAACAAGGTCGCTGTGAGCTGCTGCTGACGCAGAATGTCGACCGCCTGCACCAGGCCGCGGGCAGCCAGCGCGTGATCGACCTGCACGGCCGGCTCGACGTGGTGCGCTGCCTCGGCTGCGGCGCGACGACGCCGCGCGAGCAGTTTCAGGGCGAGCTGGCGCGGCTGAATCCCGCCTGGCTCACGCTCGATGCCACTGACGCACCTGACGGCGATGCCGATCTCGAGCAGGATTTTTCGTCGTTCGTGATACCGGCCTGCGAGGCCTGCGGCGGCGTGCTGAAACCCGACGTGGTGTTCTTCGGCGAGAACGTGCCGCGCGACACCGTCGCGTCGGCGCAGGCGCATCTCGAGCAGGCCGACGCTCTTTTGATCGTCGGCTCCTCGCTGATGGTCTATTCCGGCTTTCGCTTCGTCCGGATGGCGGAGCAGCGCGGCTTGCCGATCGCCGCGGTCAATCTCGGCCGCACCCGCGCCGACGATCTGCTCACGCTCAAGATCGAGGACCAGTGCGAGGCGGCGCTGGCGTTTTTGCTGTAGGCCAGCGCCGTTCGCCCGCGCTCTCACGCGCGATGGCGCTGCGACTTGGCCATCGGCATGTTGGCGTTCCAGTGCGTCCAGCTGACGCTGGCGAGGCTGCCCCGGTCCGTTGCCAACGGACGACGCGTGCGGCGCTCGTACTCGGCGATGCAGCGGCCTGATTCGCCGATCTTGCGCTGCAATTCGTCGATCGTCATCTGCGTCGCGCGGCCGCAATTGGCCTTGCCGAGCTGATCGACCTCGATCGCCTTCAACGCCGCACGCAGCTTCTTCAGCTGCGCGCGCTGCCAGGCAATGTGACTGTTGCTGTCTGCTGTCATGTGGCCGCCACCATCTTTGATCGTTGCATGCCGTTGGGTACCTCGATGTCGACTTCGAGCATCGAAACGAACTTGCCCCGGTCCATCCGAACCACGACCTTGTCGGGATCGACGTCGATATGCTTGGAGACCACGCCCAGGATTTCCGAGCGGAGCATCTCCAGAAGGTCCGGCGTGCCGGTCCGGCCGCGCTCATGCGACAGCAGGATCTGCAACCGCTCCCGCGCGACGGGCGCCGATGCAGAGCGGCCGCCGAACAGCCGCATTACGTTCATCATGCCGCCCTCCGTCGCAGCAGCCGGTCCATCAACCCCTTGCGCTCGACCGGCACGATCATCTCGACCGCCTCGCCCATCAGGCGCCGCACCGCGTCGGTATAGGCCCGCGCCGGCGCGCTGCTTGCAGCGTTCAGCGTGACCGGGCAGCCGACATTGGAGGCGCGCAACACGTCCTGGCTTTCGGGGACGATGCCGAGCAGCGGCGTGGCAAGGATCTCCAGGATGTCGTCGATCGACAGCATCTCGCCGCGCGCGGCGCGGGCGCTGTCGTAGCGGGTGACCAGCAGATGCTTCTCGACCCGCTCGCCGCGCTCGGCGCGGGCCGTCTTGGAATCCAGCATGCCGATGATGCGGTCGGAATCGCGCACCGACGACACTTCCGGATTGGTGACGATGATCGCCTCGTCGGCATAGCGCATCGCGAGCGTCGCGCCGCGCTCGATGCCGGCCGGGCTGTCGCACAGGATCCAGTCGAACTTGGTCTTGAGATCGGCGATCACGCGCTTGACGCCTTCTTCGGTCAGCGCGTCCTTGTCGCGGGTCTGCGACGCCGGCAGCAGCCAGAGATTCTCCAACCGCTTATCGCGGATCAAGGCCTGCGGCAGCTTCGCAACGCCCTGCACCACATTGATGAGGTCGAACACGACCCGCCGCTCCGCGCCCATCACCAAATCGAGGTTACGCAGGCCGACGTCGAAATCGATGACGACGACGTTCTGGCCCATTTGCGCGAGCGCCGCGCCAAGCGCAGCGGTTGAGGTCGTCTTGCCGACCCCGCCCTTCCCAGACGTCACGACCAATACCTTGGCCATTCTCTCTCTCCTTGTGGTCGATCAGTTCAAAGCTGTGATGCGCAGCATCTCGCCCTCAAGCCACGCCTGGGCGGGCCGGTTGCGCAAGCTGTCGGCGATTTCATCTGCGGTCTGGTAGTAGCCGTCGATGGCGAGCAGTTCGGCCTCGATCTTCTGGCAGAAGATCCGGGCCGCCGAGTTGCCGTTGATGCCGGCCATCGCGCGGCCGCGCAGCGTGCCGTAGACATGGATCGAGCCGCCGGCGACGATCTCGGCGCCGGAGCCGACCGAGCCGAGCACGGTGACATCGCCCTCGGCGAACACGATCGACTGGCCGGAACGCACCGGGCTCTCCAGCAGCAGCGACGGCAGCTTGGTCTTGTCCTTGTCTTTGTTTTTTTCCTGCGCCGGCGGCGTCTTCGGCTCGACATGGGTGATCGCGCAGGCGCGGCCGCCGGTCAGAAGCGGCGGCAGGTTGGCGCCGAGCTTGGATTCGTCGACACCCTCGATGCCGAGGATGCGGATGTTGCGTTCAGCGAGACTGCCAACCAGATGCGCGATCGCGGCCTGGCTGAGATCGACAGCCGACAGGTCGAGCACCACAGGCTTGCCGGCGAAGAAACCCGGCGACTTTCCCAGCGTCGCGTCGATCTCGGCGAGCCAGGACACGACCGGCACGACGGGCGAGAAAACGAACGCAACATAGGAACGGCCGCGCATGCGGACCTGCTGACGTGCCACCTGTTGAGTTGCGTCCATCGCCTCTGACTCGGCTGTATTTTCGAATGGTTAACAATCGGACCGCATGGTTAATCAAAGGTTAACGGAAGGAGGTGTTTTCACGGATTTGCGATGACTGCTCCTCGGACAACCGCTGTTGGCTGCGACCTGTTGCCTGGACGCATGATTCTGGGACCGGCGGCGAGGATCAACGCCGCGACGGCGACCGTTCGGCCTGCACGGATGCATCGAACACCGCGCGGCATGACGGGCTGAGCTGCTCGACCTGCGCCGCCATGCAGTCCCTGATCCGGTCGCGGTCCGGAATGTAGGCGCCGCACAGGCGGACCGCGTCACCCATGCAGGCTTGACGCTGCATCGATTCGTTCAGTCCGGACTGGGCCATGGCGGGCGCGATGGTTGCGCCGAGCAGCACGAGGGCAAGACGAAGTTTCATGGTTCACTCTCTCACTGACAGGTTGAAGTGTTGGTCGAGACTGGATGTCACGACAGCGGCGTGTGGCCGTTGCCGGCGGCGGGTTCGGCGTCGGCTTGCGACGGCGGAAGATGCAGAAGCGTTGCGATCGTCGTATCGAGCAGCTGCGTCCGCGCTGTCTCGGGATCGATTTCGGGCGCGAACCGGCCGAGCAGAATCGGAAAGGCCGGCGGCTGGTTGAGCGCCGCGTTGAGCAACACAAAGAACAGCGCCGGATGGCTGCTGCGGATGATGCCCGCCGCGATACCGGCCTCGAAGAGCTCGCGCGCGCTCTCATAGGCCGGACGCAGCAGCTTTTCGGTCACCATTGCGGAGCGCTCCGGCGCTTCCGCGCCGTGGCGAACCACGAAGTCCCTCACCTGCGGATGCGCGGCATAGAACGTGGCGACGCGGATGATGAGATCGCGCAGCCGGTCGGCCAGCGAACGGCGCGTGTCGGTCGCGATCGCATGCACCTCGGCCATCACAGGCTTCGCAAGCACCACGATGCGGTCGAGGCAGGCATCCCATAGCGCGGCCTTGTTGCCGAAGTGGACGCGCACGAGATTCGGCGCGACGCCCGCCGCCGCGGCGATGCTGCGCAGGTCGGCACCGTCGGAACCGAGACTCGCAAAGGCCTCGGTCGCCGCGATCAGTAGCGCCTGGCGGCCGTCGGGCATGTCCTTGCTGCGGCGTCCCTTGGGCCGGGAGGCCTGCGCCGCCACCAATTTACTCGGATCAGTCATCGTCGCTCTTATATGTACGATTGCACATATAGGAGCATGAACCGTCTTTTCAAGGCAACGAGCCCGGATCGGGGCCGGTCAAAAACACTTTTTGAATCAGATGATTGCGCCTATTCCGCCTTGATGTTGGCCGACTTGACGATCGGCCACCACTTCTCGACCTCGGCGGCTTGATGGTCGCGCAGCGCGGCGGGGCTCTGTCTATCCGGCGGCGGGATCTCCTGCCCGAGCTCGGCGAAGCGTTGCCGAACGACGGGCTCGGCGAGTGCCGACGTCACCGCCTTCGACAACGTCGACACGATATCGGGCGGCGTGCCCTTCGGCGCCCAGATGCCGTGCCAATAGGCGATATAGAGACCCGGCAGTCCGGCTTCGTCGACGGTCGGAATCTCGGGTGCCGACGCGAGCCGTGATGATGCGGTCACCGCAAAAGCCTTCACGGTCCCGCTCTTCACCTGCGGCAGCGAGTTGGAGGCCTGATCGAACATGATGTCGATATGCCCGGCCATCAGATCGTTCAGCGCGGGACCGGCGCCGCGATACGGCACGAACGAGAAGTGGGTAGCCGTCAGCTGCTGGAAAAACACGCCCGCGACATGCGCGCCCGAACCCGGGCCCGCGGTGCCGGCGGTGGCCTTGTCGCCATTGGACTTGAGCCAGGCGATCAGCTCGTTCAGATTCTGCGCCGGCAGATCGGGCCGTCCGATGATGAGCTGCGGTCCGCTCGCGATCAGCGCAATCGGTACGAATTCGCGCACGTCATATTGCAGCTGATAGATCGCGCCATTGAGGCAATGCGTGCCCCAATGCCCGATCGTGATCGTGGTGCCGTCCGGCGCCGAGCGCGAGGCGCGCAGCCCCGCGACGGTGCCAGAGGCACCCGTGACATTCTCGATGATGACAGGATGGCCGAGCGTATTGCGCATATATTCGGCGAGGATCCGCGCCAGCACGTCGGTCGGCCCACCGGCGGCGAACGGCACGATCATCGTGATGGGGCGCGCAAGCGTTTCCGCGCGCGTGCCGCGGCAAGCAAGCGGCAGCGTCGCCGCGCCGAGCCCGAGTTGCAGGAATGGCCGGCGAGACATGTTGGGCATGCGCGTTCCCCCTCATGCTCTCATAGAGCCGGCAGTGTCGCGCGGTCCAGCGTAAGACGTCAGAGACTTGAACGGCAAAAGCTTGCCGTTGCGCGGCGTCGCCCCGCCTCGGATGCCCGTCAGCCCCGACCACGGTCATCGAACTCGCATGAAAGCGTCATCCCGCCGTCAATTGACCGCGACAAGTTGTCGCGGCCAGCGCAGGCGATTCCAAATTCACCGAAATCAAAGAGGGGCGAACTCATGAGTGGCTTTCGTGACTATTTCTTGTCAACCGCCGCGATAGCGGCAGCCATGCTGGCTTGCGGCGTCGCCGTCGCGCAAGCGGATGACGACAACGACCATTCGCAGCGACATGGCTACAAGCACGTCCTGCTGATCAGCGTCGACGGCATGCACGCCGTCGATTTGAAGCGTTGGGTCGAAAGCCGCCCGGGCGGCAACTTCGCCCAGCTCACTGGAAAGGGCGTCGTGTATCCGAACGCCTATACCACCGCGCCATCCGACAGCTTTCCCGGCATGCTCGCGCAGGTCACGGGCGCCACGCCGAAGGGCGGCGGCCTGTTCTATGACGACAGCTATGACCGCACCGAATATCCGGCCAAGGCCTTCTACACCAGCCAGGGTCTTGCGGACCCCGGTTGCGTCGGCCCGGCGGGAACCGAGCTCACCAACTTCGAAGCGCTCGACAAGACCTACAATTATTCCAGCGGGCTGGTCGCCGATTACACCGCCGGCGGCACGCTGGGTCAGGTCTACACCCAGCTCGATCCGGATCACATGCAGCGCAAGCTCGTGAACGGCCAGTGCGTGCCGGTCTATCCGCATGATTACGTGCGCACCAACACGATCTTCGAAGTCATCAAGGAGGCCGGAATGCGCACGGCCTGGTCCGACAAGCATCCAGCCTATGAGGACCTCGCGGGCCCGTCGGGCAAGGGCCTCGACGAGCTCTTCACGCCGGAAATCAATTCGCAGGACACCATCGACGCCGGCGCCCAGCCCGGCGACGACTACACCAAGAGCTACACCGGCGTCCGCTCCTACGACTCGCTGAAAGTGAAGGCGGTGTTGAACTGGATCGACGGCTATGACGGCACGCGAACCCAGCGTCAGCCGGTGCCCGCGATCTTCGGCATGAACTTCCAGGCGGTCAGCGTCGGCCAGAAGCTCGCCAAGGCGGGCCATGCGGATGCCGACAAGTCGCTCGTCGGCGGCTATGCCGACGGCAAGGCAACGCCCGGCAATGCGCTCACGCTGCAATTCCAGTTCGTGGACGACGCGCTCGGCAAGTTCGTCAATGAACTCAAGGCGCAAAACCTCTACGATTCGACGCTGATCATCGTCAGCGCCAAGCACGGCCAGTCACCGATCGACGTCAAGGACCGCGTGGCGATCTCCGACGCCTTGTACAGCAAGGCGCCCGGTTTCGGCACCAACGGCTTCGAGATTTGCGATGACGAGGCGCTGGTCTGGTTGTCGCCGGAGCTGCAGCAGGCGACCAATCCGGCGACCGGCCATCCCTACTACGCAGATGCCAAGGCTTACATCCTGGCCCACGCCGCCGATCTGCATATCCAGAAGCTGCTCGACCGCGACGAACTGACCAAGCTCTACGAGGATCCGTTCCACAACAGCCGGGTGCCGGACTTCATCGCCATCACCGATCATGGCGTCATCTGCACCGGCGGCAGCAAGCTCGCCGAGCACGGCGGCTTCTCCAACGACGATCGCAACGTGCTGCTGCTGCTCTCTTCGCCGCGCATCAAGCATGCGAGGGTCGTCGAGGAGACGGCTTTCACCACCCAGATCGCGCCGACGATCCTCCATGCGCTCGACCTCAATCCGCGCAGGCTCCAGGCGGTTCGTGACGAGGGTGTCGAGGCCCTGAAGCTGAAGTAAAGCGCAAAGGGAGCAACGCACCGAATGGCCTACTTATCGGCGCCCCGGGCATGGGGCGCCGATATCTTTGCGGCGCGCCTCAAGAGGCGAACTTTCAGGCCGGGAAGCAGGCCGCGGCCGTCAGCGTGAACGGCGCCAGATTGAGGATTTGGGGAAACTGGAATTGATAGTTCGCGCTCACCTGGCTGCCGCACGCCGCGGCACTGTAGGTGAACGTCGAGGACGGCAAGCTCAGTCCAAACGCTTGCTGGGTTGCGTAGGTGGCGATCGCGCTCGGGTTGCCGGTCGGGCAAAGCGCGGCGTTGACGCTGGCGCATCGCGCCATGACCCCCACTGCGTGCTGCATTCCCACCTGCGTCCACATCAACAGACCGAATTCGATGACGCCGAACAGGAAAGCGAAAAAGAGCGGCGCGATCAGGCCGAACTCGAGCGCCGACGCCCCGCTCCGGTCGGGCCATAATGCGCGTTTCACTGCAGCCTCGCTGTCGACTGGGTGCTGATGATATAGGCGTTCGGAACGACCTGATAGTTGATGATGGTCGAGTAGCTGCCTTGCGCGGAGACGATGGTGTACGTACCCGCCATTCCGCCTCCGGGACAGATTCCGCCGCAGGTCATGCTGCTGACGCCCGAGGCGGTCGCACACCCGCAAAACTTGATCGGAACAGGCGAGGCGTTGATCACATTGGAATTCGTCGCGGCTGCCACGGCGGTCGAAATCGCATTGGCGTCGAACCCATGTGCGATGGCATACTCGACGCCCGCTTGCGACGAACCCTCCACCTGCATCTTGCGGTAGATCGCAAGGCCGATATCGGTCACCGAGACGACCATCAGCGAAAGCAGCGGAACCGGGACGCCGAATTCGATCCCCGCGACACCGCGCGTGTCATTTCCGAACCTGCGACGGAAGAGTGTGCGGCGGCGTTGAGAACGACGCTCACTACCTATCGTGCCCGTTTTCATCTCATCCCTCCAGCTTACTCGACAAGCTGCGCTGTCGTCGTACCGATGGCATTACCGCCCATCGCAGCGCAATTGACCTGGACATTGGAATTTCCGACGATCGAGATCGTGTCGGCGATGATTTGCGTACATGTCGTGCTCGTGCCGTTGCCGCCACTGAAGCTCAGCGCCCCTTTCGGCAGGTAGACCTGCTCCCTGCAGATTCTGCGTACCGCCGCCCGTCAAGTTGAAGCTGCTGCCGACCGGCATCTTTCGGTCGCCATAGATTGCGATTCCCACGGTCGTTCCGCTCGTCGGCGCCGTGAGGCTGACGTTGGCGTTGCTTCCGATCGTCGCCAGCCCCAGTTGCCGCCCGAGCCGGTAAACACCAGGGTGACGCCCGTTCCCGTGATCGTGGTGTTGCCGGCCACAGACAAATTCGCGCCGTTGAAATAGTAGATCCCCGGATTGAGTGTCAGGATCGCACCTGCGGCCACCGAGATATCGCCGCAATAGCTGCCCGGGCTGAGGGTCGTCGTCCCCTTCACGTTGAACTTGTTCGAGTAGTCGCACCACGTCGGCATCGTGGGCGTGACGTTGGCATAGGGATCCGCGATCGCCCTGATGCCGGTCCGAATGCCGTTGGTCGCCGTGATGCTGCTCGTGCCGGAAACCCCGCCGACGACGCCAACCATGGCTGCGGATATCGTTGCCGTCCCGCTGACATTGAGTGCCGAGCCGCCGTTGGAGTTGTCATAGAGGTTGCAGTTGATCAGGTTGAGCTGGGTGTTGCCCTTCACCGTCACGGCGGGATTGGCGGTCGGGTCGAGCGCCAGCACGCAGCCTGTGCCGACATTGCCCAGTGCGACGGCACGGGCCGTGACCGGCACCGCTCCGGAGCCAAACAACGCCGACATTAGCCGCGCTTGCGGCTGGGTGATGATGACTTCGACCGCCTGGGAGCTGGAAGTGAAGCTTCCCGTGGACGGCGGCTGGTTCACGGTGACGGTGACGTTGGCGATCCCGTTCGCGTAGCCGTAGAACGTCGTGATGGCGTTGGCTTCGGTCGCAAAATTGGTGCCGGCGGTGGCTGCACTGACCGCCGCGGAGTCGGCCGCGCTCATCATATTCTTGTGCTTGTAGAACCACCACGCGACCTCGGTACCGAGTCCTGCGGTTCCCACCAGGACTGGCATCAGCAAGGCGATGATAATCGCGTAGCTGCCGGACTGGTCGCGCGCAAAGCGCTTCAGGAGACCATCCGGGCACGCTTGGCACTCATCCGGTGCCGACCTCATTTGCGAGGATATTCCAACTTCCGCCTTCCAAGTGATGAAGGCCGTCATGTTGTCCTCACGCCGCTTGTGGCAAGCTTCCCCGATTCCTACAGCGTGACAATTTAATGTCAGTTCTGCGCGATCGACGAAAATCGGACATGGCTCTTAACACTCCTTTGGCCAATCCGGGCTTTCCGATCCTCTGTCGTGCCGCAGCAAACATGACCGTAGAAGTTGGCCGCGCCCGGTCGCGTGAGCGGTTCGGCGGCGGCGCCATCGGTGATCTCGGCGAGAACACCAATCGCTAGCCTCATCCGCGCCCGACAGGCTCGCGTTCGGCGGGCGCGGCTTAACCTCCGACACCGGACTTTCGATGGCCTGGTAGACTTCGCGCAGTAATGCATTGGTTTCGACGAGCAGATTCCCTATCCTCCGAATGGGCCATGATCGTGTTCCGCAAAACACGAACAACGAGTCAGGCGATGAAGGGGCCGGGTGGATCGCCCTGAAGAATAGCCCTTCCGCCCAATGAATGAGGCCGCGCTCGACGGTCAGAAGAAGCGGGGCACGCTACTTGCACACGCGACGACTTGGACGAACTCGCACGCGCCCCCTTTATTGAGAAAGCCATATCATGACCAAGAACGTGAACCTCGTCAGCCATCCCCTCGTCCAGCACAAGCTCTCGCTGATGCGCGACAAGGATCGTTCCACCAAAGGGTTTCGCGAGCTACTGAACGAGATCGGAATGCTGCTCTGTTATGAGGTCACCCGGGATTTACCCCTGGAGATGGTCGACATCGATACGCCGCTCGCTGCAATGAGGACACCCAAAATTGCGGGCAAGAAACTCACATTCGCTCCGATCTTGCGGGCGGGTGTCGGGTTTCTCGACGGAATGTTGGCGCTCGTCCCATCAGCACGCGTCGCGCACGTCGGCCTTTACCGGAATCCGGAAACACTTCAAGCCGTGGAGTACTTCTTCAAGGCGCCGCAGGATGTTTCGGAGCGCATCGTGATCTTGCTGGATCCAATGCTTGCTACGGGAAATTCCGCCAGCGCAGCGGCCCGCCTGCTCAAATCGCGAGGCGCGCAAGACATTCGGTTCGTCTGCCTGCTCGCAGCCCCCGAAGGAATTGCCCGATTCCAGGACGAGTGTCCGGACGTTCCGATCTGGACCGCTGCCATCGACGAAAAACTGAATGATCACGGGTATATCGTGCCAGGCTTGGGCGATGCAGGAGACAGAATGTTCGGTACCAGGTGAGCCGTCGGCAGCGCGTCCGTGCTGAAGCGTGAACAGATGCCGTTCGTAACGGCACACGACGCCCGATGCTCAGTCGGACCCGTTTGCCAACAGTCGAGCGATTACGGCAACCGGCCCGCCACCTGGGGGTCCCTGATGTTCGGCTCCGCCGGAAACATACACAGCGCTGGTTCCCGACAATCCGCTGATCAATCCGCCGACGGCAGCGCGAGCGTGCCGGGTTGAGCTGATGTCAGTATCCTCAAGCATGATGTGACGAAATCCGCGGATGCTCCCGTTCGGCGCGGCTTCCGCCTTGGCAAAAATATTGACGAGCTGCCGCGACGCCGTCGGCGGCTTGAAGGCGCCGTCGATGTGCAGCCCCACGCTTTTCAACGCATCGATCACCGCTGCCGAATCAATGGCGTCCTTCATCACGGCGTGTCCGATCTCGAATGGAGCCGCCGACGACGTCGTATTGCCCAGCACGATGACCACGTTATGCATCAGTTCGATGCCCGCCGACGTGGAGGCGACCGACGAAAACAGATCGAACCGCCGGAGAACGTGTTCGTCGTCAATCTCGCTTTCAACCTCGCCAAGCGCGACGGCCACGCCCAGCGCTGAGGCGCCACGGGAATACGCCATCGAACCGTATGCGCTGTTGGTCACGGTCTCATGACCCCGCGCCACCGCTTCCTCGATGCGGTCGCTGGTCAGAAGCGGGCACTTAATCTGCACAAAATGAACGTCCTGCGGATCGACGATCCCAGCATCGGCCATGGCGGCAGCCACCGCCCTTGCGGTTTCCCTGATCTGCACGTCGCGACCGATCTCCTCGGGCAGGAAATCCCGCGTCTGTGCCATCCCGATGCTAAGGCGTTTGCCGGAGATACCTGAATCGTGATTGGCGGCATCGTCACGGGTAAACACGGTGATATGTGGACTGAGCACGCCTTCCGTCCCACCCGACATCACGAACGCAATCCGTTGCTCAACGCGATGCGGCGGCAGATCCAGATAAGGCGCCAGGGCCGTACGGAGAGCTGAAACGGCGAACTCACGCGTGAAATCGTTGACGCCACCATTGCCCTCGGTCTTCCCCAAGATCGCGACGATCGACGTTGGATCGATCCTGCCTTGCTCGATCAAGCTCAGCAGGCCGGAGACATCACCGGGGCCCCTGGTGGAAATACGAACGACGTCGACCGATTTTGTGCGCATGCTCTTCCCCTCGGATATCTTCGGACTGGCGAAAAGATATGGCAAGCCAAAACGCCTCCCGGCGCCTGCGGGCACGGCACCGGTTTTGATCGCATCGAGATGGCTTCGGCAAAGGGATCGACCTTCAACATCGCCTCGATCGCCTACGTCCGGAACTCAAGCCTCGCAGACAGCGTAGCTGGCAACTGACCTCCGATCTCGGTCGGAGCGGCGCGGCCGACCTCGTCGGCCGGCGGAATCTGCCCAATTTTTGTCTGGCCTGTCGCAAGATTTGGCACATCTGTTGCATCGAATTCCGGGTCGCGTGCCGGGGCGACAATGTCGCTCAAGATCCCTGGCAAGACTATGCGGAATGGTGCGGATGACGACGACGGCGGCGCTCGAACTCGTACAGTTGACCAAGATGTACGGCGGCGTCACCGCCGTTGACGCCATCAACCTCAAGATTCCGCCCGGCTCCTATTGCTGCCTGCTCGGGCCGTCCGGCTGCGGCAAGACATCGACGCTGCGCATGGTGGCCGGCCACGAATCGGTCACTTCAGGCGACATCCTGGTCGGGCCGAAGAATGTAACCGACCTGCCCCCGGCCGATCGAAGCACGGCGATGATGTTCCAGTCTTACGCCCTGTTCCCCCATCTCTCGGTCATCGACAACGTTGCGTTCGCCTTGAAGATGAAAGGCGTCGCCAAGGCTGCACGCCATGACGAGGCCAACAAGTTGCTGGAGCTCGTCGACATGCAGCCCTATGCGGCGAGGCTGCCAGGCCAGCTTTCCGGAGGCCAGCAGCAGCGAGTCGCACTCGCGCGCGCGCTGATCACCTCTCCTCAAATCCTGCTCCTCGACGAGCCGCTGTCGGCGCTCGATCCGTTCTTGCGGCTGCGGATGAGAGCCGAGCTGAAGAAGCTGCAGCGCGAGCTCGGGCTTACCTTCATCCATGTGACGCATGGCCAGGACGAGGCGATGGCTCTGGCCGATATCGTGGTTCTCATGAACGCGGGCCGGATCGAGCAGCAGGGTTCGCCGCGTGAAATCTTCAACCACCCTCGAACCGAATTCACGGCGAAATTCATCGGCGGCCACAATGTAATTGCTGTGGGTCCCGAGACCTTCGCCGTTCGGGTTGACCGGCTGATGCCGAAGCGGCCGAGCGAAGCCGTCGCTGGTCCATCGGTTGCAGGCACCATCAGCGAGGTCGAATACCAGGGAACCTATGTCCGCGTTGTCATTGCCGTCGACGGTGGCTCCGAGATCTCGGCCCAGGTCACGGAAACCCAATTCGACGCGGCCAACTACGCTGTCGGTGAACGCGTTCTGGCCACATGGGACCCGACGCAGGCCAACCTTCTTAAAACCACGAGTCCTGTAATCGCCCGGTCGCCTGAAAGGGCGGCGTGACACCCAAGGAGACAATCATGAGCAAATCCTCGAAATTCGATCGTCGCATTAGCCGTCGCACCATGCTGAAGGGTGCGGCCGGAGCGGTCGGCCTTGCGGCGGGTTCGGGCGCAATTACCGGATTTCCCTACGTCCATTCAGCCGATCCGAAGGTTCTGCGTTATCTCGGAACGGCGGTGAACGAAGGTGACGAGATCTCCAAGAAGTGTCTGGAAGATACCGGAATCAAGATCGAATACATCACGGCAACCACCGACGACGTGACCAAACGCGTGATCACCCAGCCGAACTCGTTTGATGTGCTGGATACCGAATATTTCTCGCTGAGAAAGCTGGTGCCGTCGGGCAATATTTTTGCGCTGGACGCCAGGAAGATCAAGGAATTCGACAACATCACCCCGGTGTTCACCAAGGGTCAGCTGCCGAACGGCAAGAAGATCGGCGATCAGGGCACCGCGCCGTGGAAGGTGCTTTATCTTGAGGGTGCAAACTCCAAGACGTTCTCAAGAACGCCGACCGAATTCGTGACGCTGATCCCGACGGTCTACAATGCCGATACGCTCGGCATCCGGCCGGATCTGATCAAGCGGCCAATTTCATCGTGGACCGAATTGCTCAATCCCGAATTCAAGGGCAAGGCCTCGATTCTCAACATTCCGTCGATCGGAATCATGGATGCCGCGATGGTGGTCGAAGCCAGCGGTCAGCACACCTATGCCGACAAGGGCAACATGACGAAGGCCGAGATTGATCTCACCATGAAGATCATGACGGAAGCCAAGAAGGCCGGCCAGTTCCGCGCGTTCTGGAAGGATTTCAACGAATCCGTCAACCTGATGGCCTCGGGTGAAACCGTCATCCAGTCGATGTGGTCGCCCGCGGTCACCAAGGTGCGCTCGATGGGGATCGCCTGCACATTCCAGCCGCTCAAGGAAGGCTATCGCTCGTGGGCGTCGGGGTTCTGCGTATCGAAGGCGGTTACGGGGCCAAAGCTCGATTGGGCCTATGAATTCGTGAACTGGTACTTGTCGGGTTGGGCCGGCGCCTATCTCAACCGCCAGGGTTACTATTCGGCTGTGCTGTCGACTGCGAAGGCCAACATGACGGCGGACGAGTGGGGCTACTGGATGGAAGGCAAGGCCGCCGTCAGCGACATCAAGGCACCCGACGGCACGATTCTCGAAAAGGCCGGCACCAAGCGCGACGGGGGATCCTACGAAGACCGCATGGGCGCGGTCGCCTGCTGGAACGCCGTTATGGACGAGAACGATTACATGGTGCGCAAATGGAATGAATTCATCGCCGCCTGATGCAATCCAAAGGAGGACAAGGCGTTGACAAGTCCTGCTGCGCCATCACCGCGATTCATCCTTCGATGATGCAAGACCGCAAGACCTTCGTTGCCTGGCTCCAGGCTGCACCGATGATGCTCGTTTTCTCGGTGTTCTTTCTCTTGCCGCTGCTTCTTGTGACGATTGTCAGCGCGTGGGACTACAACGAGTATGAAATGATCCCGGCCTTTAGCCTGCGTGGCTACAGCGACACGTTCGAGGGATGCATCGCCGATCTGCCCAACCTCTGCACCATCTTGAAGACCTATCTGAAGACGCTGAAATTGTGCCTGCTGACCTGGAGCCTGACCCTTCTGATCGGCTTCACCGTCGCTTATTTTCTCGCGTTCCACGTCCGGTCCAAAACCTGGCAGATCGTACTGACCTTGCTTTGCACCATCCCGTTCTGGACGTCGAATGTGATCCGCATGATCGCATGGATTCCGCTGCTTGGCCGGAACGGGTTGGTCAACAGGGGGCTCGAGGGCGTGGGACTGATCCGGCAACCGCTGGAGTGGCTCTTGTTCTCGGAGTTCTCCGTCGTACTTGCCCTCGTTCACCTCTTCACATTCTTCATGGTGGTGCCGATCTTCAACTCGATGATTCGCATCGACAAGCGTTTGATCGAAGCCGCCTATGACGCCGGCGCCACCGGATGGCAGACCCTGGTCAACGTCGTTATTCCGCTGGCAAAACCCGGAATCGTCATTGGTTCGATCTTCGTGATCACGATCGTAATGGGCGATTTTGTCACGATAGGCGTGATGGGCGGCCAACAGATTGCATCTGCAGGCAAGATCATCGAGACGCGCCTGAATGCGCTGCAATTCCCGGCCGCCGCGGCCAATGCGGTCATCCTGCTCGGCATCACGATCCTGATCATTTCGGCGCTGACCCGAATCGTCGATGTTCGCAAGGAGCTGTGAGATGAACGAGAAGCGATCGCGATCCTTCTATCTTCTCGCCGCATTTTTCACCGCTTACGTCTTGTTTTTATACGGGCCGATGTTCGCGATCTACATCCTGTCGTTTCAGGGGCCGGATGGCGGCCTGACATTCCCCATGAATGGTGTGTCCCTGGTGTGGTTCGGCAAGGTATTCTCCGGCTCAGGCATCGTCGACATCGCCGCGGCTTTCAGGCGATCGCTTCAGCTCGGCCTCGTCGTCATGGTGCTTACGGTCGTCCTCTCGGTTTCGGCAGGTCTGGCCTTCCGCAGATCGTTCCGCGGCGCGACCTTGCTATTCTACGTGGCCATTGCCAGCCTGATCATGCCATCGATTATCACCTCGCTCGGCATCGCCCTGGAATTCCGGCTGCTTGACGACTTCATCATCAAGAGCGGCGCCGCGGATTGGACGACGGCAATGGGGCTTTTTACATCGGGCCTTGGTGCACATCTGACCTGGACCTTGCCTTTTGGTCTCCTGATCATGTTTGCGATCTTCAACAGGTTCGATAGCCGGCTTGAAGAAGCCGCACGCGACCTGGGCGCCACGCCGTGGCAGACATTTCGGCATGTTGTGCTGCCGATCATACTGCCATCCGTCGTCGGTATCGGCCTGTTTGGGTTCACCTTGTCCTGGGACGAACTCGCGCGCTCGAGCCAGACCATCGGCCCTGTCAATACGCTGCCCCTTGACCTGCAGGGCCTGACGACCACCGTCACGAAGCCAGATATCTATGCGCTCGGAACATTGACGAGCGCTGTTTCCTTTCTCGTCATCTTTCTGGCGCTGGTTGTCATTCTTGTGCTTCAGGCCCGGCAGAGACGTCATGGATCGGACGCGGGCAAGGGACTGGTGTAAGATCCTCACACGCATCCGGATCATCGAATGGCCCCGCCGCCTTGATCGGGAGAGAATGGCCGGGCCAGCGACGCCATTGCAGCCGTGAGAGCCGAGATTGCCGTCGTCACGATTTCAGGAAAGGAAGACGCCGGCTGACAATTCGCAGCCGCCGCGTAGATGTGACTGGCAAGGAGACCGTTGATGAGCGACGCGGACAACTCGAACCACCTGCTCGATGACGAGAGCTTTCTGCGGCACTCGTTCGCGGTTGCGCGCCGCGCGATCGGCAATGGCAATCATCCCTTCGGCGCCGTTCTCGTGAATCGCGAAGGCAGCGTCCTGCTCGAGGCCGAGAACGGCTTCATGCCGTCGCGCGACGGCACGGCCCACGCCGAGCGACTGCTGGCGACCCTGGCATGCACGACGTTGTCCGCGGAGGTCCTCGCGACTGCGACGCTGTATTCATCCGCCGAGCCGTGTGCCATGTGCGCCGGGGCGATCTACTGGGCCGGAATCGGCCGCATCGTCTACGGACTGAGCGAACACCGCTTGCGCGAACTGACCGGCAATCACCCTGATAATCCGACGCTCGATCTGCCCTGCCGCAACGTGTTCGATAGCGGTCAACGCACAACCGAGGTCGTCGGCCCGTTGCTTGAAGACGAAGCCGCGGTCGTGCACGAGGGCATCTGGACCCGATAGGCGCGCAGCGACCCTGTCGATCGGAATCCCGCCGTGCAGGAACGTGAAAAGTGGCGCCGCGGTGTGTCGCGGCGCCACCAGGAGCCACCCGTGGAACGGATCGGGTGGATCAGAACTTCACAGAGATACCGGAGTAGAGCGATTCTTCGGTACAGGAATTGTTGCTGACGCCGGGCGAGACATTGCAGACGACGCTCTTGGCGTGATCGAGGCCGAACTTGTTCTGCCAATACCGGTAGGCTACCCAGACGTCCACGAAATGTGAATACTTCGGACCCCAGAGCGCCTTGCTCGCGTCAAAGGTCAGACGGATCGGTTCGGAGTTGAGCTCGACGGCCGTGCTGATGTTGGTAACCGGATTGAACGCCATCGGTTCGTTCTCGGTGCCCTTCTTGCCGTACCAACCTGCGCGACCACTGATCGAGAAGTACTGCATGTTCTCGGGCAGGAAGCCGAGATCCATGTAGTAGTTTACTTCGACGGCCCAGGTCGGCTTGAACTTGGTATTGCCGTCGCTGAGGCAGCTCACGCCGGGTACACCCGGGCCGAACAGACCGCACTGGTCGAACGCATTGTGGTTATGGAACTCGTAGTACATCAACGGCGACACGTTGATGTAACCCTTGTACGGAAGATTGAATTCGAACTGGAGACCGGCGACGACGTCACGCTTGGCGGGCGCCAGGAAGTTGTTTTCCGTGTTGGCGTCCATGCCGACTTCGAACGAGATGTTGTTCAGCGGCCCCATGCTGAACGCCTTCGTGTTGAAGATCTGATTCCAGCCGAAGGTCGAGCGGAACAGGCCGTAGATCTCGGTCGCACCGGCGCAGGTTGCCGGAGCTCCCGTGATGGTCACGCCGACATTCGAGCACGGTGACGCCGGGTCGTTATGATCCGACTTGTACATCGAGATCGTGAAGAAGTTCTGACCATAGGCCCAGATATCGAAATGCGTGAACGAGTAGACCTGCTTGGCGGTCTTTCCGTTGATGCTGCCGTCAGGGCGGACGGAGAATACGCCCGGATCCGTGCCGGAGAAGATGTAGGAGTAGGTCACGCGGTCGTCGATGACCAGGAAGAATGGCAGATCAGCTGCCGGCTTGGGTGCCTTGACTGGCAGATCTGCGGCGCTTGCAAGGTTAGCGACCGGCATCAACCCCAATGATAGTGCCGCGGCCGACATGGTTCGGCGGATGTTGAACATTGTGAAAGACCCCCAGGAGTGAACGCAACGAATTCGTGCTGATGCAGGAGCGTGGCGCAGCTTCGGGGCGAACGGGAAGCCCGAAGTTTCTCCACGCGCTGACGCGTGTTTGATCAGCAACCTCCGCGAGATCAGTCTGGTTGGGCCAGTCCTGTAGCGGTTGACGGCCGCAAAATTCGCTTCGACGGAATTCTGGATTTTTCAAATTATGCCCATCATTGCTCGACTTCCGCGACATTTGCGCACAGCACGGGGACGTAACGCCGGGGCGCGGGAAATCCGCTGGAATCCTGCGGTGACACGCTGCTCAACTTTGCGTCATCGTTGACCGCTCCACTTTCGAATTGGATCGACAGTCACATTTCTGCAACAACTTCCACGGACGTGGAAGCAAGGCCGACTGACAGTCGACCCCGCAAATTTACGGAGCGATTCAACCGTGCCAAAGCCTTGAGCAAGCACTGGCGCTTTTTCCCTACTTACGCGTGCGTGAAAACTGGCCCACTATTGCGGCTCCTCTCTCCACGCATGCGATATCCCGGGATGCCAGACACGACATCTGCCGCGCAGCACACAGGTGCCACGCCGCTTCTGCAGACGGTCGGCTTGACCAAGCGCTACGGTTCGTTTCTCGCCAACGACAAGATCGATCTCGATATTCGGCCGCAAGAGATCCATGCGTTGCTCGGCGAGAACGGCGCCGGAAAATCCACCCTGGTCAAGACGATCTACGGCCTGATCCAGCCGAGCGAGGGCGAGATCCGCTGGCAGGGCAGGACGATCGTGCTGTCTGGGCCATCGGATGCGCGCGCACATGGAATCGGCATGGTGTTCCAGCATTTCTCGCTGTTCGACAATCTGACGGTCGCCGAGAATGTTGCGCTCGGCCTCGACGGCAAGGAGCCGTTCAAGGACATGTCGGCGCGCCTCGAGCAGGTGTCGCGTACATACGGACTTCCACTCGATCCGAAGCGAGAGGTCTGGCAGCTTTCGGTTGGCGAGCGGCAGCGTATCGAGATCGTGCGCGCGCTGATGCAGAATCCACAATTCCTGATCCTCGACGAGCCGACAGCCGTGCTGACACCTCAGGAGGCCGATCAGCTCTTCATCGTGCTCAATCGCCTCAAGGCCGAAGGCCGCGCGATTCTCTACATCAGCCACAAGCTGGACGAGGTGAAGCGGCTCTGCGACACCGCAACGATCCTGCGCGGCGGACGGAAGGTTGAGACCTGCAATCCCAGGGCTGAGACCGCGGCGTCACTTGCGCGCATGATGGTCGGCGGCGAGATCATGGAAGTGAAGGCTGCGGCGAGCCGCCAGATCACCGTGCCTCGCCTGCTGGTCAACGATCTCAGCCTCACACCCGACGATCCGCACGGCATACGGCTCGAGCACATCTCGTTCGAGCTCAGGGGTGGTGAAATTCTAGGCATCGCCGGTGTTGCCGGTAACGGACAGGACGAACTGTTCGCAGCCCTTTCCGGCGAGCGGCTGGCGAAAGACCCGGGCACGATCGTGATCGACGGGCACGCGGCGGGTCACCTGTCGATCACCAGGCGCCGCAAGCTGGGTGCGGCCTTCATCCCGGAGGAAAGGCTCGGCCACGGCACGGCGCCGCGCATGCGGCT
This sequence comes from Bradyrhizobium altum, assembly GCF_020889705.1. Taxonomy (GTDB): domain Bacteria; phylum Pseudomonadota; class Alphaproteobacteria; order Rhizobiales; family Xanthobacteraceae; genus Bradyrhizobium; species Bradyrhizobium altum. The sequence goes on along the minus strand of NZ_JACMYP010000029.1, from coordinate 21,203 downwards.
CTCGGAAAACGCCCTCCTGACCGGCCACGCCATCGGCAATATGGTGCTTCATGGCTTCGTGAACACGGCCGCGACCCTGAAGACCGTCGACCGCACGACCGAGACTTTCGACGTGCGCAAAGCCAAGCGCGACCCGGAGGCGGCGAGCCTGTCGGGCGGCAACCTGCAGAAATTCATCGTCGGCCGCGAAATCCTCCGCGATCCCGTCGTGCTGATCGTGAACCAGCCGACCTGGGGCGTCGACGCGGGTGCGGCCGCCGTGATCCGGCAGGCCCTGCTCGATCTTGCCGCAGGCGGCGCCGCGGTGCTGGTGACGAGCCAGGACCTCGATGAACTTGCCGAAATCACCGACCGCATCGCCGTGATGTTCCATGGCCGCCTGTCGGCCCCCGTGCCAACCGCCGAAGCCAGCCGCGAGACACTTGGCCTGCTGATGGGCGGCAGCAGCATCGAAGCTCCGGAGACACCTCATGCAACTCGTGCTTGAGAAGCGCGCCGAGCGCTCGGCCACGATCGCGCTCATCTCGCCGCTGATCGCAATCGGACTCACGATCGCCACCTTGTGCATCGTGTTCGCAGTGCTCGGCAAGAATCCGATTGCCGCGCTCGCCGTCTACTTCATCGACCCTCTGACCGACGGCTACTCCCTGCAGGAAATCGCGGTCAAGGCGACGCCGCTGGTCATGATCGCGATCGGGCTGTCGTTGTGCTATCTCGCCAACGCCTGGAATATCGGTGCCGAAGGCCAATTCCTGATCGGCGCGGTGGCCGGGAGTTGGCTCGCGGTGAAGACCCAGGGCACCGATGCCGGCCACTGGGTGTTGCCGGCGATGCTCGTGCTCGGCGCGGCCGCGGGCGCGCTCTACGCACTGATTCCGGCGATCTGCAAGGTGCGGTTCGGCGCCAGCGAGATCCTGACCTCGCTGATGCTGGTCTATGTCGCCGACCTCCTGCTGGACTATCTCGTGCGCGGTCCCTGGCGTGATCCGCAAGGCTTCAACTTCCCGACCACGGCCGAGTTCGATCCGGTGGCAACCGTGCCGACGCTGATCGAAGGCGGCCGGCTGCATCTTGGCTCGATCATCGCACTGTTCGTGGTGGCCGCCGGCGCGGTGCTGCTCGGCAGGACCATCAAGGGCTTCGAGATCCGGGTCGTCGGCGCCGCGCCGCGGGCAGCGCGGTTCGGCGGGTTCAACGCCAACCAGCTGGTGCTGCTGACCTTTGCAATCTCCGGCGCGCTGGCCGGGCTCGCCGGCATCATCGAGGTGGCCGGCCCGGTCGGCCATCTGCAGCCCGGTATTTCGCCAGGTTATGGCTTCACTGCGATCATCGTCGCCTTCCTCGGGCGACTGAACCCAATTGGAATATTAATTGCAGGACTGTTCCTCGCATTGACCTTTATCGGCGGCGAGCAGGCCCAGATCGCGATGAAAATCCCGTTGGACGTCACCAAGGTGTTCCAGGGCATTCTGCTGTTCTACGTGCTCGCCTGCGATTCCCTGATCCTCTACCGCTTTCGGCTTATTTCCTCATCGCCAAAGGTGCAAAGTGGGGCTCATTGAGGCCATCATCCTGTCGGTGCTGGCGGCTTCCACGCCGCTGTTGCTCGCAGCCACCGGCGAACTCGTGACCGAGCGCTCGGGTGTGCTCAACCTCGGCGTCGAAGGCATGATGATCGTCGGCGCGGCCTGCGGCTTCGGCGGCGCGTGGCTCTCCGGTTCGATCATCGTCGGCGCGCTCTGCGGCATGGTCGCCGGCATCCTGATGTCGCTGATCTTTGCGCTGATGGCGCTCGGGCTCGCGGTCAACCAGGTCGCGACCGGCCTCGCGCTGACCATCCTCGGAATCGGATTGTCCGGCCTGATCGGCGCCGGCTTCGTCGGCGAACGCATCACGCCGGCGCCGCATCTCCACATTCCGGGCCTCAGCGACATTCCGCTGGCGGGGCGCATCCTGTTTGGAGAGGACGGATTTGTCTATCTCTCGATCGCCCTGGTGGTCGGCGTCTGGTGGTTCCTGTATCGGACGCGGGCCGGGCTGATCTTGCGCGCCTGCGGCGACAACCACGTCTCCGCCCATGCGTTGGGCTATCCGGTGCTCCGGATCCGGCTCTATGCGGTGATGTTCGGCGGCGCCTGCGCCGGGCTTGCCGGCGCCTATCTGCCGCTCGCCTACACGCCCTTCTTCATTCCCGGCATGACCGCAGGCCGCGGCTGGATCGCACTGGCCTTGACGGTTTTCGCGAGTTGGCGGCCGGCCCGGCTGGTCGTCGGAGCTTACCTGTTTGGCGCCGTCACCATTCTTCAGCTCCACGCGCAAGGCGCCGGCATCGGAATTCCATCTCAGTTCATGTCGTCGCTGCCCTATCTCGCAACCATCATTGTTCTGGTTCTGCTCTCGCGCGCGCGCACCGGCGGCTCGACGGCGCCCGCTGCGCTCGGAACCGTATTCGTGCCGGACCGCTAGCTTGATGTCGGTACGTGCCGCGATGGGGCGCCCACGTTCCGAACTATGGTTTCCCCGTTTGGAGATTGAGATGAAGAGAACATTATTTGCGGCGGCAGCGATACTCCTGGCCGGATGCATCAACAGCGGCGCCTGGGCCGCCGACAAGCTGAAGGTTGGCTTTATCTATCTCGGACCGGTCGGCGACCTTGGCTGGACCTATCAGCACGAACTGGCGCGCCAGGCTCTTGTGAAGGAACTTGGCGACAAGATCGAAACGACATTCCTCGAGAACGTGCCGGAAGGACCGGACGCCGAACGCGCGATCGAACAGCTCGTGCGTGCCGGCAACAAGCTGATCTTCACCACATCCTTCGGCTACATGGATCCGACGCTGAAGGTCGCGAAGAAATATCCCAATGTGCACTTCGAACATTGCTCGGGATACAAGCGCGACAAGAACATGTCGACCTATTCGGCGCGCTGGTACCAGGGCCGCTACATCCAGGGCCTGATCGCGGCCAAGATGTCGAAGGCCGGCGTGCTCGGCTACATCGGCTCGTTCCCGATTCCTGAGGTCGTGTCGGGCATCAACGCGACGATGCTGGGCGCCCAGACCATCAACCCGAACATCAAGGTCAAGATCATCTGGGTGAACTCCTGGTTCGATCCCGGCAAGGAAGCCGACGCCGCCAAGGCCCTGCTCGACCAGGGCGCCGATATGATCATGCAGCACACCGACAGCCCGGCTGCAATGCAGGTGTCAAGCGAACGCGGCAAGCTCGCATTCGGCCAGGACTCTGAAATGATCAAGTTCGGTCCCAAGGCGCAGCTGACCTCGATCCTCGACACCTGGGCGCCCTACTACATTGAGCGCGTCAAGGCCGAGCTCGCCGGCACCTGGAAATCCGAAGACACCTGGGGAGGCCTCGAAAGCAAGATGTTCGAGATGGCTCCCTACACCAACATGCCCGACGACGTGAAGAAGATGGCGGAGGACACTCAGGCCGCTATCGCCTCGGGCAAGCTGCATCCATTTAAATGCCCCGTCGTCACGCAGGACGGCAAGGACGTCGAATGCAAGGGCGGCGATCACCTCGAGGACACTCAGATCCTGGGCATGAATTTCTACGTCAAAGGGATCGACGACAAGCTCCCCGGGAAATAGACCCGATCACGGCCAGGCTCGGGCTCGGGTGATCCGGCCCGAGTTTCCTTGCGCGCTATCCCGCGTGCATTGCATTCGCAGCTGCGCTGTGACGTCGGATGAGGTCCGGGACATCGAGCCCGGGAATGGCTCCGTCGATCACGACCCATCTCCCTCCGACCATCACCCGATCAGCACGATGTGCGCCGCAAAGCACCAACGCGGCAAGTGGGTCGCCAGAGCCGGAGAAGCGTAGCTCATCAAGCTTGAACAGCGCGAGATCAGCCGCCTTGCCGACGGCGATCTCGCCCAGTTCCGGACGGCCGACGCAGGCAGCCGAGCCCCTGGTCGCCCATCGCAACGCATCCTTGTGGCTGACCTTCGTTACGCCGTAACGGGCACGCTGCAGCAGGAACGCGGCGCGGACCTCCTGCATCAGGTTGGATCCGTCGTTCGACGCCGAGCCGTCGACACCGATCCCGATCACCACGCCGGCCTCCTCCATCTCGCAGACCGGACAGCAGCCGGACGCCAGGATCTGGTTGCTGCAGGCGCAATGGCTAATGGTCGTTCCGGCCCCGGCCAGCCGTTTCATCTCCTGTGCATCGAAGAAGATGCCGTGAGCCAGCCAGGTCCGGGCATTCAGCCATCCGCACTGCTCGAGGTAATCGAGCGGGCGACAGCCAAATATCTGCTGGCAAAACCTGTTCTCGTCCTCGGTCTCGGCAAGATGCGTGTGCAGCCGGACGTCGAGCCTGCCGGCGAGATCGGCGGTCGAGCGCATCAGCGACGACGTCACCGAGAACGGCGAACACGGCGCCAGGGCGATCTGCACCATCGCGTCCTCGCCGCGCTCGTGATGCTTCGACACCAGCCGCTCGCTGTCGACAAGGATCGCATCCTCGTCCTGCACCACACTGTCTGGCGGCAACCCGCCGTCGCGCTGCGAGAGATTCATCGAGCCGCGGGTGAGCAGCACACGGATACCCAGCCGCCTAGCCACCGCGACCTCGATGTCGATCGCCTCCTCGAGGCCCGCCGGAAACACGTAGTGGTGATCGGTGGTCGTGGTACAACCAGACAGCAGCAACTCGGACATCGCGACGCTGACGCCGAGTTCGAGCGATTGCGGGGTCAGTCGCGCCCACACCGGATACAGCGCCTGCAGCCAGGGAAACAGCTCGCGATCCATCGCAGCCGGCAGCGCCCGCGTCAGCGTCTGATAGAAATGATGGTGGGTATTGATCAACCCGGGCAGCACGACATGGGCGCTCGCGTCGTAGACCGCAACATTCGCCGTCGTCGGCTGATGCCCGGCGCCCACGCACTCGACGATCTTGCCGCCATAGACCACAACGCCGCGTTCGGCTCCGTTGGCCAGAATCGACAGGGGATCCTTGATCCAGATTGCCTGCATTTGATCCATCATTTTCGTCTCCCGAGCCGGCGAACGCCATTCCTGACCTGCAAGGACCGTCCCACGTCCCGCGAGACTTGGCGTTGCTCTTGCAGGACTTCATAGTCAATGATGCATCTCGTTGAAAGCGCTGGCGTATCCATGGACTTGAACACCATCACCGAGGTTGTCCATCCGCTCTCGCGGGCACAACTGCCCGTTTGGACGGCAGGCGATGCCTGGCTCGCGGGCGGGACCTGGCTGTTCTCGGAGCCCCAGGTGCATCTCATCCGCCTGATCGATCTCGCTGAGCTGAATTGGCCGGCCCTCACGATTGGTGACACGCATCTGAGCATTGCGGCGACCTGTACGGTCGCGCAGCTCGATGCCTTGGCCTGCCCGCCGGACTGGATGGCCGCGCCGCTGATCAACCAGTGCTGCCGTGCTTTTCTCGCTTCGTTCAAGATCTGGAAGACCGCGACCGTCGGCGGCAACATCTGCATGTCGCTCCCGGCGGGACCGATGATTTCACTGACCTCGGCGCTCGATGGCGTGTGCACGATCTGGACGGCGAGCGGCGGCGAGCGAACCATCCCGGTCATGGACTTCGTGACCGGCGATCATGCAAACGTGCTGGCCCCCGGTGACCTGCTGCGGCAAATCGATATCCCGATCGCTGCCCTGAAGCGGCGCTCGGCATTCCGCCAGATTTCGCTGACGCCAGTCGGCCGCTCAGCCGCGCTGCTGATCGGCAGCGTCGACAACAACGGCAGCTTCACACTGACCGTCACCGCCTCGACGGTGCGGCCGGTGCAATTGTCGTTTCCTGCCATGCCTCGTGCCGACCAACTCCGCGACACGATCCAGCGGCTCATTGCGGATGGCCTCTACCACGCCGACGTCCATGGCAGGCCGCTGTGGCGCAAGCACATGACGTTGCGGCTTGCCGAGGAGATCCGCGACGAATTGCAGGCGCACCCATGACGTTCGAGATCAACGGCAAGACGTTCTCGAATCCACCGCGTGCCGGACAATGCCTGCGCACGTTCCTGCGCGAGCTCGGCCATCTCGGCGTCAAGAAGGGCTGCGATGCCGGCGACTGCGGCGCCTGCACGGTGCTGCTCGACGGCGAGCCGGTCCATAGCTGCCTGATCCCGGCATTCCGCGCCGACGGCCATGCAATAACCACCATCGAGGGCTTTGCCGGCATCACCGGCACGCATCCGCTGCAGCAGGCGTTTCTCGATGCGCAGGGATTTCAGTGCGGCTTCTGCACTGCCGGCATGATCCTGACCGGTGCCTCGCTGAACCAGGCACAACGGCAGGACCTGGATGCGGCGTTAAAGGGCAATATCTGCCGCTGCACCGGCTATCGTTCGATCCAGGACGCGCTCGACGGCAAGACCAACATAGAGGATGCCACGCCCGGCACGGCCTTTGGCCGCAGCCTGCCCGCCCCCGCGGGCCCCCTGATCGTGCGCGGTGCAGCGCCCTACACCTTCGACACGACGATCGACGGCCTGCTGCACATCAAGCTGCTGCGTTCTCCTCACGCCCACGCGAGAATAGTCGCGATCGACAAGACGGATGCGCTGAAGGCCGCCGGCGTCCACGCGGTGCTGACGCATGAGGACGCGCCCGATTGCCTGTTCTCGACCGCGCGCCACGAGCGCGACTGGATGGATCCCGATGACACCAGGGTGCTCGACACGACCGTCCGCTTCATCGGTCAGAAGGTCGCAGCTGTGGTGGCGGACAGCGAAGCCGCCGCGGAAAATGCCTGCCGGCTGATCAAGGTCGCGTATGAGATCCTTCCCGCCGTGTTCGATCCCACCGAATCTATCGCCGCGGGCGCTCCGGCGATTCATGCCGACAAGACGGCCGCGCATCGCGTCGCCAATGCCGCGCGCAACATTGTCGCCGAAACGCATGGCGAGTTTGGCGACGTCACACGCGGATTCGCCGAGGCTGCTGTCACCTATGAGGGGACCTTCACCACCCAGCGCGTCCAGCACGCCGCACTGGAGACCCATGGCGGGCTGGCATGGCTTGACGCCTCGGGCGTGCTCAACGTCCGTTCCAGCACGCAGGTCCCATTCCTCACCCGCCGCGCGCTGGCCAGCCTCTTCAAGCTGCCGACGGACAAGGTCCGGGTGTTCTGCGAGCGCGTCGGCGGCGGCTTCGGCGGCAAGCAGGAGATGCTCGTCGAGGACATCCTGGCGCTCGCCGCGCTCCGCACCGGGCGGCCGGTCAAGCTCGAACTCACACGCGAAGAGCAATTCACGGCGACCTCGACGCGGCATCCAATGCGGGTGACAGTCAAGGCGGGGGCCGACAAGGACGGCAATCTGACAGCCCTGCAGCTCGATGTGCTCTCGAACACGGGTGCCTATGGCAATCACGCAGGCCCTGTGCTCTTCCACGCGGTCAGCGAATGCATCAGCGTCTACAACTGCCCGAACAAGAAGGTTGATGCGATTGCCAGCTACACGAACACGCTGCCGGCCGGCGCCTTCCGCGGCTATGGTCTGCCGCAGACGCTGATCGCCGTCGAGGCGGCCATCGACGAACTCGCCAAACAGCTCCGCATCTCGCCGTTCGATATACGCCGTCGCAATGTCGTCAGGCCAGGCGACCCGATGCTCTCGCCACCCGGCTCCGAATATCACGACGTGACGTATGGCTCCTACGGCCTCGACCAGTGTCTCGACCTGGTTGAGCGCGCGATGTCAGCGGAAACCCCCGCACCGCAGCTCTCCGCCGACTGGCTGGTCGGCGACGGCATCGCGCTGACCATGATCGATACCGTACCACCCGCCGGCCACCTCGCGGATTGCAGGATTAGGCTCTGCCACGACGGGCATTTCGAGCTGACCGTCGGCACCGCGGAATTCGGTAACGGCACCAGCACGGTGCATCGCCAGATCGCGGCCACCGCGCTCGCCACTTCGGTCGATCGCATCCGCCTGAGACAATCCGACACCGCGCATGGCGGCCACGACACCGGCGCCTATGGCAGCGCGGGGATTTTCGTGGCCGGAAGCGCGACTCAGGCCGCGGCCGAGAATCTGGCGGGCGACTTGAGGGCGCTGGCCTGCCGTCTGGCTGGAGGTGATCCTGGCACGTGCGTGCTGGAGGCCGATCACGCGATCTGCGGCAGGCAGCGACTGCCCTATATCGAGCTTGCGCGCTCGGCGCGCGGCAGCGGCCAGGTCCTGCAAGCCAGCGGTACGTCGGAGGGAACGCCGCGTTCGGTCGCATTCAACGTGCAGGGGTTTCGCGTCGCAGTGAACAAGGGTACCGGCGCGCTCAAGATCCTGAGGAGCGTGCAGGCCGCCGATGCCGGCCGTGTCGCCAACCCGATGCAGTGCCGCGGTCAGGTCGAGGGCGGCGTGGCGCAATCGCTGGGCGCGGCACTCTTTGAGGAGTTGGTGATCGACAGCGGCGGCCGCGTGATCAATCCAAGTTTCCGGGACTATCACTTGGCATCTTTTGCAGACGTACCGCGCACCGACGTCTATTTTGCCGACACCTCCGACAGCGTCGGCCCGATGGGAGCGAAATCGATGAGCGAGAGCCCCTACAACCCCGTCGCCGCCGCGCTCGGCAACGCCATCGCCGACGCCACCGGCATCCGCTTTACCGACGTTCCCTTCAAGCCTGACCGGCTGTTTCCGGAGTTGCTGAAGAAATTCGGCTAATGTCTTGGGCAGCCCCTATCTCCGCCCCACCGTACACTCGATCTGGCCATGCGGCTCGTCGGTGGGGAGGAACACGTCGTTGTTGTTGTCCAGTCCGAAAGGCGAAAGATTCATCGGGATGAAGTGCATGTTCGGGCAAGCCATGCTGATCTCGGATATCTCGGATACCGCTGCGAGTGCCGCCTCTCCCATGCGGTATAGACTGTCCTGCACGCTCTTGCTGTAGGTTGTCGAAAAGACCTTCAGCAAGGTATCGAGGATATGTGAATTCGCTGCCGGATAGCTTTCGGGCTTCGCGGACCATGTCCACGACGCGACCATGCTGGTCGCGCAGATGCGATCTGCGGTCTCCGGGATCGTGGTGTAGCGATCCTTGACATAGTTCTCCCAGCCCGACTGGGTCGACTTCATGAATGCGAACCCATCGATGCCCGAAACCAGCGCCGGCCCGCCGGTGCTCGTCATCGTGACTTCAACCGTCGGACGGCCGTTGGCGTCGAGCACGAAACTGTGTGGATGTGGCTTGCCGTCGAAACTCAGCCGGCTCCATTTGGTCTCGTGCGAAGTAATCGCGACGGATGAAATCTGCGGATAGGTCTCGAGATATTTGCTCGCCAGGACCTGGCAGAATTCCTCGGCACAAAGACCGGTGTTCTCGCGCGCCACGATGTTGACGATGTTCTTGATGGTGTCGGTCGAGACCGTCATCCTGTTGTCGGCGTGGGTAAAGGTGGGAGCGAAATCGCCTTCGAGCATCGCCCTGATGCTCAATTGACTGACCTCCTGCCGCTCTCCGTCACGGTGAATCCGCATCACGCGGACCCGGCCCTTGCCATATCGGTTCTTGATCAGCGACACGTCAAAGTCTCCAGCAATGGCACCAGGCCAGCAACGCCCGCCGCCTCTCGCAGCCAGTATCGAGCAACGTTCGTGCCATCGGCAAGCCCATGCCACGCACTGTGGACGGATAAAGAATGCCGATCACCGGATTTAGCGGCATCCACAGCACGGCTATCGCTGCCGGATTCTTCACCATGCTTGCCGAACCTTTCAGCAACCGTCCACCGCTTGCGCTTGTGCACCGAGGGCCGCTTCGGTGGAATCAAAACGGAGGCCCGGATTCCGGTTGACGAGTTTTCTTTTCACCAGCCGAAGCTCACTTCGCTCGAAACACTAGCTGCCACGATAGGTCGCGTAGCTCCACGGCGTCACGAGCAGCGGCACATGGAGATGGCCTTCGGGTTCGCTGACGGAAAAGCGCAGGGGTATCCGGTCAAGGAACGGTGGATCAGACAAAGGCACGCCGCGCCTGGCGAAATAGTCGCCGACGCTGAACAGCAGCTCGTACGTCCCGGCCGGAACGGGACGGCCGCCAATCAAGGGCTGGTCCGTCCGGCCGTCGGCGTTGGTCAAGGCACGCGTCACCACGCGGCTCGTGCCCAGCCCCGCGAGTTCGATCAGCTCGACTGCAATCCCGGCAGCGGGCTTGCCGCTGTGGGTATCCAGCACGTGGGTCGAGAGACGCCCGTGAACGGCAAGCCGGTCGTCAGCCATCACGATCTGGTCGAGCCTCAGGGCCGCGATGCGGCAGATCTCGTCCACCGAGGTCTGCATTTCGACCGCGATGTCGTTCGGCAGGCGTCGCTCGAAATCACGTAGAATGGAATCCTTGGTGTGGCGCCGCACGCAGACGATGTAAGGAAATCCGAACTTCGCGCGGTAGGCATTGTTGACGCGCTGAAACGCATCGTATTCCGCACCCGACAGCCGATCGAGCCCCGCGCTATTTTGCTCGGCAAAGGAATCATCGGTGAGACCCGCTGCACGCTGCGTCTTGTCGGCGAGGTCGGGATGCATCTTGATCAGTGCCAGTCGCAGTTCGGCCGGTGCCTGCTCGACCGCCGCCTTCATCGCCATGAACAATTGAGCGATCCCGGCATACGGCCGCTTCATCGCAACCTGTTCGGCAACCCACGGCGAATGCTCGAAGACATTGGCGAGGGCCGCGACAAAGTCATCTCGGCTGGCATTGTTGAGATCAATCAACGTCGTCATGAATTCGTCCGCTGGTCCATTCGATGGATGGCTCTTCGACATGCGGCGCGCAGGGTCATTCCGCGCGATGCACGGCACGCTGCAATGCACTAGTCTCCCTGTTTCCGCCGGTCGTAGGACAAACCGAACAATCCGGTCCGCTGCGTTTCCGGTTCGGGCGGCGGCGCAGCTTCCTTGGACTCGGCCGCTGGCGCTGCAGCGACCGGCACGTCCTGGCACTTCATCGAATAGACCAGCTCGCCTTTCGCAGTCCGGCCGATCGGGGCGCAAATGTCTGCTGGTGCGGCCGCAGCTTTCGGAACGGCTTTGGGCGCCGGCCGCGTCTCGGCCGCCGCCGGCGAAGCGGCCAACAGCATGACTAACAAGATTTTCGTCTTCATCGGCTGTGTGTTCTCGGATGGTTTGCGCGCGTGCGATTGGAGTCTGCCAACGATAGACCCTGCCAAAAGTTTAGTCGCGCCCAATTATTTTGCGCACCACTTCGTGATCGCCGCCGGGCTAAGCAACCCTGTTGCAAGCACTATTTGCGGAAAACCAGGCCGAACGATTCCTCCGGCCAGGAGCCCAAGGGAGAACCCAATGAAGAAAAACACTCGCGTTGTTTACGTCGTGACGGCCGGTCTGCTGCTCGGATCGACCTTACAAAGCGCGATGGCCTCGGAGCGCCATCGCAAGCCACAGGTTGCACCGGTTCAGCAATCGCAGTCCCGTCCGACCGACGCCTATGCGGCCTGGCAGCAACCCAGGGTAAACAGCCCCGTTTCCTCTTATTACACCGGCGGCTATTCGGCTCCGGCCGGACACTAGTCCAACTCCAGACTCTGGCGCGCCAAGACAACTTCGGCCTGATGCCTGCCCGTCCGGCCGAAGTCGCGCCCGCAACGGCTCGCTGCGCGAGCCGATCAACAACATGGCTTCACCGTCGGACATGGCTACTCTGCTTCAAGGTGGTACCACCGGAGCTTCTCACGTGTGATGCAACGAATGGCGCGATCAGCGAGCCACTTTTTTGCAGTGCCGTACTGGACGACATGAACCGAGAAGCCGCCGCAGGGGTCTCCAAGCACGCCGACCTCCTCCACGGCTTCACATCCCGGCCAGAGCCGGATCTCCCGAAGGCACTCCTGCACGAGCGCGGTCCGAACAACACCCGCCGTGTATCTCACAGAACCACTCCAAGTCCCGGGCGCATCGATCGGTCTATGCCCTATGCGTCGGAGGCAGCGTGCGGCCAATCTTGTCGGTGAATTGCCAGACCTGCTTCCGTCGAAGCAACGCAGGCTCTCCGGGCCTCAACGACGGAAGTTCGCCTCGGTTCAAGCGACCCTCTCCCTCGGCTGCTCCTTTTCGTTGTGCTCGCCCAAAAGCTCGAGCAGGCGCTTTCGCATGATCATTCCGGGCCGATCGGAAGGCATGTGCATTTCGAGCTTCCGGCTCATGTCGACGATCGCGTCAGGGTCGGTCGATTCGAGCATCTCGCGATCCTCTGCGATGATGGCGGCGTCCCAATCGATCAGCTCCTGGGTGGAGCAATCGGCTTCGGTATCATTGCGGAACAGCAGCTGCACGACCTGGATCTGGCCATCAGAGATCGGCGTCGCGCAATTGAAGATGATGTGACGAATGCCGGACGGATACTCCATGTCGAGGCGGCGGCAGAACGGCATGAACCACTTGTTGCGCTGATGACGTTTCGTGGCTGGATCGGTTGTGCCGCTGATCCGGAAAGCGTTCGGCGGATTGCGGATGGTGATGATCGTCTCGGCGTCGAAGCCATCCTCGGTTTCGGTGATCTCGTACTTCTCGGGCTTTGGCTGATTGATGTCGCCGAACGTCCCCTTGTGCACAAATGCGAAATGGGCATTGTCGAACGAGTTTTCCATCAGGCGGAGCGCCGCCGTGTCCCACTTTTCATAGAACTGATGGATGCGGCGGTAGCCCGCCTTGTTCTCTTCGGCAATGTCGGGAATGCCGCGCAGCGGCTCATCCAGAGCGACCCAGACATAACCATACCGTGCGCTGGCCCGGAACGAGCGCGCCCTGGCATCGGGAATCGGCTGCTCGAAGGGAAACTGCGGGACCATGACCAGCTTGCCGTCGCGGTCGTACTCCCAACCGTGATAGCCGCAGACGATATTCCCGTTGTTGCACCAGCCTTTCGACAGCTTGGCGGTGCGATGGCAGCAGCGATCCTCGAGCGCGGCCGGCTCGCCATTGGCATCCAGGAACAGTACGATCGGCTCCCCGAGCAGGGTGAACGGCTGCGGGCCCTCCCTGAGATGGTCGACGGGCATCGTTGCGTACCAGAAGCGGCGCAGCACGGGTTGCTTGGTAGCGAGCATCATTTCCTCCGCGGTTCAGGCAGCCAGACGCGAGACAACGCGGGCCGCATCGAATTTCAGCTTCTGCATGTCGAGGCCGGGAATCGCGCCGTCCTCGACGACCGGGCGACCACCGACCAGCAAATGGCGAACGTGCGCCGAACCTGCGCACGTCACCGGCGCGATCATGGGATCGTGCATGCCGAAGTGGCGTGGCTGGTCCAGGCTGAAGATGGCGATATCGGCCTGCTGGCCTGGCGCCAGCGTACCGATCCGCGGCAGGCCCAGCACGCGCGCACCTCCCGCAGTGGCCCAATGCACGACGTCTTCCGCGGTCACCGCGTCGGCTCCCTTCACGGCGCGATGTGTGTGCCAGCAACTATGCATCTCGCTGATCATGTCGGCCGCCTCGTTGGAGGCTGCACCATCCACGCCGAGCGACACCGCGCCGCCCAGCCGCGCCATCGCGTCCGCCGGCGCGACGCCGGAACCGAGGCGGCAATTGGATTGCGGACAATGCGCCATGCCGGTGCCGGAGCGGGCCAGGATCGCCACCTCTTCCGGATCGAGATGTACGAGGTGCGCGAACCAGACGTCCTCGCCGAGCCAGTCGTGCTCTGCGAGCCAGTGGACTGGCCGTTTGCCATGAACCGACAAACAGAAGTCGACATAATCCGACGTCTCCGAAAGATGGCTGTGCAGCCGCAGCTTCATTCGCCGCGCGGCGGCGATCACCTCGCGCAACTCGCCAGGATCCAGCGACCAGGTGGGCGTGGTCGGCGCCAGCGCGACGTGGGTCAGGCTGTCCGGTGACGGATCGTGGAAGCGCTGCGCACAGGCCTCGACCGATTGCAGCATCCGGTCCAACGTTTCGACCGGCATCGGCACGGACTGATCGGTATCGAAATGGCGGCTGACGGTGGCGCCCCCGCGGCAGAACACGAGGCGGATGCCGAGGCTGCGGGCAACTTCGAAAATCACTTGCGCCGGATCGAAGCGAAACGTGTCGCTGAACAGATAGTGGTGATCGGCGACCGTGGTGGTACCCGACAGAAGCAGTTCGGCGAGCGCAATCCGCGCGGCAACCGCCAAAGCCTCCTCGTCGATGGCCGACCAGAAGCGGTAGGGCACCGAACGCAGCCACCCTGCGAGCGGAAGATTGATGCCTTCGCGGACGCCTTTCAGCACGCTCTGGAACATGTGGTGATGAGTCGATACAAGACCCGGATAGATCACGCAGCCTTTTGCGTCGAGCCTGCGCTCGCCTGGCTCCGGCTGCAGCATGCCGATTGCGACGATCACACCATTGCGAATCCGGATCGCACCCGTCGTTCGCATCGCATCGCCTGACAGGCCTGTGAAGATCCCGGCCGCATTCTCGATCAGCATTGATGTCATGTCTCGGCCCGGATCTCGCTTTCGTGCCAGTTTGATAACGCAAACCGCGAAAGCGCCGCCATGACGGTGAACAGCACGACGCCGGTCAACGTGATCAGGAACAGCGCCGCGAACATGCGGGGAATATCGAGCGTGAAGCCGGCATCGAGGATCTCATAGGCGAGGCCTGAAGACCGCCCTCCCGTGCCCGCCACGAATTCGGCGACCACCGCGCCGATCAGCGCGAGGCCGCTCGAGATGCGCAGCCCGCCGAAAAAGTACGGCAACGCGCCCGGGATGCGAAGCTTGATCAAGGTCTTCAAGCGGCTGGCCCGGTTCATCCGAAAATAATTGGCAAGGCCTGGATCGACGCTGCGCAGACCTAGCGTGGTGTTCGAGATGATCGGGAATAGCGCGACCAGGGTTGCGCAGATCGTCAGCGACAGCTGGGTGTTCTTCACGAGGATGATGATCAGCGGCGCAATCGCGACCACCGGCGTCACCTGCAGCAGCACCGCATAGGGAAACAGGCTGACCTCGATCGCCCGGCTCTGCACAAACATGAATGCGATCAGGGTGCCGAACACGGTCGCCGCAATGAAGGCCTGCAGCGTCACCCGCAAGGTCACCAGCAGGGCACGCAGCAGCGACGGCCCGTGCTGCACAAGACTTATGAAGATATCACTCGGCTTGGGAAACAGGTACACGGGAACGGAGGCTAGGCGGAAACTGGCCTCCCACAGGCCGAACAGCACGATCCCGACGGCGACCGGGGCCGCGACCCGGACGAAGGCGTCCGATTGCAGGAGCGGCTTCATGCTTCGCCCCCGCCCGACCGCGGCAGCGAAGCTTCAGCGAGCCAGGTCGAGAGCTCCCGGCAATAGGCGGCGAACTTCGGGCTGTCGCGAAACCCGACCTCACGCGGCTGCGGCTCGTCGATCGTCATGGTGCGGAAGATGCGGCCGGGACCGGCAGCCATGACGATGATCCGGGTCGAGAGAAACACAGCCTCATAGATCGAGTGGGTGACGAACACCGTCGTGAGCTTGCGTTCCCACCACAGCCGAACCAGATCGTCGTCCAGTCTGTTGCGCGTGAACTCGTCGAGCGCGCCGAACGGCTCGTCCATCAGGAGGAGGTGGGGCTGCGTCACCAGCGCCCTGGCGATTGATACCCGCATCCTCATGCCGCCCGACAGCTGCCGCGGGTAGTGTTGACTGAACGCCGACAAGCCGACACGCGCGATCGCATCCTCGACCAGCGGGGCCGCCTTCACCCCGGGCATGTCGGCAAGCTCCAGAGGCAGTCGGACATTGGCCTCGACACGCGCCCAGGGCATCAGGGTCGGCTCCTGGAACACGAAGGCGAGCCGCCTCCCCTGCTGCCCGACCTGGCGGTGGTCGCCACGCCACCACAACAGCCGACCGTCGGTTGGCTCGATCAAGTTGGCGATCAGCTTGAGCAACGTACTCTTGCCGCAGCCGGAGGGGCCGATCAGCGTCAGGAATTCGCCGTCCGCGATCGTGAGATCGATCGGCGCAAGGCCCCGCGTGCCGTTCGGAAACAGCTTCTCCGCCGAGAGCACCTCGACGACGGGCGGGCGGCCTTCGGAGGTCGCCATGGGTTCGGTGTCGTCGTCGAACGTGTAGGGCGGCGGCAGAACGTTCATGGACGCTCCTATTTCACGCCAATCCTGAGATCCTTGACGAAACGGTCGTCAAACGACCTTTGCCAGGCGGTCTTGGGATCGAGCAGTTCGCCGGCCACCAGGAAGTCGTAGACTTGCTTGTAGCGCTCGGCGGTGATGATGCCGATCCCGAGCTTCGCCGCGTCGCCGCCGTCGACCGCTTTGCTCTCCTTGAGCTTCTCGATCGCAAATGCGATCTGCCCGTCGGTCATCTTGGGATTGTCGGTCTTGATCAGGCCGTTGGCCAGAGCAGGATTCTGCAAATAGTCGCGCCAACCTTCGAGCGACGCCTTGACGAAGCGAGCCACCACGTCCGGCTTCTCGGCGACCATTTTCTCAGTCGTCACGATTGTCGAGCCGTAGGGTGGATACCCGCCGTCGGCCAGCAGGAAGAACTTCACCTTCTCCTTTTGCTCCTGCGCCTGATATGGCTCGGATGACGGGTAGGCCTGCTGTGCCATGGTCTTGTCAGCGAAGAAAGGCTGCAGGTTGAACGTGTAGGGCCGGATCTGGTCGTCGCTGTAACCGTATTTGGCCTTGAGCCACGGCCAGAACGTCACCCGCGAGGATCCCGCGATCAGCACCGGCCTGCCCTTCAGCGCGGCAAGGTCCGGCACGTCATCATGGGTCATGATCCCCTGCAGGTCGAACTGGAACGACGATGCGACAGTCACGAGCGGCAGGTTCTGCTCGCGTCCTTTCATCACCTGGATGTCGTAACCCATGATGAAATCCGCATCGCCTGCGAGCAGAAGCTGCGTGCCGTTGACCTGGGGACCACCCATCTTGATGGTCACGTCGAGACCGGCCTTGTCATAGAGACCGGTCGCCTTGGCTTGGTAGAATCCGCCATGCTCGGCCTGCGCGAACCAGCTGGTGAGGAAGGTGACCTTGTCGGCGGCCAGAGCAGGTACGAAAGACATCGCAAACATGGCGGTCCCCACCAGGGCGGAAGCAATCGTTCGGGAGGCAATCGTCATGGCCATCGTGGCTACCTTTGATCGTCCGGTGAATGCCGGCTGCGGATGACGTCAATACTGTCTGGACGGGAATGTGCTCGCGCACGGACCGCATCCTCGATGAGCTCAGGATGCACGCGACCACTGTCGCCCGAAAGCATTTTGATTCGAGCGATCCGTTGCCTTTCCGGCAACGCCGATTTTTTGAGCAAGGGGCACCAAATGGCGGCGCCGATCAGCCAAATTTCGGCATGCCGGCGTCGGCGCCTTGGCCTAAGCTCGTAGCAGCAATGACAACTTTTGAGCCTGTGGCGATGAGCTTGCGCGCGCTTTCCCCTCATGCAATTCGTCCCCCGTTCGCACGATACAGCCACGGCATCGTCGTGCCGGCCGGACACCGCCTGGTGTTCACGTCCGGGCAGCTCGGCATCGGTAGCGACGAGACAATTCCTGCGGACAGCGAGGCGCAGTCCGATCTCTGTTTTGCGAATATCGCAGCGATCCTCGCCGAAGATCGGATGACGCTGGCGAACATTGTCCGGCTCAACGCCTATGTGACGGACCGCGAGCACATGCAGGGCTACATGCGGTCGCGTGACCGGCAATTTCCCGGGACGCCGCCGTCCTCGACCCTGATGATCGTGTCCGGCTTCAGCCGGCCGGAATTCCTGGTCGAGATCGAAGCGGTCGCGGCCGCGCCGGACCCGAGCTAGAGAGCTTCCGAGCGAAGCGCATCTCGTTTCGCGGAGAAGGCGCGTCTTGGGACGGAACAGGCTCTAGAACCGGCGCATTTCGTGCCTGACTTTGGCCAGAAAGTGCGCACGCTTGGCCGGCGTTGCAACGTTAATGTGATAGAGCGCATGATAGCGCGTCGTCGCCTTTGCCCCGGTGAACCACGGCAGATATCGCTTGATGAGCTTGCGCGGCGGATCGGCCATCGCAATCGCCTGCCAGCGCGGGCGGCCGTAGGTCGCAATGCCGGAGATGCGGCGAATGTGATGCAGCATCGGCCGCGCCCGCGCGGGATCGGACAGATCGAGCGCGATGCCGGGGCCGAACATGCGATCGAACCAGCCCTTGAGCATGGCCGGCGGCCCGAACGACCAGGTCGGAAACTGTACTACGATCGCGTCGGCCGCCATCAGGCGATCGGCGTAGGCCTGATTGTTGTGCCGGTTGCGCACGGGATCATGGTAGTCGCGCCGACGTTCGGCCGTCAGGATCGGATCGAACCCCTCCGCATAGAGATCGAGCAGATCAACGGCGTGGCCGGCTTCGGCGAGCCCAGCCAGCGCTTCCCCACGGATCGCGGCGTGGAAGCTGTCGGCAAGCGGATGGCAGTAGACATAGAGGACGCGCATGTCAGGACCCGGCAGCGACGAAACTCCGCATCTTGCCGGGATTGAGCAGATTGTGCGGATCGACCTCGCGCTTGAAGCCCAGTTGATCGGCGTCGGCGCGCTTGTAGCGGCTGCCGTCCTCGACCGTGTAGACGTGCGGATTGGCGATGAAAACGCCGCGCTCCTCATGCATCCGGATGATTTCGTTCAGCCGTTCAGCGCCGCGGTAGCGAACGACCGGCAAGCCGCTGCAGGTGACCCGGCCACCAAAGCGGATGAACTCGAGATGTTGCAGCACCTCATCGGGAAACAGCGCCCTCATCTCGGCAACTTTCTCCATCAGGGCATCATGCGGATAGAGACATTGCAGATAGGTGACGGTGCGATCGGACTTCAGGACCTGCAGCGTGGTGTGATTCCAGGTGTATTCGTAGAGCGGCACCTGGCCCGGGCCGTCATCGGTCGGGGTCTCCAGCGTGATGGTCCCGCGACGACCGAGCAACGATTTAAAGCTTTCGAGCGACGGCTCGGCGATCATCGCGATCAGGATGCTCTGTCCCTCGGCCACGCATGATCTCAACGCACCGAAGTAGGACGGAAGCGGCCAGCTGACCGGCGACAGCAACTTCTTCGTGATGCCATCGGCAAGAGCTGCCTCGTAGCCGACCGCCACCGCATCCAGGAAGTCGTCGAAGCAGACGACGACGTCGATCCAGCGCCAGGCTGGAGCCAGCGGCATTTCCAGTGCTGTGATGATCCCGGTGGTGCCATAGGCGCGGTTGATCTTTTGTGCCGCCTCGCCGCGCAATTCGATGATCCGGGGCGTTTCCTCGACGGTGACGACCCGCGCCGCCTGGATATTGCCCGGTTCGCGCAATCCGCCATGCGTCACGGATCCGATGCCGCCGGAGCCGCCGGCAACGAAGCCACCGATTGTCGCCGTGCGCTTGGTGGATGGATGCATGCGCAGTTCCCAGCCCGTCGGCTGCAGGTCGGCGTCGATGGCATTGAGCTTGGCGCCCGCGCCAACCCGTATCGCTCCGGGCGCCGTCCACTCAATGGCTGACAACGCCATGATATCCAGCAGCACCCCGCCCTTGAGCGGCACGGCCTGACCATAGTTTCCCGTACCGCCGGCGCGGACTGTCAGCGGCACGCGATGGCGCGCGCAGGCTGCGGCAAGCCGAAGGACGTCGCGCTCGTCCCGCGGGACGACGATCAGGTCTGCTGATTTATCATTCAGCAGATCATTCAGGATGGGGCTGTACCAGAAGAAGTCGCGCGAACGGCGCCGCACCACCTTGTGGTCGCTGATCACCGTCATGTCGCCGAGATCGGCGACCAGCCTGTCCAGTGCGCCGGCTGAAACTTCGCTCACGATGTCTCGCCCCGGCTGCATTGCACTTGGCTGAGCTCGGACAGTACCTCGTCCGACCTGACGACAAAGCCAAAGCACTGGCGAACGTTGTAGAGCGTGGCGGCAAGGCAATATTCCGGCGACGTCGTGGCCGTGCAATCCTGCAGCAGCAGGCAATCGTAGCCGCGGAAATTGGCGTCCTGCAGCGTGCATAGCACGCACTGGTCGGCATTGACACCGGCAAACATCAGCGTCGTGACGCCGAGATTGCGCAGAATGCTGTCGAGCTCGGTATCCTGGAAACCCGACATCCGGTATTTTGCGACCTCGATATCGGAGGAGCCGACGGCGAGTTCCTCGACGACGGCGGCAGACCAGCTGCCACGCTCCAGCACTCTCGCCCCGGAGCGCGGCAGCGCGTCGCCGAGCCCGACGCCGGCGCCGCTCGGCTTGTAGACATGCAGCAGCGCCGGGCTGAGATTGAGCCGGTCGGGCCGGTTACCCCAGTTGACCCAGATCACCGGCAGTCGGCAATCGCGCAGCACCGGCAGCAGACGCCGTAGCGGTTCGATGGGTGCACGCGCCGGCGCAATGTCGACCCCGATATGGGCCAGCCAGCCGTCCGGATGGCAGAAATCATTCTGCATATCGACGATGATGATTGCGCTGCGCGCAAGGTCGATCGAAATCACCTTGCCGTCGGTCCGGAGCGTAACCGGGCGCGGCGCGGCCGGCTGTCGCACCAAATCGGCGCGGCTGTCCGACACCAGCCAGCGGTTGCGCTCGCTCGAGCCCAACGGCGTCAGCGGTTCGGCGGCCGGGTCATGGCGGGGAGCGAAGTTCATGCCTGGTGCCCCTGCAGCACGCGAATATCCTCCGCATCGAGCTCGACCGGCTCGCCGCCACGGATCAGCTCCGCAAATCCCTCGTTCGGCGTCATCACCGTGAGCGTGTAGAGCTTGCCGGCACCGGTATTCTCGATCACATGCTCGGAGCCTGGATGCAGCAGCAGCGAATCGCCCTTCCGGATCGGCACCGTCCTGCCGTCGCAGCTCGCAAGTCCTTCGCCGTGCAGGACGTGGAAGAATTCATGCGCAATGGCGTGCTCGTTCGGCGGCGTGGCGCCGCCGGGCCGGAAAATCTCGATGACGAAGATGTTGTCTATTTGATCGGTCGTATGATCGAACAGGATTGCGAAATAGTTCGTGTCGTTCGGCGCGATGCGAAAGGCCTTGGCCCTGGCAAGTTGCGCGATACCGAATGCCATGCGTCGGCTCCTGTCGTGGTCAGATCGGCCGGGGCCGATCAAACGCGGTGCGGGTCGCAACCGCCGCCAGCGGATATCGGGCGATCTCGTCGACGAGCGCGACCAGGCGCGCGGCCGCGCGCTCGACCACCATCCTGCCGAGCTCGGCGGT
>NZ_JACMYP010000028.1 GCF_020889705.1 Bradyrhizobium altum | reverse complement strand
CCGCGCGTGGCGGCGGTGGCGCGCGCGGGGGACGGGCCAGCCCGTTTGAGTTTGAGGGCGGAGGGGTCGGGGTCGATCTCGATCTTTCGGTCACCATGACGGTGTCGCTGGAGGAATCGGCTGGGGGCGGCGACAAGCGCGTCCGCCTGCCGACCGGCCGTGAGCTCAACGTCAAGATTCCGCCCGGCGTCACCGCGGGCCAGCAGATCCGGCTGAAGGGGCAGGGCGACACCGCGCAAGGCCACCGGCCCGGCGACCTCCTGATCACGATCTCGATCGCGCCGCATCCGTTCTTCAAGGTCGACGGCAACGATCTCCGGATCGATCTGCCCATTACCCTCTACGAGGCGGTGCTGGGCGGCAAGGTCCGGGTGCCGACGCTCGGCAGCGCGGTCGAACTGTCGATCCCGAAGAACACCTCGAGCGGCCGTACCTTCCGCCTCAAGGGCAAGGGGCTGTCGAAGGCGGGCGCCGTCGGCGACCTCTATGTCACGACCCGCATCATCCTTCCCGACGGGAACGATGCCGAGCTTGAGGCATTGATGCAGACGTGGCGGGAGCGAAATTCCTACAATCCGCGCAGCGATCTCGGCTGACCGCCGAGAGCGCGCCCCAAAAGACGCAAGAGACGCGAAACTGCACTACCCCGGACTCTATCGGGGTAGACGCAGCCATTGCGAGGGCGTCAATGGATGACCGGCCGTCCGAAGTCCAAAATCTGCGGCGTGCAGATCGGACTGCGGAAAAAGAGTGCGGCCTCGAGAGGGGGACCAGCGCGGTACACAAAACCCCAATCGAGGCCGCGTGCGCCGATCGGCGGATCGGGCGCGGATCATCTTCGCGTGAGCATCCGGTACGACAATGAGACGCGTCCATGACGCGAATCGAAATTTTCAATGTCGGAATTGGGACGCCGAGTGAGGCTGGATTCACTTGCTCGAAACGGCACAATGTCGGCGAGGTGATCTCCCGTAAATCTACGGGAGATCAGCCGCCGTTCTTCTCCATCTGATCGTAGACGGCCTGCGCGACCTGGGTCAGGCGCGTGCGGTCGGTGCCACCGCTGACGACATAGGCGACGCCGCGATCGGCCCAGAACAGCGCGCCGTCGCTGCCCTGGACGGCATAGCGCATCTGGGTCGCCTCGGTTTTCGCCTTGGCGGTGTAGACCGTGAAGCGCTCGCCGGACGTGCTCTCGTACATCAGGAATGACGCCGGCCCGCTCGGCCCCGGCAGCAGGCGGCCGCCGACCAGCTTCAGCCCGGTGAGGTCGGGGGCGCGGACGTCCCAGCCGCAGCGCTTGGTCAGCCATTGCTGCAGATGGTCACGCTCGCTGCCGGGCACCTCGACGGGATGACGGACCTCGACCACGTAGAGCCGATGCGCATCCAGCGCATCCAGCGTGAAGCTCTGGAAGGCCGACGGCGTCGCCGCGGCGCCGCGCGCGATCCAGCCGACGCCGCCGCCGGCAATGAAGGCCATCAGCGTCGCCGCCACCGCGCCATAGACCCAGCGGCGCGGCTGGCGCACCAGCCGCTCGAGTTCGAGCCGCTTCGGCACCGCCTCGTCCAGCACCGTGTCGTAGCGCGCATGCAATGTCTCGGCCATCGCGCGCCATGACTGCACCCGCGCCGCGTCGTCGGGATGCGTGGCGAGCCACGCTTCGACATCGCCGCGGCGTTCGGCCGGCAGCTCGTTGTCGACGTAAGCGTGCAGCTCGTCTTCGGTGACGGGGATGTTCGGGTCGGTCATATCAATCGTCTCTGCCAAATCTTGTTCGAAAAAAGTTCATGTGTAACACCTGTCATCGCGCACATTATCATTTCACCCGTCTCAGCGCCGGGCGCTGGCCCTCGATCGAGGCGCGCACATGGGCGCGCGCGCGGGCGAGGCGGGACATCACCGTGCCGATCGGCACGCCCTGGATGTCGGCGACCTCCCGGTAGCTCATGCCCTCCAGCATCACGAGCAGCAGCACCGAACGCTGCTCCTCGACCAGCGTCGACAGCGCGCGCTCGATGTCGCGTCCCTCGGCCTCGGTGCCGCTGGCGTCGGCATTGTTGTCGAGCAGCGGCATGAAGGCCGGCCGCCGCGCCAGCGACCGCCTCCGGTTCTTGTTCAGATTGGTCAGGATCGTGTACAGCCAGCTCCTGACGTCGCCGCCGAGAAACAGCCGCTCCGAGCGCAGCGCGCGCACCAGCGTGTCCTGCACCAAATCATCGGCGATATCCGAGTCACGTACCAGCGCGCGCGCATAGCGGCGGAGCGCTGGAATCATGGCTTCGACACTTTGACGAAACGCGGTCATGCATCCCAGTCTTCGATGGTTGCGGCGATAGCCGCCTTGCTCAACATAACACCCTAGCGGCTTGGCTATTCCGATTGCGCCGAGCTGCGCGCATAGCGCCTCGGCTGCGGCCGATTTGGGCTTGTCGCCAGCCAAAGTGCTGGTGTACCTCCGGGCCAGAAAAATTCGAAGCGAATGCCGGTGCCAACGATCTACTACATCCGCCACGGCGAGACCTCATGGAACGCCGAAGGCCGGCTTCAGGGCGTGCAGGATATTGCTCTCAACGAGCGCGGCCGCGCCCAGGCGGCACATGCCGGCCGCATCCTCGCCGATCTCCTGACGCGCGACGGCCGTGACAAGACGACGCTGCCGTTCGTCGCGAGCCCGCTGCTCCGGGCGCGCGCGACCATGGAGCTGGTGCGCACCGAGCTTGGCTTGCCGCCGGGCGACTACGCCCTCGACGCGCGGCTGCGCGAGATCGCCTACGGGTCGTGGGAAGGCTCGACATTGGCGGAGGCGCAGGCGGCCGACCCCGTCGTCTATGCCCGCCGCCTGGCCGAGAAGTGGACGGTGTCGCCGGAGGGCGGCGAGAGCTATGTCGACGTGCAGGCGCGGATGACCGAGTGGTACGGCGCGGTGACGTCGGACACCGTCGCCGTCGCCCATGGCGGCACGGCGCGGGCACTGATGGTGGCGCTCGGCTTCGAGACCCCGGCCTCGGCCGCCGACCTCACCATCGAGCAGGGCGCGGTCTACGTGTTCAGCAAGAGCGGGTTGCGGAAGTATAGTTAAGGATTATCCCGTCATTCCGGGTGCGAAGCGAACCTCAGGGCGCAATTGCGCCCCGGGGAATCTCGAGATTCCGGGTCTGGTCCTTCGGACCAGACCCGGAATGACGTCTCAGGTTTGACCCCGCTGCCTGCGCGCGTTACGACACGCCATGTCCTTCAATACTTTCGGCCATATGTTCCGCGTCACGACCTTCGGCGAGAGCCATGGGGTCGCGATCGGCTGCGTGGTGGACGGCTGCCCGCCGATGATCCCTCTGACGGTGGAGGAGATCCAGCACGACCTCGACCGCCGCCGGCCCGGCCAGTCGCGCTTCACCACCCAGCGCCAGGAGCCGGATGCGGTGAAAATCCTGTCCGGCGTGATGGCGCATCCGGAAAGCGGTGTGCAGGTCACGACCGGGACGCCGATTGCGCTGTTAATCGAGAACACTGACCAGCGCTCGAAGGATTATTCCGAGATCAAGGACAAGTTCCGCCCCGGCCATGCCGACTTCACCTATGAGGCAAAATACGGCCTGCGCGACTATCGCGGCGGCGGGCGTTCCTCCGCGCGCGAGACCGCGACCCGCGTCGCGGCCGGCGCGATCGCGCGCAAGGTCCTGCCCGAGGTGAAGGTGCGCGGCGCGCTGGTGCAGATGGGGCCGCACAAGATCGACCGCGAGAAGTGGGACTGGGACGAGATCGCCAACAATCCGTTCTTCTGTCCCGACAAGGACAAGGCGGCGTTCTTCGAAAGCTATCTCGACGGCATCAGGAAGAGTGGCTCCTCGATCGGCGCCGTCATCGAGGTCGTCGCCGAGGGGGTGCCGGCCGGGCTCGGCGCGCCGATCTACGCCAAACTCGACAGCGATCTCGCTTCCGCGATGATGACCATTAACGCCGTCAAGGGCGTCGAGATCGGCGCCGGCTTCGGCGCCGCCGAACTGTCAGGCGAGGAGAACGCCGACGAGATGCGGACCGGCAACAACGGAACGCGTTTCCTGTCCAACCATGCTGGCGGCGTGCTCGGCGGCATCTCGACCGGCCAGCCGGTGGTGGTGCGATTTGCGGTCAAGCCGACGTCCTCGATCCTGACCACGCGCCGCACCGTGGATCGCAGGGGCGCCGACACCGATATCCTGACCAAGGGCCGCCACGACCCCTGCGTCGGCATCCGTGCAGTGCCGGTGGGCGAGGCCATGATGGCCTGCGTGCTGGCGGATCATTTTCTGCGCGACCGCGGGCAGACCGGGCGCTGATCCCCTATATACTGGTGGCCACCGGATCGGGTGCTCGCCCTGGGGAATGCCATGAACACATCGGAGCTTCGGGACATCATCGAGTGGATGATCGGTGGCGCGCGGTCGGCGCCCACCCCGTCGCAGATGATGGCGGAATGCTGCGAACGCGTCGTGCGGGCCGGTTTGCCGTTGTGGCGCGTCGGCGTCTTCGTGCGCACGCTGCATCCCGAGATCTACGGCCGGCATTTCTTCTGGACCCTCGGTTCGGAGGTCGAGGTCGGCACCGTCGACCACAATATCCTGGACTCGCCGGAATTTGCCGTCAGCCCACTGTCGATCGTCTTCAGGCAGGGACTTGAGGTGCGCGCGCGGCGCGACGATCCCGCGAGCGCGCGCTTTCCGATCGTCGTGGATCTGCAGGCGGAGGGTGTCACCGATTATATCGCCATGCCGCTGGTTTACACCGACGGCTTCGTCAATGCCTCCAGCTGGACCACCAAGCAGCCCGGCGGCTTCACCGAGGAGCAGCTCGATGCAATCCGCTCGATCACCGTGCCGCTGGCGCGCTACATCGAGATCGTGACGCTGCGCCGCACCGCGTCGCTGCTGCTCGACACCTATGTCGGCAATCGCGCCGGTGAACGCATTATGGGCGGCCAGATCCGGCGCGGCCATGCCGATACGATGGATGCCGCGATCTGGCTGTCGGACCTGCGCGGCTTCACCGCGCTGTCGGACCGCTTGCCGGCCGAGACGGTGGTGGAAATTCTCAATCTGTACTTCGATTGCCAGGTCACCGCGATCCGCGACCATGGCGGCGAGGTGCTCAAATTCATGGGCGACGGCCTGCTCGCCGTGTTCCCGGTCGACGAATATCTCGGCGACGAGGTGCAGGTCTGCGCGCGGGTCCTGAACGCCGCGCGCGCATCCCGCGCCGGAGTCGAGGCGCTGCAATTTCCCAATGGCGATGCCGTCGAGCGCTTCCGCTTCGGCGTCGCGCTGCATCTCGGGCGCGTGCTCTATGGCAATATCGGCGGCGGCAACCGGCTCGACTTCACCTGCATCGGTCCGGCGGTCAATCTTGCCGCGCGGCTGGAGAAGATCGCCGGCCGTCTCGGCCGCACCGTCGTGGCTTCCGAGCGCTTCGCCGGCATTCACGACGGCGGCTGGAGCGATCTCGGCGAGTTTCCGATCGCGGGATTTGCCAAGGCCGAACGCGTCTACGGCCTGTTCGACGAGGCGCCGGTCGCCGCTGCGAGCTAGTGTCGGTGCGACGTGACTGACACGAACCCGCAACATCGCACCGGGATCGCGCTGGTCGTCGCGGCTGCGGCGGCGTGGAGCACTGCGCCGTTCTTCACCCGGCTGCTGCACTTCGATTCCTGGACCATCCTGTTCTGGCGCGGGTTGTTCGGTGGCGGCGCGATTGCGCTCTTCCTGGTCGCCACGCAGGGCTGGCGCGGCGCGCGCGATCTCGTCGTGATGCCATTGAGCGGATGGCTGGTGGCCGGCCTCTCGACCTTCGGAATGGTGACGTTCATTCCGGCGCTGCAACTGACCAGCGTCGCCAATGTCGCCATTCTCATCGCGATGCAGCCGTTTGCGGCGGCCGCGATCGCCCGGCTTTGGCTGGGTGAGCGGGCGCGGCCCGGCACATTGCTGGCAAGCCTTGTCGCGCTCGCGGGTGTGGCCATCACCGTCAGCGGCGCCGGCGGCATCACGGATTACAGGGGCATCGGCCTTGCCTGCGTGATGGTGCTGGCGATTGCGCTGATGACGGTGGTGATCCGGCGGCACAAGGGGACGCCGATGATCGCCGCCGCGGCGCTCTCGAACTTTCTCGGCAGCGCCGTGAGCTTGCCGTTGGGGCAGGGCATCGGCGCGGTCACCGGCGCCGATCTCGGTGTGCTCGCGATGTTCGGCGCGTGCCAGGTCGGTCTCGGTCTCACCCTGTTTACGGTCGGCTCCAGATTGCTGCCGTCCGCGCAGGCGTCGCTGATCGCCACGCTTGAAACGCCGCTGATGCCGTTCTGGGTGTGGCTGGCGTTTGCCGAGGTGCCGTCGCCGCGCGCCCTGATCGGCGGTGTGCTGGTGATGGGTGCGGTCGTCGCCGACATTGCGCTGAGCCAGCGGGCGCAGTTCGCGCGGCCGGCGGGCGGGTGATGGCCGCTATTCCTCGGGCTCGGTGGTGAACAGCAGCGGATAGCCCTTGGCGCGGCCGGCATCGGTGGCGCGCGTCGCCTTGGTCTCGGCGATATCCCTGGTAAACACCGCAACCACGCAGACGCCGCGCTGATGCGCGGTCAGCATCACCTTGTAGGCCTGGTCGTCGGTCATGCGGAATTCACCCTTCAGCACGGTGACGACGAACTCGCGCGGCGTGTAGTCGTCGTTGACCAGGATCACCTTGTGCAGGCGCGGCCGCTCGACCTTGGTCTTTGTCCTGGTTTTCGGCTTAACGACGGTATCGGGCATCGCACTCCCTCGCGATTGCTCCGTAAGAATACCGTCTTCCCGCACACGTTGGAACCGTTCGATTTGCACGGCGTCATTGCGGCAACGGCACGGCGCGTTGCCTCATGCGTGGCAAGTGATGTCCAGCCTGCAAGCGTCTAACTTGCAGGTCTCTAACTTGAATGTGAAGGACAGATGATATCTGCGCTTTTCGCCGCCTGATTTGCGTGTCACCATGACAGGACACGACGGGAGGGCCGCAATGCGCTGGTATGTCTCGATCGGAGCGGTGCTTGTCGCGGGCATGTTGGCCAGCGGCGATGTGGCCGGTGTTGCCGCGCCCGGCCCGGGAACACAGACAGGCCGGTTGGCCGAAAAGGAATCCACGCCGAGCGTCGACATCGAGTTGATCATCGCGGTCGACGTCTCCTATTCGATGGACATGGACGAGCTCGCGATCCAGCGCGAGGGCTATGCGCAAGCGATCGTTTCCAAGGAGTTCCTGCAGGCGCTGAAGGCCGGCCCGAACGGCAAGATCTCGATCACCTATTTCGAATGGGCCGCCTCCAACGACCAGAAGGTCATCATTCCCTGGCGGGTGATCGATGGCCCCGAATCCGCCGATGCAGTCTCCGCCGAGATCATGAAGACGCCGGTGCGCCGCGCTTCGCGCACCTCGATCTCGGGCGCGATCTATTTCGCGATCCCGATGTTCGACGAGAATCCGCATCGCGGCCTGCGCCGCGTGATCGATATTTCCGGCGACGGCCCCAACAACAACGGCACGCCGATCACGCCTGCGCGCGATGCGGCGCTCGACAAGGGCATCGTCATCAACGGCCTGCCGATCATGGTGAAAGAGCCGTCCTACTCGACGATGGATATCGAGAATCTCGACTACTACTACGAGGACTGTGTGATCGGCGGGCCCGGCTCCTTCGTGGTGTCGATCAAGGATCGCGAGAAGTTCAAGGAAGCGATCCGCACCAAGCTGCTGCTCGAGGTCGCCGGCCGCACCCCCGAGCGCCCGATCGTGCGGACCGCCGAGAACGAGCCGCGGGTCAGTTGCACGATCGGCGAGAAGATCTGGCAAGATCGCTGGGGGCGGTGATCTTGTAGCGATCGCGCTCGCGTAGGATGGGTAGAGCGAAGCGAAACCCATCGTCGTGCCGCGAGATGTGATGGGTTTCGCTCTGCTCTACCCATCCTACGGTTGTTCGCTAACCCCCGAGCAAATATCTCGAACGTCGCTCTCGAGTTCGCGGAGCGTCTGCATCGCGGCGGCGTGCTCGGTGGCGCCGATCTGCCGCCACACCTCTGCAACGCGCCCGGCGAGGCCACGAACCGTCACCGGAAAATTTGCCGCCTGCGCCAGCGCGCCCTTTTCGTTGATCAGATACTGCCCGTTCAGTGCAAACAGCACCTGCGCGATACACGCCAGCGCGCGATAGGCGCAGCCAGCGATATGCGTGCTGTCGCCGCGCGGCAGCGCAAGCTCGGCATTCTCGATCGCGAACAGGACTTCCCATTGAAAACGCCGCACCAGCGCATCGCGCAGGGCGGGCGGGTAGGGCGCGGTCTTTGCCTTCAATGCGGCGACGAGGCCGTCGGGATCATGCAGGGCACGGCACAGCGCCACCTCGCCCATCCAGATCGCCGAGCAGAAGCCGTGCGGATGGCCCGGCTGGTAGTGCATGCTGATCTCGCCGTTCCGGCAGGCATCGATCACCATCGTGACCTGGTCGAGGCTGCGGTAGAGCAGGTCGACCTTGTGGCCGCCGATCGCAAGCCAGGCGCCGCCGACGATCCATGGACCCCATTCCCCGACCGCCGTCACATGGGCAGCTGTGCGATCATCGACCAGGCCGGTCACCGCCGCGCGCAGCCGATCGAATTCCGGAGCGGCGTTATCCCGATAGTAGAGGCCGAGATCGGTGTCGGAGGCGTCATGCGCCGTGCCGCGCGCCCGCGAGCCGCCGAGCACGATGGCGGCGACGCCCGGCACGTCGGCAAGGACGGGAATGATACGTGCGAGCAGCGGATCGTGGGGCATGCGACGCGGATTATAGCGAGACCGCCGCGGGCTGCGATAGTCGCAGCGAAGTCTCAGCGCGCAAACCGCGCCACCAGCTCGACATGCGGGGTGTGGCGGAACTGATCGACCGGGGTAACGCTAGCGATCTTGTAGCCGCCATCGATCAGGATTTTTGCGTCGCGCGCAAACGTCGCGACGTTGCAGGACACCGCGACGATCACCGGCACCTTGCTCGCCGCAAGCTGGGTGACCAGCGCCTGCGCGCCTTGCCGGGGCGGATCGAACACGACGGCGTCGTAGTCGCGCAACTCCTGCGGCATCAGGGGGCGGCGGAACAGATCGCGCGCCTCGGCCTTGAGCGGCTTCAGCCCCGGCGTCGATTGCGCAGCCTTCTGCAGCGCCGCGATCGCGCCGGCGTCGCTGTCGAAGGCGGTGACCCGCGCCTTCTCGGCGAGGCGGAGCGCAAACGGGCCGACGCCGCAAAACAGATCGGCGATGTGCTTGGCGCGTCCGCAATGCTCGCGAACCAGCGCCGCAAGCGTCTCCTCACCCTTGGCGGTCGCCTGCAGGAACGAGCCCGGCGGCAGCACGACCTTCACCTTTCCGATCGCAATCTCGGGCGAGCCGCGCTGCAGCACCAGCTCGCCATGCCGTGTCAGGCGTGTCAGCCGGTGTTTCTCGGCGACCCGCGACAGAGTGGTGATCAGGCTGGTCGGCAGCGCGCCGGAGCCGCGTACATCGATGTCGAGGCCATTGAGGGTCGCGGTCACCTGGATGTCGAGCGGCTTGCCGATCGAGATCAGCGGCTCGGCGGTGGCCCAGGCTGCCTCGAGCGCGCCGTCGAGCGCCGGATCGAGGATCGGACAGCGGTCGACCGGGATGATGTCGTGCGAACCCGCCGCGGCGAAGCCGACCTTGAGCACCTCATGGGCCCCCATGCGTCCATGCAGCGTGATGCGGCGGCGGCCCGCGCCATGGGCGTCGAGCAGCGGTGCGACTTCGGCCGCGACCTTTGCCTGCGCCAGCGTCTCGACCACGATGTTGCGTTTCCAGGCGCGGTAGGGCGCGTCATTCCAGTGCTGGATCGCGCAGCCGCCGCAGACGCCGAAATGCGGGCAGAACGGCGTGATCCGCTCGGGGCTTTCTTGCGTCACCCGCACCAACCGCCGCCGGTCGGGATGATGGCCCGGAACGTCGTCGACCTCGACAGTTTCGCCGGCCAGCGTGTAGGGCACGAAGATCGACTGCGCGCCGTCGATCGCGACGCCGTCGCCGCGATGGCCGACATGGTCGATGGTGAAGAGCTCAGCCACGGCGCGCGCCGAGGAAGAATTCGATGTTGCCGTCGCCGCCCGTGATCGATGACGGGAACACCTGAATGTCGGTGCAGCCGAGCGAGGCGGCAAAGGCGGCGATATCGTCGCAGATCTCCTGGTGCACAATCGCGTTGCGGATGACGCCGCGCTTGGCGTGTTTGCGCGCCGCCTCGAATTGCGGCTTGATCAGCGCCAGGAGATGCATCGGCGCCGCCGCCAGCGACAGCGCCACCGGCAGCACCAGCTTCAGCGAGATGAAGCTGACGTCGATCACGACGACGTCGGGCCGCGCCGGCAGGCGTTTGCCCTCGAAATTCCTGATGTCGGTCTCCTCCATGGAGACGATCTTCGGATGCCCCTGCAGCGAGGGATGCAGCTGGCCGTGGCCGACATCGATGGCGAAGACGAGGCTCGCACCATTGGCGAGCAGCACTTCGGTGAAGCCGCCGGTCGAGGCGCCGACATCGAGGCAGACATGGCCCTCGACGTCGATCGGATAATGCTCGAGCGCGCCGGCGAGCTTGACGCCGCCGCGCGAGACATAGGGATGCGCCGGTTCGGCCGTGAGTTCGGCGCCGGGCGCCACGAGCTCGGATGCCTTCGCGATTGGCTTGCCGTCGGCGGTGACGAGGCCGGCGTCGATTGCGGCGCGGGCCGGGCCCGGCTTTCGAACAGGCCGCGCTCGACCAGCAGCACGTCGATGCGCTTGCCGGCGGATGCGTTGTTGTCGTTGTCGCCTGCCTTGGTCACGTGCTTGGTCACTTGGCGCCCTGCCGGAGCTGCGCGGCGGCGAGCCGCACGCAGGTCTCGAAGGAGGTGAGGTCGTGCCAGAGGTCGGCCGCAGGCTCCCTCGGCGTCACCAGCGGACTGCCGTGCAGATCGAGCGCATGCATCATCATCAGATTGTCCGGCAAGCCAAACTCTTCCACCGTCAGTCCCTCCGCGTCGATCAGGCGTCCGTCGAATGCCGGCACGACCTGCTGCAGCCGCGCCACGCGATTGGCGTAGGACGTGGGATCGTTCGAATAAGCGAGGCACAGCTTGCCGCGTCCCGCCATGTAGCCGAGTTCGTAGACGGTGCCTGCGTCGGCACTGGGGCCCCGAAACGGCGTCAAATTGGCGATGACGGCGTCGGCCGACTCCATCATCGCCTCGTTGCTTTTGAAGATGGTGAGTGAAGCGCCGGCGGCCGTGGGATTGATGCCGTTGTCGAGCGGATAGAGCCCGGTCAGCCCGTGATAGGCGCACACCTCGGCCTTGCGGCGGCCGATCTCCACGGCATCCGGCAGGAACACGTCAGGACCTGCCAGATAGATTTTCATGGACTTGCCGGGGCTAGAGCGTTTTCGAGCGAAGTGGACACCGGTTCGCGTGAAGAAAACGCGTCCAAAAAAGAACCTGGAGCTCCGGTTCTGATTCAATCAGAACCGAAACTGCTCCAGTGGGCGCCGCCCGAAGCGATTACGCGAGCTTGACGGTCTCGGTCTTGTAGTCCTTGCCGAGGGTTTCGAAGACCTTGGCAACGATGCTCTTGGCGTCGAGACCCGCACGGGCATACATCGCCGCCGGCGAGTCGTGGTCGAGGAACACGTCGGGCAGGATCATCGAGCGGAACTTGAGCATGCCGCTATCCAGCATGGCGTTGTCGGACAGGAACTGCATGACATGCGAGCCGAAGCCGCCGATCGAGCCTTCCTCGATCGTGATCAGGATCTCGTGGTCGCGGGCGAGCTTCATGATCATCTCTTCGTCGAGCGGCTTCATGAAGCGCGCGTCGGCGATCGTGGCGGAGAGACCGTGGGCAGCGAGTTCGTCGGCGGCCTTCTCGCACTCGGCGAGGCGGGTGCCGAACGACAGCAGCGCGACCTGCTTGCCCTCGCGGATAATGCGGCCCTTGCCGATCGGCAGGGGAACGCCGACTTCCGGCATCTCGACGCCGCGGCCCTCGCCGCGCGGATAGCGCAGTGCGCTCGGACGATCGTTGATCGCAACCTGCGTCGCCACCATGTGGACCATTTCCGCCTCGTCGGAGGCCGCCATGATCACGAAGTTCGGCAGGCAGCCGAGATAGGCGTTGTCGAACGAACCGGCATGCGTCGCGCCGTCGGCGCCGACCAGGCCGGCGCGGTCGATCGCGAAGCGGACCGGAAGGCTCTGGATCGCGACGTCATGGACCACCTGGTCATAGCCGCGCTGCAGGAAGGTCGAATAGATCGCGCAGAACGGCTTGTAGCCTTCGGTGGCGAGGCCGGCGGCGAACGTCACCGCGTGCTGCTCGGCGATGCCGACGTCGAAGGTGCGGTCCGGGAACGCCTTGTTGAAGATGTCGACGCCGGTGCCCGACGGCATCGCCGCGGTGATGGCGACGATCTTGTCGTCCTTCTGCGCTTCCTTGACGAGGCTCTGGCCGAACACGTTCTGGTAGGCCGGCGCATTCGGCTTGGCCTTGGCCTGGGTGCCGGTCGCGACATCGAACTTGACCACGGCGTGGTACTTGTCGGCGGAAGCCTCGGCCGGGCCGTAGCCCTTGCCCTTCTGGGTCACGACGTGAACCAGGATCGGCCCGGTCTCCATGTCGCGGACGTTCTTCAGCACCGGCAGCAGATGGTCGAGATTGTGGCCGTCGATCGGGCCGACATAATAGAAGCCGAGCTCCTCGAACAGCGTGCCGCCGTCCATCATGAAGCCGCGGGAGTATTCCTCGACGCGGTTGGCACGGTTGGCGAGGATCTTCGGCAGGCGCTTGTTGATCTGCTTGGCCGCCTCGCGCAGCGAACGGTAGGTCTTGCCGGAGTAGAGGCGCGACAGGTAAGCGCTCATCGCGCCGACCGGCGGGGCGATCGACATGTCGTTGTCGTTGAGGATCACGATCAGGCGCGAGTTCATCGCGCCGGCGTTGTTCATGGCCTCATAGGCCATGCCCGCCGACATCGCGCCGTCACCGATCACGGCGATAACGTTGTTCTTGCCGCCGGAGAGGTCGCGCGCCACGGCCATGCCGAGGCCGGCCGAAATCGAGGTCGAGGAGTGCGCGGCGCCGAACGGATCGTAGTCGCTCTCGGTGCGCTTGGTGAAGCCGGAGAGGCCGCCGCCGGTGCGCAGGGTGCGAATGCGGTCGCGGCGACCGGTCAGGATCTTGTGCGGATAGGCCTGGTGGCCGACGTCCCAGATCAGGCGGTCGCGCGGGGTGTCGAAGATGTAGTGGATGGCGGTGGTCAGTTCGACCACGCCGAGGCCGGCGCCGAAATGGCCGCCGGTCACCGACACGGCGTCGATGGTTTCCTGGCGGAGCTCGTCGGCAACCTGCCGCACCTGCTCGACCTTCAGCTTGCGCAGGTCATCCGGCGTGTGAATAGTGTCAAGAAGCGGCGTTTTACTAAATGTGGTCACAGCGAATTTCCAATTTTTGCCTGTCGGAACGAACGGCCCGACGCGAGATGGGTTGGCGCGCTCACCGCGCAGCGAATTCCAGACACTGGGTGCCGTCCCGGCAGGCCCTGCCTGGTTGTAAGCCTAGATTCACTCCGGATTGGACCACGTGATATGCATCACCTTGGTCGCTCTTCACCCGTCCCGGTTCAGTTTTGTCGAACCATTTGAGATGCATGCCGCCCGAATAATTCGGGCGCCCGCCACCCTCAAATGCCCATAGAACTGGAAGCATTACACCAAAGCCGTAACCAAAGCCAACCCGATAGGCGGCGCAGCGTTCCTATGCGCTGTTTTGAAAAACCTAGACTTTTCAATGCTTGGGGCCAAAGGCGGGTTCCAATTTGGCCATTTTAGCGGCAGCCGGCCGGTCCGGATCGGCCGGATTCGCGGCCGCAGCCGGTCGCCGCGGTCACCCCGCGGCGTGATGGATTGCCGGAAATAGGCAGCAACAATTGCCCGCCATCGCGGACATCCTGTCGCAGGGCTGCGCCTCGCGGCGCTACTGCACGTCGAGCGGCTCGGTGCCGGTCGGCTGGCCCGAGGCGTCGGTGGTGATCTTGTCGACGCGGGCTTCGGCCTGGCGCAGCAATTCCTCGCACCGCCGCTTCAGCGCCTCGCCGCGCTCATAGATCGCGACCGATTCCTCAAGCGGGACCTTGCCGTCCTCGAGCCGCTTGACGATCGATTCGAGTTCCTCGATCGCGCGTTCAAAGGAGAGCTTCTTGACGTCGGCTTGAGCGTTTTCGGCCATTATGTGTTCCCGGTGCGCCGATCAGACCGTGATCGGATCTTGTCGTCCAAACATGACCTGTCGCAGGCCATGCTTGCCCCGGCGCAGAATCAATCGAATTTTTGCGGGGGTATTGTGGCGGGGATTTACCCGCCCATCAATGCGGTGACGTGAGATGCCACCGACTCTTTCAGGCCCTCGAGGTCGTAGCCGCCCTCCAGCACGGAGACGACGCGGCCGCCGGCGCTCTTGTCGGCGAGGTCCATCAGCTTGCGCGTGACCCAGCCGAAATCCTCGCCGGTCAGGTTGATCGAGGCCAGCGGATCGCGGTGATGCGCGTCGAAGCCCGCCGAGATGACGACGAGTTCGGGGGAGAACTTCTCGAGCTGCGGCAGGATCAGGTTCTCGAAGGCGGAGCGGAATTTGGCGCCGCCGTCGCCGGGCGCCAGCGGCGCGTTGACGACGGTGTCGTGCTCGCCGCGCTCGCCTGAAGCGCCGGTGCCCGGGAACAGCGGCATCTGATGCGTCGAGCAGTACATCACGGTCGGATCGGCCCAGAAGATATCCTGCGTGCCGTTGCCGTGATGGACGTCGAAATCGATGATCGCAGCGCGCTTGATGCCGTATTTGCGCTGCGCGTGACGCGCGGCGATCGCGACATTATCGAAGAAGCAGAAGCCCATCGGCGTCGATTTCTCGGCGTGATGCCCGGGCGGGCGCACCGCGACGAAGGCGTTCTGGTGCGCGCCGGTCATCACCGCATCGGTCGCCGCCACCGCGCCGCCGACGCCGCGCATCACGGCTTCCCAGGTGCCCGGCGACATCGAGGTGTCGCCGTCGATATAGATCATGCCGGAGGTCGGCGCGATGTGGCGCAGCTCGCCGACATAGTGCTCGCCATGACAGAGCAGCACGCTGTCGAGGTCGCCTTCCGGCGCCAGGTCGCGCACCAGCCCCTTGAAGCGGTCTTCGCCGAGCACCTCGGCAACCGCGCGCAGCCGGTCGGGGCGTTCGGGATGTCCGGGTGGGGTCAGGTGATCGAGGCAGGCGGTGTGCGTCAGAAGCAGTGTCATGCAAATTCCCGGCGCATTGGGGGCGCGTGCGAGGAGCGTCTAATTTAGGCCGTTACCGGCCCGCCGGAAAGGCCTGTCTCCGCCCCACGGATGTTCCATGCCCGCACTTCAATTGATCCGCTCGATCCGCTTTCCGGCCGCCGGGCCGACCGGGCTGTTGGCCTTGAAATAGGCATAGAGCGCATCGACGTCGTAGATGCCGAACTGCTGCGCCGTTCCTTCCTTGAACACGGTGAAGCCGTCGCCGCCCTCGGCGAGATAATGGTTCACGGTGACCCGATAGCTCGCGGCCGGGTCGATCGGCTTGCCGTCGAGCGACATCCGCGTGGCAATGATGCGCGCGCCGTCGGGCTTGCTCGCATCCCACGCATAGGCAAAGCCCTTCGAGACCTGCAGGGCGCGCGGCCGTTTCGGGTCGGCCCATTGCTGCTCCAGCACGTCCTTGAGCTGCTTGCCGGTCAGCGTCATCGTCACCAGCTGGTTACGGAACGGCTGGCTGGCGAAGATGTCGGCATAGGTGACGGCGCCGTCCTCGCGCTTGACGATGTCGGTGCGCACGCCGCCGGGATTGGTGAAGGCGATCACCGCGCCGCCATTCGGCTCCGAGCTGGTGGCAAGCAGCTGCGCGTCGGCGACGATATCGCCGAGCGGGCTTTCGCCGGTCTCGGCCGGCGTGCGCGACAGCGTTTCCGTCACCGAGCCTGCCGCGCGGTTGGCGATCGGCGCGGCCAGCCGGTCGTAGGATTCCAAAAGCGCGCTCTGCTCCGGGTCCTTGGCTGTGCCGCCGATCTTCACGATGGTGTTGCCGGCCTTGGCGCTGATCACGTCATGGCTGTTCGGATCGAGCTGAAGGTCGATCGCGGTGACCAGCGTGCCGTATTTGTCGCCTGATGTGACGAGCCGTCCGTCGATCTCGCAGACATAGGCCTGGTGGGTGTGGCCGGAGATCACGACGTCGACCGCGTGATCGAACTTCTTGACGATATCGACGATCGGCCCGGAGATGCCGGGGCATTCATTATAGTCGCCGCTCGGAAAGCCGCCTTCGTGGATCAAGACCACGATCGCCTCGACGCCCTTCGCCTTCAGCTCAGGGACCAGCGCATTGACGGTCTCGGCCTCGTCACGGAAGTCGAGGCTGGCGACGCCGGCCGGCGACACCAGGTTCGGCGTGTTCTTCAGCGTCAGCCCGATGAAGGCCACCGGTATGCCGTCGAATTCCTTGATCTCATAGGGCGGAAACACCGGCTTGCCGGAGGCCTTGTCGATCGTGGAGGCGGCGAGATAGCGGAATTTGGCCCCCAGGAAGGGATGCGGCCCCTGGCACTTGTCGACCGGGTGGCAGCCGCCATTCTGCATCCGCAGGAGCTCGTCCTTGCCCTCGTCGAATTCGTGGTTGCCGACCGACGAGATCGCAAGCCCCATCATCGACAGCGACTCGATGGTCGGTTCGTCGTGAAACATCGCCGACAAGAACGGGCTCGCGCCGATCAGGTCGCCGGCCGCGACGAAGATGTTATTCTTGTGGCCCTCACGCAGCTGCTTGACGACGGTTGCCAATCGCTCGGCGCCGCCGGCGGGCACCATGATTTTCTTGGTCGCATCAGCGGGATCGGTGATGCGGATGCCGCCCGGCGCCGGCCGCAGATAGCCGTGGAAATCGTTGATCGCGAGAATGCGCAGGCTCACCGGCGCTGCGGTCTGCGCCAGGCAGGGACCTGCCGCGGCCAGTCCGAGTGCGCAGAGCGCGGCGAGGGGCGTAAGGCGGGGCTGTCTCATGACCTGTCCATGGCGTGCGCGATCATGGAACACACGATCATGGCGCGACGCCACTACAATTTTGCGACGCTTCGTTTCAATCCTTCGCGCGCGCCATGAAGGCCTTGAAGGCGCTGACCGCCTCGTTGGAGCGCATCCGCTCGCTGAACAGATGGTTCTCCTGCTCGATGCGGCGGGTGACGTCCTCGGGCGGCAGCCGGATCAGGCGTCGCGAGATCGCCACCGCCTCGGCCGGCAGCGCGCAGATCTCGCGCGCCACCTTGTGCGCCTCGACCTCGGCATGTCCCGGCGCCACCACGGTGTTGACGAAACCGGCGACGCGGGCGTCGTCGGCCGACATGGTGCGGCCCATCACCAGCATCGCAAAGGCGCGCTGATGGCCCATCGTCCGCGGCATCAGCAGGCTGGAGGCGCCTTCCGGCACCAGGCCGAAATTGGAGAACGGCGTCGAGAACAGCGCGGCCTTGCTCGCCAGCACATAGTCGCAGTGAAACAGCATCGTGGTGCCGATGCCCATCGCGACGCCGTCGACGGCGGCAATGATCGGCTTCACATTGTGGGCCAGCGAATACAGGAACTTGACCAGATCGGAGGCGGGCGGCGTCTCGCCGGTCGAGGTGCCCTGCGCGAGCAGGTCCTCGATGTCGTTGCCCGCGGTGAACACGCCGGAGCCGCCGGTGATGATCAGGCAGCGGATCTTCGGATTGTTCTGCGCCTTGTCGATCGCATCGCTGATCGCGCGAAACATCTCCCGGGTGATCGCGTTCTTCTTCTCGGGCCTGCGCAGCCGGATCACGCGTGCGGCGGCTTCGTCGGTGACTATGACATGCGCGGTCATCAAGCAGTCCCAGAGTAAGCGGTCCGAGTGTCGGCCGGCAGCGTCGCCGGCGGAGGTCGCGACCGCTATCCTACATGATCCCGTGCAAGCCCCAAGGGCTCCAGCGTGTTCTGCTCTGCTTTTCCCCGTGGGCGAGCATGAGAACGGCGCAATGCAGTTAACCGGATTTCGCGATTTCCTGGGCGCCGGCCGCGCAAGCCGAACCGGCGCCGTCGCACGTAACCCTGCATCGTGCTCCGCTCAGCCGCGCCCCACGAACGAGCCGATGCCGCGGCCGACCTCCACGCCGTGATGAAGCAGGGCGCCGAGATGATCGCCGGGGACCGACATCGCAGCAAGGCCGTTCTCCGCGGCAAAGCGCTGCATCGGCATATGCGGTGCGTCGTCCTGTCCGTTCCAGAGCAGCACCGGCACGCGTGAGGACAGCACGGCGTCCCTGGCGCCATCGATCTGGCCGAGCGCATCGAAGCAGGCGCGCACCCCGCCCTCGAGGTCGGACGTTACCCATCCCGTGAGCTGCGGCGCGGTACGGCGCGCAAACGTCATGAAGGCGCCATACGTCAGCGGGCCGGCGTTGCCGCGCGGCAATCCGGTGAGGAAGTCCCAGCCGCCGATTGCCAGCGACGCCAGCCGGGTCGGGAAGAACCGGGCGACGCCGACCGCCACCCAGCCGCCCATCGAATGTCCGACCACATGGGCGCGCTCGTGGCCGAGATCATCGATCACGGCGACGATATCGCCGGCACGTTGTTCCTGATCGTAGAATTCGGGATCGGCGGGCTTGTCGCTCAGGCCATGTCCGAGCGAATCGACGCAGACGACGCGGAAGCGATCGGCGAGCGCGTCGACCACGCCGCACTGCTTCCAGCTGGCGGCGTTGAGCAGCAGGCCGTGCTGCAGCACGATCAGCGGCCCGGACCCTTCAACGGTGTAGTGGATGCGCTGGCCCCGATGATTGGCGAATGGCATGTCTGGAGTTCCCCACGTTTCACCTGAGGTGAGCGCGGAAGCGCCGGGATTCAAGACCTTGTTCCGGATCGGGAACCGATCCGCACCGCCGCCCGATCTCGTGCGGAACCCGGCATTCAGCCGCCCCAGACGGTGGCTTCGCTCCAGCCAAGGTCCTTGAACTCGGCCGCCCGGAGCGGCGCCTCGCCGGCGGCGAAGAATTCGTCGAGCTGCGGCGGCTTGACGGTGGTTTCGGAGAGCATGGCGTGGGCCTGACCTCGATGATGGATCTGGTGCTGAAACAGATGCATCAGAAGGCGGTCGCGCCGCTCGGTCTGCACCGAGCCGTCGCGATTGATCTTGACCACATCATCGAGCCGTTCAGGCGTCAGCGCATCGCACTGAACGATCAGGCGCTGGTCGATCGCGCGTTGCGCAGCTTGCAGCGCCGCGACCGTCGGGTAGGGCACCTCGTTCGCCCACGCCTTCGGCCCGAGCCAGCCACCTTCGAGCGCGTCGACGTAGAACAGATCGACGACATGGATGTGGTTCAGCGTCGCCTGCAGGCTCGGGAAGAATCCGGTCCGCGCGGCGGCGAACTCCGTCTGGCCGAGACTGCCGCATGCTGTGAGCAGGCGATGATTGGCCCAGGCGTTGTTGTAAGCAAAGGCGCGAAACGTCTGAACGAGGCCTGCGGGCATTTCGGTCCTCACTGGATTGGTTGTGTCAGGCCGGCGCCGCGGCCAGCCGGCCGACCCGCGACAGCAGCAGTTTCAGGATCGGCGATTTGTTGGCCTTGTGATAGGCGATCACGAGATCCAGCGTCGGCGTCTCGCCCTGCACCGGCCGCGTCGTGATGCTATCGGGCAGATAGCGCGCCGTGTAGGCCGGCAGCAGCATCACGCCATGCGTCGAGGTGATCATCGATATCGCATGCACGACATTATGCACCTCGTGCTCCGGCCTCGGATCGATGCCGGCGCGGTTGAAATAGTCCAGCACGACGCGGCGCACCGCCGGCGCGGATTTCGACGGCAGATAGAAGCTCTCGCCCGCGATGTCTTCCGGCGCGACGGCGGCCTGCGCCGCCAGCCGATGGTTGCTCGGAAACACGAACACCAGCGGATCGGTGCGCCCGCGCTTGTACGCCAGATCCTCCATGCTCGTCGGCCCGCATGAATGCCGCATCGAGCTTGCGCCGCATCAGGGCCTTGGCGAGCAAGGGCGAGTAGTCGCTCGACAGGCGGATGTCGATGCCGGGAAATTCCTCGCGCAACACGCGGGTCACCTCGGGCAGCAGCTCGATTTCGGCGCCCGACAGGAAGCCGAGCGAGAAGACAGGCTTCGGCGGCTGGGCTGCGCGCAGCGCTGCTTCCTTGGCGGCCTCGGCCTGCAACAGCGCCATGCGGGCATGGTCGAGGAATGCCTTGCCGGCCGCGGTCAGCTCGATGCCCTGCGCGCCGCGATTCAAGAGTTGCACGCCGACTTCCTCCTCGAGATCGCGGATCTGCCGGCTGAGCGAAGGCTGCGAGGTGTGGAGCTTCTGCTCGGCGGCAACCGTGAGGCTGCCGTCATCGGCCACGGCAACGAAGTAGCGGAGATGCCGGAGCTCCATCGCGATCTCCCAATCACGGCCTGCCAAGTCTCGTTGCCATCTCT
Source organism: Bradyrhizobium altum (assembly GCF_020889705.1). GTDB lineage: Bacteria > Pseudomonadota > Alphaproteobacteria > Rhizobiales > Xanthobacteraceae > Bradyrhizobium > Bradyrhizobium altum. The sequence continues at coordinate 30,195 of NZ_JACMYP010000028.1, read as the reverse complement.
CACAGGCATCTCTCGCAGGCACGGGGCCAGCTTACAAAGTCTTTTTCAAGCCGGCCAGCGCCCTCTATAGCGAAACGTATTCCCAGTGCGGGCTCTGCCTCGCAGGCAGAGGAGCCGCGCGAAGCCAGGCCGGAGCGTGCGTATGCGGATGAGCCTCGGAGCATTGCGGTTGCCGCTGCTGGTGCTGACAGCGCCTGGCGGTGCTGCCGCGCAATCTTCCGGCAATCAAACGAGGGCAAGCGCCATGGATACGGACGTCGCAACGATCAAGCGGGCACTTGCCGGAAACTGGGAGAGCATCGCGCCCGAGATCCGGCCGAGCAAGAATCCGGACGGCTCGATCAAGCCGTTCTATCTCAAGCGCGCTTTTACTTATCAGTCCTCCGACCGGTTCGAGCTCGTGGTGGTCAACTCGGCCGATCCGTATGGCAAGGTGCCGCTGGCGCGGATCAGGATCGTCGGGCACATGCAGTGGCAGGGCGCGCATCCGATCGCACCGGGCGCGCAGAAGGTCGATTTCGTCGCCGACGAGGCCTACGAGGTCACGCCGTTGGCGCAAGGCTTTGCCGATGTGCTCAACAAAATCGCCTCTGCCGGCTACGCGCCGTGGGCGGTCGACGCCCCGCAGAGCATCTTCGGCAAATCCTTCGCGCCGTTTGCGCTGAAGGAAGGCACCAACTTCATGGAATACGACCTGGTCTATCTCAGGGGCGACCTGTTGTTCTGGGGCGCCCGCAATGTCGACGGCCGCGGCTTCGACACCGAGCAGAATCGTCCGACCAATCTGCAGATCCCGCTGGTCCGCAAGTAACCCTGATCAAGTAACCCTGATATCGTCAAGGGAACGAAGCCATGAACGCGTCGAACCAAGATCGCCGCGTCCAGTTCGTGCTGGACGCGTTCGATACCCTGTTCAACAAGCGCGACTATGCCGCCGCCGAGCGGCTCTGGTCGCCGCGCTACATCCAGCACAGCGCGCACATTGCGCCCGGCCGGGACGGGCTGTTCGATCTCGTCAAGGGCTTGCCCGCGACGCTGCGCTATGAGAACCATGTCGGCGCGGCGAGCGGCGATTTCGTCATTCTGCACGGTCGGTTCAGCGGTCATGGCCTGCCTGCGGCGTGGGTCGTTGCCGACATCGTGCGCATGGAGGGTGACGTGCTCGCCGAGCATTGGGACGTCATCGAGGATGAGGCGACGCGCGAACAGTCGCGCAGCGGACTGCCGATGTTCGGCGATCGCTTTCCCGGCTGAGCCGGCCCAGCGAGCGCGCGCGGCGGCTGGGGAGACCGGACATGCAACTCGCGAAGAACGTGATCGACATCGGCCTTTCCACCAACAATCTGGAGCCGATGCTCCGGTTCTGGCAGCAGGATGCCGGCGTTCGCTTCGACCACATGTTGCCGATCCGGCGCGGACAGAAGCAGTACCGGCACGACGCGCATGGTTCGGTCATCAAGCTCAACCATCATGCCGAGCCGTTGCCGGATGCGGCACCGAGCGGCTATCGCGAGCTGATCGTTGCGCGAGACGGCGTTGGAGCGCCGCAGCGCATGGCCGATCCCGACGGCAACAGCGTTTGCCTGGTGGCGCCCGGACATGACGGCATCACCCAGATTGCCGTTTCCATGGCCGTGCGCGACCTCGCCGCGCATCGCAAATTCTACGGCGATATTCTCGGCTTCAACGAGCAATCCTGGTCGGGTGGTCCGGCGTTTCGCCTTGGCGAGAGCCTGATCCTGCTTAGGGAAGATCCGGCCGCGACCGTCGATCCGGTTCGGGGTGCGCGCGGCTGGCGCTACATCACGCTGCAGGTCGCCGATATCGACGCCGTGCACGACGGACTGCGCGCCAAGGGCGTGCGCGAGGGCCTCGCGCCGGTGACGCTTGGCGAGGTCGCGCGGATTTCCATGATCCTCGATCCGGACGGCAACTGGATTGAACTGTCCCGCCGCGCATCGATCGTCGGCAGCCTGTCCGAACACTAGCGCGTTTTCGAGCGAAGTGGACGCCGGTTCGCGTGAAGAAAACGCGTCAAAACAAGAATCCAGAGCTTCGGTTCTGATCCGATCAGAACCGAAAATGCTCCAGACGTGATAGAACCGGCGCGCCTTCGCCGGCCAAGTTATTGACGTTCGGTTGCGCGCCGGCGCACCTAACGCCGCATTATACCCCGATTGAGGCTGACCTGAAACAGCGGCCCTTCGTCCGTGCGGACCTCGAACGCCAACGAACTGTGTTTGTCCAACGGCGGGTTGTCTTTTGCCATGCTGAGCAATGACTGCATCGCTTCGTGGGCAGCAGTCTCCTCGTCGCGCAGCTCGATACCCTGCCTGTCGGCATAGAGTTCCTCGCCGTTGCGGATGTCGAAATAATAGCGGGTTGCCAATTGCGGCTCCCTCTTTGCGATGGGAGCTGCCCAGGCTCTCGAGTGCCGGCGCGCTGAATTCACCCGGCAGCGCCGCACTCTGCGTCAGCAGGTTCGAATTTGCTACTCAACAATGATATCGATTCAAGGAACCGCTCACGCACTCGCTCGGGCCCGCTACGGTCTTCCGGCTACGATCTCGAACGCTTGAAGCGCGAGAGATAAATCCCGGAACTGGCAATTGCACCTTGCATAGCTGAGATAAGTGTATACTTGTATTGTATCGACTGGCCTTGAGCCTTGTAGATCGGTCCCAGGGGACCCTTTTTCAAAGACATCGTCGGATGAAAGGGAAGGCGCAGTGCTATCAGCACTGCGGCTGAAGCTTTCGTCACCTTGTTGATCGGCTGCCGTTTCACGGATGTACTGGAACGGCAGTGCGGCCCGCTCTGTCACCGATAGAGCGGGCATTCGTATTTGGGCGCTTGACGTGCCTTCTACCGCGAGAGGTGATCCGTTGCAGGTTCTTGTCAGGGACAACAATATCGACCAGGCACTGCGCGTTCTAAAGAAGAAGATGCAGCGCGAAGGCGTCTTCAGAGAGATGAAGCGCCGCCGCTCGTTCGAAAAGCCTTCGGAAAGAAAGATTCGGGAGAAAGCCGAGGCCGCGCGGCGAGCCCGCAAGCTTGCCCGCAAGCAGGCGATACGGGACGGATTGATTGCGGCTCCGCCGAAGAAGCCCAGATTGCTGGCGCCGAAATTCCCGGCACTAAGTCAATTGGCACCGCGAACCAGCGGCCCTCGAGAGAGTTAGTCCTCCGTACCGCAATCCTGTTGGAGGGAGCGTGCAAGATGAAGCAGCGACCTTATCGAGGCGATGGATGTCTCCAGGAACGTATCTCTGACGAACTCTGTCGTCGGCGAGCCGAAGACCGGGATGTTCGATCGAAGGACGAGATGCGACGGCAGCGTGCGCAGAACCTCGCCGGCACGGCCATCAACGCCATGACAGATCATTCGGCCAGCCGGATCGATCAGTCTGCCCGCAAGCATGATCTGCTGGACGGTCCCAGGGAGTTTCGCTCGTCTCGCCGGGATCGCTGATCGGCACCCGGCTTCCCTGTGCTCTCTGTTCAAGAGAGAGCGGAACGAGAATGCAAAAAGCTCGGACTAATCAGGTCGCGGGAACGCGAAGGTAGGGTCCACCGGCAGCGCCACGTACTCGCCGTCGTCCTGGCGAAAGCCAGGACCCATTGCCCCAAATGCGCATCGTGGCGCGACGCTGGGGCCACGATCTCGTTCACAATCAAATGCGGTGGTGATGGGTCCTGGCTTTCGCCAGGACGACAACGATGAGTCCCGCTTGCAACCTCCGGCACGGAGTATGGGCGCCTGCTTTCGCAGGGACGACAATTGCGATGAGGCACGACGTGCACGTCAAACGAGCGGGAAGGGCCGATGGCGAGTACGGCGCTTTGGGCCTTCTCCCGCAATCACGGCGCAAAGCGTCCTACCCCGCCAGCACCTCATCCGCGCCGGTCACGGCCTCGGCGCTCTCCGTCACGGTCTTCTCCAGCGACGGCGCCTGCACCGAGATGTTCTCGGCGAAGAAGCGCGCCAGTGCGACGTAGCGCTGCGGCTCGGCCTCGCCGTTCGCTTTCGCGGCCAGCGCTTCGCCGGCGAGCATGCAGCCGCCGAGCGTGGCGCCGAACAGCCGCAAATAGGGCGTCGCGCCGGCCAGCGCCTCGTTCGGCGCGGAGGCCAGCCGCTCGAGCAGCCATTTGCTGGTGCGCTCGAGCGCGGCACGGGCGTCGCGCAGCTTGGCGCCCGTGGTGCCGAATGCCGGATCGTTGGAGGTTTCGACCTGCTTGATGGTGGCGGCGAGCTCGTCGAGCAGCGCCCACACCGAAGCGCCGCCATTGGCGCCGAGCTTGCGGGTGACGAGGTCGATCGACTGGATGCCGTTGGTGCCTTCATAGATCGAGGTGATGCGGGCATCACGGTAATGCTGCGCGGCGCCGGTCTCCTCGATGAAGCCCATGCCGCCGTGGACCTGCACGCCGAGATAGGCGACCTCGTTGCCGATGTCGGTGGAGAACGCCTTGGCGATCGGGGTCAGCAATGCGCCGCGTGCTGCGGCGTCGGCACGGACCTTGGCGTCCGTGGCGCGCACCGAGACGTCGAGCGCGACCGCGGTGGCGTAGCAGATCGTGCGCGCCGCCGCCGTCATGCTGCGCATCTGCATCAGCATGCGCTTGACGTCGGGATGCACGATGATCGGATCCATCCCGTCGCCCTTGTGGCCGATCGCTTTGCCTTGGCGGCGCTCCTGCGCATAGGCCAGCGCCTGCTGATAGGCGCGGTCGGCAATGCCGACGCCTTCGAGGCCGACGCCGAGCCGGGCCTGGTTCATCATCGTGAACATGCAGCGCATGCCCGCGTTCTCCTCGCCGATCAGAAAGCCGATCGCGCCGCCCTTGTCGCCCATGGTCATGGTGCAGGTCGGCGAGGCGTGCATGCCGAGCTTGTGCTCGACGCCGGAGGCATGGATGTCGTTGCGCTCGCCGAGCGAGCCGTCGGCATTGACCATGAATTTCGGAACCAGGAACAGCGAGATTCCCTTGGTGCCGGCGGGCGCATCGGGCAATCGTGCGAGCACGAAATGCACGATGTTGTCGGTCATGTCGTGCTCGCCATAGGTGATGAAGATCTTGGTGCCCTTGATGCGGTAGGTGCCGTCAGGCGCGCGTTCGGCGCGGGTGCGCAACGCGCCGACGTCGGAGCCGGCGTTGGGCTCGGTGAGCTGCATCGTGCCGGTCCATTCGCCGGTCACGAGCTTCTCGAGATAGACCTTCTTCAATTCGGCGCTGCCATGGGCGTCGAGCGCCTCGATCGCCGACAGCGTCAGCAGCGGGCAGAGGCCGAAGGCGACGTTCGATGCGCTCCAGATCTCGGTGCAGGCGGCGTTGATCGCGAGCGGCAGGCCCTGGCCGCCGAATGCTTCCGGTCCGGACACCGCGTTCCATCCCGCGGCGGTCCAGCGCTGATAGGCGTCGGGCCAGCCGGGCGCAGTCGTCACCTTGCCGTTGTCGAGCTTGATGCCGTGCTCGTCGCCGACCTTGTTCAGCGGTGCCAGCACATCGGAGGCGAACTTGCCGGCTTCTTCCAGGACGGCAGCGGTGATGTCGCCGTCGAAATCGCCGTAGTGGCCGGCCGCCACGGCGGCAGCGAGCCCCGCGCCGTGATTGAGGGACAGCAGGATATCGTTGATCGGCGCACGGTAGGTCATGGCGTTACTCCCGACGAGGCGTTTGGAAATTGTCTTCCCATGAAACCAGCGGCCTCTCAACTGTCCGAGCGGACATCGCCCGGTCTGTTTCGGCCACCGCGGCGTCGCCCTCTATAATAAGAGGTGCCGGCATCAACCTGCGGCTTTCGCGTCTTTTCGAGCGCCGCCCTGTTGAAAAGGCCGGACTCACCCTATAGACCGGCGTGGCCTTCGATCGGCGCGTTGGGGCGTAGCCAAGCGGTAAGGCAGCGGATTTTGATTCCGCCATTCGGAGGTTCGATCCCTCCCGCCCCAGCCAGAGGTAACGCGCTGATTTTGTTGCGAAAATGGCCTTGCCTAAGGCAGAATTTCTCGCGCATTTGGAAATTCCGTTTGCCTCCCATTTGGAAATTCTGTGCTGGTTTCGTTTTTTTGCCGGAAGCTAGATGAAAGTCGTCGCGCGTTGAACGTCGCTCAACTTATCAAAATACGAATTGAGCGGACAAACGCCGTCTGCGCGTTGCAAGCTTCCGACCTCTGCCGTTGACGTCGCATGCGGGATCGACAACTGCAGAACCCCGCCGTCTTTTGCAGCGTTCAACGAGGCGCGAAGTCTATCCTTGGGATCGGACGCTAGTCTTTGAACTTGGGGAGGTCTGCATTTCGTCCCGAACTGATGCTGCTCCATCAGCATTCTGCTGATCGAGCTCCTTCTGAGCCAAAAGGTGTGCATGCCGCTTACGGGTCGCAGCCAACGCTCGCATCATTGTTTCCTTGGCATAGCCGCGATAGGCCTGTGCGGTCTTGTGGCCCGAGAGCGCACGACCTTGGCCGTCTGTCAGCTCCGCTTCCTCGAGTTCGGTCATGCCGCCGTGTCGACAGGAATCAAGCGTGAACAGCTTTGACACGCCGTCGATCTTCTTGCGCATCTGCTGTACTACTTTCTCCATGCCAGGGTAGGACCACACTTTGGCATCGCCCTTGCGTTCACCCTTTTGGATCCGACGCATGATCATCGGGACGCCAAGCTTTGGCAGATGACTCAAAACGTCCTCCGCTTCGGCATAAAACTTGACGGTCTCTCCATCGAGAGTCTCTTCGAGCGGATGCCAGACCAGCGCCTTATTCTTGTGGTGCTCGATGCGTACAGCGTTTGGCCAGTTCTTGCTGCGGTAGTCCGGCCAAGTCAAAAACCCATGCACTACGTTCTCCGGCCGTTGCAGCCATTCAAAGCAGATCACCGCGACGGCTGCGGGTTCAGGCCGCCCTTCTTTGATGCAGCCCCATGCAAATTTATAGACCTCTTCTCGAGTGACCGCGTGCTTCTTGGTCTTGGTGCGGCTCTTGAGGGTGAAATCGTCCCAAGGGTTCGGATGCTTCTTATCGAACAACTCCGGGTGTAGACGACGCATGATCCGCCACGCCTTTCGGCAGAGGCCGACGACCTTTTCTCCCTGCCGCAATCTGATGCCGTTCGGGCCGTTGATGATTTTATCGTAGATCTTATCAGCGGCTCGTGGCGTAACTTCCATGATCTGCCGTTCGCCAATCCGCCGTCCGTTCTTATCGACAGTGTCGCAGATCATTTGCATGATTCGTTCGTAATCGGGGCGGGACCGAGGTGAGACCTTCTCGGTATACGCCTTCTCCGTTTTGTATTGCCGGAACAGCCAATCGATCGTGCCATAGCGCGCGATCTTCCCCTGGTCGCCCGGCTGCCCTCTGCGGTGGTTGTTCCATTCATCGAACAAGGCATTGAGGGTGGCAGCGCGTCCGCCTTTGCCATCACCGCCGCATGCGGTTTCGTAGCTCGTCCCAAGTGGCTCATTCGCCATCTGGCAGCCGAGCTTCCTGTAATGTGTGGGGATGCGGAAGTAGAATGCGGTCGATCCGCGGGCAAGCCGCCGTACCTCCACGAAGCGTGGAAGTGGGCGCTCCAACGTCACAAATCCTCGGCGAGGTCGCCCAGCACGATGTCCGGCGCAATAGCTCGGTCCAGATCGTCTCTCAACCACAGCTGACGCCTCCCTTCTTTCACGCGTGGTTGAGGATACTCCGTGCCGACCCGTCTTAGAAATGCTTCGACGGTCGGCTCTCCGCAATATCCCGCTGCGATTGCAGCTGGCATACGGCGCGGCCAGGAACCGGCTGGAATAATGGCAGAACGCGGCATCACAAAGAGTCGGAATGTGGACCTGTCGAAATCGGCGCCGAATTTGTTCTTCAGGTGGCGATGTATGATGCAGATCCCCGGCAGCGCTTGGAATGACGACAGCGGGCAAGCCGTCGAAAAAGATAGCGCAGCGTACAAAAGGGACATGTTGGGTTGGTACTCGTATAGATTGTGACCGCCGTGAGGCCCCCACCTAGCTAGCCCTCGGCTAGCGCGCGCGATACAGCCCGGCATGAGCGGATCGGCGGAGGTGGAACGATGGCAAATGCCATGCTTGATGCCAGGCAGGAAGGTGATTCCTATCGTTGCGTCGAGGTGATCACCGGGGAACGTCAGCGGCGACGATGGACGGGCGAGGAGAAGGCCCGGATCGTGGCGGAGAGCTTTGAGGAAGGTGTAAACATCTTCGAGGTAGCGCGGCGCAATGGCGTTGCCCGCGGGCTGCTCACGGTGTGGCGACGCCAGGTTGCGGCAGCGGTAGCGGGCAAGGCGCCGAGCTTTGTGCCAATCCAAATTGGTGCCGAGAGCAGCGGCACAACCGACGAGCGTATTTCGTCGGCGCAGGAGATCAGCGCGCCCCCGACAAGGCCTGCGGGGTGATCGAGATCGAGCTGAGCGGGGCGCGCATCCGGATCGAGCCGGGTGTGGAACTGGCGACGCTTTCGACGGTGCTGTCGGCGCTTGAGGGCATCCGGTGATTGCACTGAGGTCCGACCTAAAAGTGGTGCTGGCGGCACAGCCGGTCGACTTTCGTAAGTCGGTGCACACGCTGTCGGCGCTGGTGAGCGAAGCACTACGCGCGAACCCGTATTGTGGCGACGTCTTCGTGTTCCGCAGCAAGCGCATGGACCGAGCGAAACTTCTGGCATGGGACGGCAGCGGCATGGTGCTGGTAACGAAGTGGCTGCACCAGGGGCGCTTCACCTGGCTGCCGACCCGCGACGGCATTGTGCATCTCAGTGCGACGCAGCTTGCGATGATGCTCGACTACCCATGCGAATGTGCTCTTCTCCCAATCGAAGCAGGCGGAGGCCATCAGTTCGCCGCGATCTTCGCCGTCGCGCTGCGCCACAACGACATCAGCAACACCCTCTCGACTGCCCCGATCGGTTCGCGCCGATGCACCGGCGTGACCCCAGCGGCAACATCGATGCGCATCCCTGGTGCCAGGGTTTCTATGCCGCGATGCAGCGCAGACTGCCGGCGTGCGCGCCATTGCTGGACACTAGCGCATTGCCTCATCAAGAATGTTACCGGAGAACTGACCGTCAGGATTGGGGCGGCGATACCGAATCGGATCGGTGTCGCCGATGGTAGAATGGATCAGCATGGGTGCTCGGCGCGAACTCACGGCGGCGGTGGTAGAGCGCTGTCGATCAGCGGGGCGGGCAGATAAGGGGCGCATGCTCGACGAGCTTTGCGCGGTGACGGGCTGGCACCGCAAGCACGCGGTCCGGGCGCTTGCCGGCCATGTCGCAATTTCGCCGGAGGCCAGGCGGTGCCCCTATCAGGGATGCGCCGGTGGCTCTGTGGGAGTCATCGGATCGGATCTGAGGCAAGCGGCTCAGGTTACTGATTCCGACGTTGCTTCCTTCGCTTGACCGGCATGGCCGGCTCAAGCTCGACCAGGCGGATCGAGAGTTGGTGCTCGGCGTCAGCGCAGCCACGATTGATCGCCTGCTGGTCGAGGCCAAAACGCGGCCGGCGGTAAGCGCTGGCGGGTCGGCTTTTATTCGGCGGTACGGCGGAAAGTTCCGATCCGGACGTTCAACGATTGGCAAATCCGCCGCCGGGGTTCTGCGAGGTCGACATGGTGGCTCATGGCGGCACATCTGTCGCTGGCTCGTTTATTCAAACGTTGACAATGGTCGACGTCGCGACTGGTTGGACCGAATGCATGCCGCTGGTGACGCGCGAGAGCGGCCTCGTCGTGCGAGCCATGGAGAGCGCACAGAACCTGTTTTCCTGGCTCATTCGTGGCGCCGACTTCGACAACGACAGCGCGTTTACGAACGACGTCGTCGTGCCCTGGTGCCGTACGCGAAAGATCGAGGTGACACGTTCGCGCACCCACAAGAAGAACGATCAGGCTTTCGTTGAGCAGAAGAACGGTGCGGTCGTCCGGCGACTCGTGGGATACGGTCGCTTTGATGGTGTCGAGACGACGCGCGTGCTTGAATGTTTGTAGGCTGCATCTCGGCTACATACCAACTTCTTCCAGCCGTCCTTCAAGCTGAAGGACAAGCGACGCGAGGGCGCGAAGGTGATCAAGCGCTATCACGTGCCAGCCACGCGCCATCAACGAGCACTGGCGAGGTTGAGCAAGTTCGTCAAACGGCGTCTTCGAGAGCTTTATCGCACGCTCGATCCCGTGGCCCTGCTGCCCGAGATGAGAGATCCCCAGGCGGAGCTCGGCACGCGCGTCGACGCCTCGTTCGACCGTGGTTGTAAGCAACGTCCGCTACTCGTTCGGCTTTCAACGACACTGAACGCGAGTATCTCTGCGGTCTTGCGGCGATATCCGGTATCCCATGGCCATAGAAGTCTTTCACTTTCGTCTCAAATGAAGATTGTGAGATCTCTACCACAGGCGGATCGGAAACCAGGGAATACGGTCGTGGAGCTGCCCGCGCAAGGCGTCCTCGTCCGCCTCCTGACCAAGGGCTGTTGCAATGCGTTCTCGCGTAGCAGCGTCAGTCTCCTTGGAGTTCAACGGCTCTCGTGCTGACGTCTCTGGGGAGGGGCCTGGGTTATAGATGCTAGCGCAGCGTCCGAGCAGTAGGATGGCAAGTGAGGTGAGGAGGGCTGAAAACGCCCGAGGACGCCACGAACATAAGTGCCGTCAACCCCTTTATCTCATCTGGGCTCATGCTATCTCTTTGCGACTATTGCGCACTGTTAACTGCCTGCGGGGATCGGTCACGAGCCTCTCCTGGTGAAGCGTTGTCCTTGGCGGCAGTGAGCTGGACGGATCCGATTGGCTGGACGATGAAATCCGAGGCGAGATCCTGGTAGGACAAAACAGGCAGATCGATCGCGTTGCGGGTAAGAAAGCCGCGCACGAAGCGCCGGATATCCATTGAACCCAGAACAACCGGCCGGCTCTTGCTCCGCGCGATGCTGGAATGAATCTGGCGGAATTGTGAGAGCAGCTTCTCGCTCTGCCAATCCTCTAACACCAGGTAGGGACCGACGGCAGTATCGCGCACCGCACCACGCACGATATCCTCGGTCTCACGTTCGATGATAAAGGCGGCCACCACACGGTGCGCGTTTGCATAGCGATGGCAGATCTGCCGTTTCAGACCGGAGCGAACATATTCGGTGAGCAGCACGGCGTTCTGCTCCCGTTCACTCCATTCTGCTAACGCCTCCAGGACCAGACGGGTATTGCGAATGGGGATGCCCTCGTCCAATAGGCGACGTAGGACGTCAGCGATCCGGGGCACCGGTGTTGTGCGCAGCACCTCCTTTACCAGGTCAGCATACTCCTGCTCCATCCGGCCGAGTAGTTGACGCGTCTCCTGAATGCCCACCAAACGCTGTGCGTAGCGTGTCAAGGCCGCGTGGACGCGCAAGGCGATGATGTCGCTCGGATGGTGATGTCCTATTCCAGCGGCTTTGAGAGCCGTTGCGTGACCTTGTTCGATCCAGATTCGATTCGCCTCGGAATCTTGCCGAAAGGGGATGCCGCTCAATTCGATGTTCGTCACGTCATCGTTAAGCACGAGTTGCGTCGGGTCAACGAAATCGCCTTCAACCGGCACTCCCTCAACGTCGACCCGGAATTGGGATTCATTTAAGTGTCGGTCGACTTGGGTGGGAATGCGTGGAACCGTGATTCCAAGATCTGAGGAGACCATTGCCGAGATCTGTGCGATGCGTTGCTCAAGCTCGTCGTTGTCGATTGCATGCGTCAGATTCGGGGCGAGGACTACCGCGATTGGAAGCGCCTCCGCGGGCACGGTCTGCTTCTGAGCTTGTGCCTGAGCCGGAGCCGAACCGCGGATGCCGGCGTCCGGCTTGGCAGCGGGCTTGCCGCCGTGTATGCCGACCTTGACGATGCTTGCCGCAGCAAACAGTGCGGCCAGCATGACGAACGGAGGAAAAGGGAAACCGGGGACGAGCCCTATCACAACAAGGACGCACGCAGCCAATCGTAGCGCTTGTGTGCTGGCCGTAAGTTGGTTGACGATATCGGCGCCAAGATTGAGTTTGGAAGGACCGTTGACACGGGTGACGATAGTTGCGGCCGTAATTGACAGCAGAAGAGCCGGGATCTGCGAAATTAGCGCATCACCTATAGTCAGGATCGTATATTGATGCAGTGCCTCTTCAAGGGACATTCCCTTGGAGAGTATTGCGATCGAGATGCCCCCGAGCATATTGATGCAGATGACTATGAGCCCGGCGATGGCGTCGCCCTTCACGAATTTCATGGCGCCGTCCATGGCGCCGTGAAGTTGGCTTTCTCGCTGCAGTACGGCTTGCCGGCTGCGAGCTTCGTGCTGATCGATATGACCGTTGCGCAGCTCCGCGTCTATCGCCATCTGCTTGCCAGGCAGCGCGTCCAACGTGAAACGTGCCGACACTTCTGCGACCCGTTCGGCGCCCTTGGCAAGAACCATGAACTGCACCATGGTCACGATTAGGAATATGATAATTCCGACCGCGATGTTGCCTGATATGATGAAATGGCCGAACGTTTGGATGATGCTGCCGGCGTCGCCTTCAGCGAGAATCAGCCGCGTTGTCGCGACGGTGAGAGCCAAGCGAAAGACGGTTGAGATCAGGATGACGCCCGGCAGGGACGAGAAGTCAAGTGGGGTGTTGAGATACAGCGCGACCATAAGCAGCAATATGGCAAAGCCCAGGTTGAAGCCGATCAGCGTGTCGATCACGACGATGGGGATCGGCATGATCATCATCCCGATCGCCAGAAGAAGCATCAACGCGACCATCAAATCCGGGCGTGCAGGGGCGCGCATGATGAGACTGCGTAAGACGTTGGCCATGAAGAGCCTTATTGTTGTTTGATTAAAGCTCTGCTGGCCCGCAACGAGACATAGCGTTTGAAGGTGGATTGCGCCTCGGCCATGCGGTCAGCCTGACGCAGGGCGTGACTGCGCAATAGCATTAAAGGCAGTCGCGAAGACGGCTGGTCGTCAAGCGTGTCAAGCCTATCCAAAACTGCCAGCGCCTCGTGACCCTGTCGCTCTGAGATGAGAGCGTAGGCCAGCATGCGTAGCAGGTCGATGTCCCGAGAATGATCGTGAGCGACGATGCGCAACAAGGCCAAGCTCTGTGCACTCTGCCCGCACGCAAGATGGACATAGGAAAGTGCGCAAAGTAAATCACGCTCCTGCCCGGAGATGAGCACGGCCTCACCGGCTTTTGGAACGTTTGACGGTGGACTAGGTGGAAGCTGTTGCACTCCATCCGAATTGGACATTGCTAACCTTTGATCAAGCCGTTGTGATTCTGGCGGAGCAGAATCAACCTCCGCAGCTCCAGCTGCAGAAGGGCTATCCCTTCGCGTGAGGCTGCACCCTCTGCCGCGTTCGATAGCGCATCGACCAAACGCTCGAGAAGAGGGCCGTGTTTCTCTGGGCGCAAAACGTCCGAATGACGTAGGCGGGGCGTGACGAAGGCGATCAGATTGCCAGCGAGAGTGGGGCCATTGAGGCAAGCCAGTTCCGCGCTACGCGCCACCTCACCTAACTGAGCGGGCGTACTGCTAGGATTGATGCGCGAAACTGGGTCGATCGGGTCGAGCGCCAGTTCGCTTTCGATCGCGGCTTCAGCGGGGAGATCTCGTGCGAGCGAATCCTGAAAAACCGGCGAACGGCTCGTGCCTCCATGCGCATCCGTGTTCCCGATCTCGAGGCTCTTTGCTCGAGGAATGAGCGGGGTAATGGAAGGTCCATGATCGTCGACATTGGGCGCCTGAAAGGAGGTGCCAGGCTCGATAGAATGCTGGGGCAGCCTCGTCATGACAGTTTCCTTATCTGCGGGGCTGAAACTTTAATAAGGCAGAGTAGCAACTTGGCCATTCCGGCTCAGCAGCACACGCCCTTCTTCGATCCCATTGACTGTCCATCCATTATTCAAGAGCGCGCCCACGAAATACTTTTGCCTAGCAATGACGAGATAAGGGGCGCTTCCGCGCCAAACAGCTTGGACAGCAATGGACGACGGCGTCTTTTCCTCCCTGACGGCTACTGCATTGACAAGCGTATAAGCGCCGTTGCTGTGGCGGTCGAACCATTTCTGGACTTCCTCCCATTTCGCGCGAGAGGCGGGCGCAAGGGTGCCATTAGTGGTGACAACGCCCGGTCCAGAACCCACTTTGATGTTGAGAAGGCCTGCTCTATCAACTTCCTCTTGCAGACGTTCGGCAGCTGCAGCCGTGGTCAGAGCATCAGCTGCGTTAAGCGCCGATCGTGGCGCAACTTCCACGACAGGGGAGGAGCCGGAGCTGGGCGCCACGGCGCTGCCGGTACGAGCGAAAATTCTTGAGATTGTGCCGGCCGCGACAGAGCTGAGCAGGACCAAGGCGAGCGCGACGATCGATACACGCCAGCGGTCGCTACGGCGGACTGGTTGAGAGTCTTCTATCGACCAGCGAATGGACATCGTGCCCGGATGAATGACGGCGGGAAGAGGGACGACAACGCGCTCATTCGGTGAAATGTTCTCACTTCCATCAACCCGGATTTCGCTGGCAAGAGCCTCGATCTCGATCGCATTGCAATGTGGAGTGACGCGCAGGTGATGCCGCTCGAGACCTTGCTCGATAAATACAAAATCGGCATCGAGGCCGCTGCCAATCAGGATTGGCCCGGCCTCTGCTGTGCCCGTAAGCCCGCAATACAGTCCCGACAGCACTTCGAAACGGGGGCAATTCTGTTCACTCACGGTCGGCCTCCTGAAGAGCGAAGAGAGCCGCACGGCAACGCCGTACGACTCATTTCGAGTTCGCAGATTACTCACCCGGGAAAAGTGGGACGACAGCGTCGTCCCACTTCAACTATTACTGCACCCGCTCGTCGGCGACCTTCTTGACGGCTGAAAGCTCAGTTGAAACGACGCGCAGTTCCACGTCCCTCTCCGCAGCCTTCGTGCTGGTGGCGGTCAGGGCAGCGAGTTGCCGATTGAAGGCCGCCTCTCCGGTGGCCTCAGTAAGAGCGGAACCAGCTGCAGAATTGACAATGCCTGCTGCTCCACCTGCAGTCGAGGTATGAGACGCACCAACCGTACCATTAGTCATGTTGTTTCTCCTATTTGTTGGGTGTTACCGCAAATTGCGGCTCCCATTCGCCGACGTCGCAACGCGCGACGTCAGGAATCCTCGGCTGTCTCAGCCATTACGTCCTCAAAACGGCCCATCTCACTACCTGCCATCTGGGCAGCGATGGTGCCGAGAGCGACGTTAAACGCTTGACGCAAAGCGGCATCCTGCGAGTTGCCAGCTGGATTGGCCGCGCTATCGATGGGGGTGCGCGCGCCAGGCGATTCGCGATGATTGCCCTGTGCCCCTTCTTTACCGCCACGATTCGTATGCACGTCGGCATCAACGTGCCCACCGGCGCGTGCGTTCGTAATCCGCATCGGGTTCTCCTATGTCATTTCAGTTAAGCCAATGGAGGCAAATCTCTACTGTCCTCATTGTGGATGCATTAGCTTTCGACAAGCTGACGTAATCGTGATTCTTCACGACGATATCGATCAGTCCGGTTTCGCGTGGTATCGAGCCGGCGCCGACCCTCGTGAGGCAGTCTCCGGCCTGGTCTGCACGAACTGCAGAACGGGCTCTCCATCTCACATTGTAACCGTTTCATTCCATGTCCATCCGCGTCTTCCGCCGGTGATTAAGGTCTCGACAACGTCAGCTTTCCATGATTCGAGATAACGGCGTGTCGCTCCGACTAGCTGTAAACGCCGGCAGCTTGCGTCCGCTCGGACTCGATGCGAGCCTTCAGGTCGTTCAAATAATCTTCCGCGTAGGACTGCGCCATCGAAACCGGTAGGTTGATGCCGGCTGTCGCCGCTTCTTGAATGGCCTGCTTCACCAAGCCTTCGCGCATGGCCAGTTTGACCTCAGGGCCGGCTATACAGCTGACCGCCTGAGCCGCAAGACTGAGGCCGGCTTCTTCCAGCGCTTGTTTCAAGTTGCCGCCTGTGATGGCCGTGTGCAGAAGATTTGCTGCTTGCGCCTCGCTCTCGAGCACCATTGACGCCAGATCGGCCAATTCACCCAAGCCTGGAATGAAGCCAAGTGTACCAACCGCCGTTGCGGCCCAGTCGATCACCTTCGAGCCCACCTTGAGCACGTCGTCAAGCACGTGCATGAAGGCACCCCCGTTCTTCTTGGAAGACTTGATATCGGGCTGATCCTCCGCGCCAATCATCATGTCTGCGACAGCGGACTGATCGGCAGCCGTTTTGGCGACATGCGTCCTCAACTGATGAGCCGTGCGGTTGGCAGCCGACATGTTACTGAAGAAGTGAGTGAAGTCGCTATTGCTGATGTTGCCGGAATCGACCGTATGACCGCCGCCGAAATCAAAGAACTTATGGTGGGTCTTGTAGCCTGTGATCGAATTGTTCAGTAGCCCAAACAACAGAGGATCCGAGAGCAGCTGTGAGGCCGCCTTTCGTACCTCGGGAGCGAGGCTCTTGTCATCGACCATGCTGGCGAGCTTGTCCCGCGTGAGGTCGCCCTTTCCGAAGAAAGCGGCTTGATTCTTGTTGATCGTGTTCAGCGTATCCAGCTCGGTCTGCGAAAGGTTCATCGACGATGAGGCAACCTGCAGGAAGTCCTCCTTATGGACTTTATCTATCGAGCCACCGTACAACTGTTTCCATTCGTTGGAATGATCGAGGAAGTATTGCGCGGCTGCGACAACCTGCGGCGGACATTTGCCCGTTTTGGCCTCGCCGTCGACGATCTGCTTGAAATCCGCAAGGCTTAGGTTCTTGGGCAGGTTATCGGAATACCGATAGAGCTCGCGCAATGCATCATTCTCGCTCATAACCGATGGCTGACCGCTTCCGGTGCCGTCGGATGGAATGTAGTTCTGCTCGTAGCGTCGCGCCTGCTGGTCCTGGAATACGGCAACCTGTGAGTGATGATCGGAGAAGCTGGAGAGGTCATCTGCCTTGATCTTGCCACCGCAGCGGCCGTCGCCTTGCGACCCTATCGCATAGAAGAGTTCCGGGTCCTGCTGCAGTGCTTCGATCGCCGCCTTGAGATCCGGCGGTGTGGAGGGATCATTGGCCAAATCTCCAAGGGATTTCCAATCGAGCGGGCACTTGTCTTTGTGACGGTTCAACATCGACACAATCTGCAACTCCGTATCAGTCAGAGTGCCGCTGTTCCATGTAATCCTTGAGCTTGGTACTGGCGCCGCCGCAATTCCAACGTTACCCGCAGCCGGGGCGGGCTGTGGAGCTTGCCCAAGTGCATCCAGTGCTGCTCTCAAGTCCGGCGGCAAGATATTTCGCGTCTCCTGCGTGAGCTCCTCCGCCAGTTGCTTGGCTGCCTCTGCCGCCTCCGTATCCTGCGGTGCGGAGTGATCGCCGGTTGTATCTTTCAAGGAGCAACCGGCCAGAACCGCCTCGAAGCTTGAAAGTTCGCGGGCTGACGGAAGGCCCGGAGCAAGCCCGGACAATGTTCCCGTTGAGCTGGCGGTTAGCGATAGGTTGTTGACTGACATTATACTTCCTCTGATGTGAGATTGCACCACAAGCCGGTCAATGGCGCAGCGGGAAATCGCGACGGACAACGAGCAAGAAGATCGATAGGCGGAGTCCAAGAGCCATTCCGGTTGCCCAGCGGGTCCCCGCGCTTGGTTCCGCTACAATCTGTCGGCACATCGCCGTCTAGATGTTCACGCTGTTGTGGTAGGGGGACTAGCTTTTGAGAAGCTGACGGCTCTCAGAAGAATTCGCAACGAGCCAATGAAACAGGAGTAGCCAACGGCTACGGCGCATGGTGTGCGTACGTTAGCCTCGTGGTGCTTGATCGTGTCCTGACGCGGCACTTTGGCGGAATCAAGAACTCGCGGCTGCTATCCCGTGATGGTCGCGTTCGGCGATTCGCGCGACAAGCTCGGACCGCCGACATCCCATGTCGGAGTTAACCGCGTGGCTACGCCGGCGTCTCCGCCACAAGACTATGGAAATCTGCTCCATTGCCGCGGCGAAGTAACGCGACCAGATACCGTTTGCCGGTGCATATTCCACAATATTATTGCCATCGTCGTACATGTTGAGTGTAGGTCGACGGTGGCTTCGAGCGCATTCAAGCTGAAATGTGCTCAGCATCTATTCCTTATCAGCTATGTTTTGGCCGCTCGACCTACCTTCGCTCGACTCTGCAGGCCAAAAGCCAGGGTCCAGTCATGGTGTAAGACGAAGAACCCCATCTTCTCGCCATTCTGCTGTGTGGCGAACACCCAGGATAGTGAAAGTCGTCATCGGCGAGGCTTTGCTTGGCCCGGCTTCTTAGCATGTCGACCTGAGATCGCGTTGCGGCTTGGCCAGTGAAGACCCAGTAGTCCTTGGCGCGACGTCCGTCCCCAGGGCAAAATCTCCGAGTTCTGGCGTCGCACCCTCGGCGCGTGACGACAGTCAATCTGGCTGGGAAGCCGCTTCCGCCCTGATTGCCGCGCGGCACGACACCCCGGCTTGCGATGGTTCGGACCGAGCTGGCTGGCCATTGGCCTAGGTTCACGATCTTGCCAAACTGGATTCTTGCCGAAGTCGCAGCCGTCAGCGAGGAAATGAGCAATCAGCTGGTGGGAGTTCGAGCGAACGCCGCGCCCAATGATGGCTCGGGGTGCAAAGGTCCGGCCTCGTGTTCCTACCAGATCGGGTTCTGGCTTACATCGGCCCCTTCATGCAGCGCCAACAGTTCGCGCTCAGAGTCGCTCGGATCTGGGCGCGATGAGGAGGAGTTGGGCGCCAGGCTCGGGTCTGCCCGGCTTATCGAGTTAAAGTCCATCCTGTTCCGCATTTCAGATCACGGACGGGCTCGAGGTTGGGAGACCTGTTCGCAAGGGGCGCGGGGAGCGAAAGAGCGAAACTCAACTTACCGTCAACAATGATGCTCACAGTGTTTCCGGTTCGATCGTCTGTCATCCCGACATACGTCTATTGCGGCACTCGTCCGCGCTCTCATGCTGGCAGGATCAGCTTTCTGAAGGATGCAGAGGCGCTTTGAATTTTCTCGTAGGCTACCCTTGTCATCAGTGGTCTGGGCCCGGTGCGTGGACGACGCCACCTTGATGCGGCACGGTGGGTGACATAGGGGCCTCTGGTCGCCCATCACGAACCACCACGCTTGAGGATCCGCGAAACAGCATTAAAACCGTATCGTGCGACGGCTTTTCGACGATCGGGGTTCGCCGCGCCTCCACCTCCGCCACCAGGGCCTTGAGCGTCTGGTCCACAAGCGCGACAAAGCGAGGTGGACCAGACGCGAGGACGAGGCCATCTCCCGGTGCAGCTTTCAGGATATAGCGCTCATCAGAGATCTTAAGTGCATCGAGCGCCGCCTTGAATGCATCGAAAGTGATCGGATTCAAGGAGAGCAGGCGGCTTTGCACTTCGCGCGCGTCGGATACGTACAGCACCAATCCATCGTAGTACCATTGAAGATTGTAGAGATTGGTCAAATGGTCGAGAAACTCTCTCGGAGTGAGATCCGGCATCCGCCCCCGAATTCTACCCTTCACCTCGGCGCTGACGTTGACACGAATATTCAAGTTGTTGCCGAACTCCTGGAGTGCCGCAGCGAGGTCCTGATCCAGGATTGTATAGCTATAAAGAGTCGATGGCAGATGTAGGTCAGCGCCGAGGGCCCTAACGATACCCAGCGAAATGAAAACCCAAACGTATAGAATGGTCTTCAAGATGTGTAGCCTCGTGGCTCGAGTGGGTGTGCTTGGAATTTGCGCTTGAGAACAGCCATCGAAACTCGCCCAAAGTCGGAAATCGAAATTTCTTCCACACTGGAGACCAAGCGTGGTCTTTAGATGACGATCTTGGTGATGCTCGTCAGCTTTTCGTCAGCTCTCCTGTCTAGGGTTCTGGGCACGTTCACGGTTATAAGCGGCTAATCGCATCACGTGAGAGCTATGATTTCATGTTTGGCGTCACTCCGATCTTCGCCGGCCCTGTCGAATGCCTCTCCAGGGCTTGCTCATCGACGCAGGCCGAGTTTCAGCAGAAACTTGCACAGGTAACCTTGCATCAAGGTGTCGCCTCTTCCGTGACCGATGGCGCGTTGGCTCCACAAGCCGTGGAACTTCAGCGTGCCGTTGCGTCGGCAAATGCAGTCGGCGATCGCATCCTTCAGAATCTATCTGCCTTGCACCAGGGCAAACCATTTCCCTCGGGTGAAATCCCTTCGATGATCGGTGGCGAACCTATTCCTGCGAAAAGTCTCCAGCTTGGGCCGGCCGCGCAGCCCGTCATGCGTTCGCACGAAATGCATGTTCATTCCGTCGGAATGCCGGAAGGCGTGGATAACTTCGAGGTGATGCTGGCGAATTTGCGGGATGTTTACAATAGCGTCATTGAGGTTTCGCTCATCTCCAAGAGTGCCGGCACAGTGAGTTCATCCTTGAACAAGCTGCTATCGGCGGGCTGAGCGACCTCGATGGACGTTTCGATGCAAAGAGAGGTTGGTCGCAACGTGCTGGCGGGAAGGTGGTTTCATGTTTTCCTCGTGCTGCCGCTGTTGCTGGCCGGTTGCAAGGCCGATCTCTACACTAAAGTCCAGGAGCGTGAAGCCAACGAGATGCTGACGCTTCTCCTTGGCAAAGGCGTCGATGCTGTCCGTGTTGTCGCTAAGGATGGGACGAGCACGATTCAAGTCGAAGAAAAGCAGCTCGCCTTTTCGATCGAGATGCTGAACGATCGGGGGTTGCCTCGGCAGCCTTACAAGAACCTCGGTGAAGTGTTCAAGGGGGCGGGCTTGGTTGCCTCTCCGGTTGAGGAGCGTGCCCGGTACGTCTACGCCCTAAGTGAAGAATTGTCGCGCACGATCAACGATATCGATGGGGTGCTCTCCGCCCGTGTCCATATTGTTCTGCCGAAGAATGATCTTCTGCGACAGGATTCGACACCGTCCTCGGCGTCAGTCTTCATTCGTCACGGCTCCGATGCGAAGCTCTCGGCCTTGCTGCCGCAAATCAAGATGCTCGTGGCCAATAGCATCGAAGGGCTCTCCTACGACAAGGTCGCAGTTGTGTTCGTGCCAGTTGAGCGGGCTCAGCATGAGCTGTCGCCTTCGGCTGCCGCTACTTCGGCCCAGCCGGCCAAGTTCTTGTCAGCGCCTTTCTTGCTTGCCATCGGCGTCGGAGGCGTGGGCGCGGCGTTCGGCATTGTGGCTTACGTGCTGCTGAGCACACGAGGGCGCCAGCTCGGTCAATCATTGCGCAAACTGACAAATCTCGGTGGAGCTTCGAGTATGCCGGTGGTCCAAGCCGTCGGCAAAAAGCTAACCTCCGATGCGAGATAGGTAAAAATGCAGTGTCGGTATCGACGTCCGCCGAACCAAATCATTCACTCGGCTCGCATTCCGATCGCCTGCGCGAGCTTGCTGCCTTGATCCATCCGAGCCGTTTTGCCGCTCATCTTGATGCGCTGCTGTCAGCCGCAACAGTGCTAAAGTTGCAAAATTCTTACAGGCTGCAGAAAAGATTGGCCGAATTGCTGCTAGGCAGCGAACTTGCCGCGAAAGGAAGTAGCTGGGGGAGGGACGTTCTAGTCGGGCACGATCCGCGTCGGGTGGCCTTGCTCACTGGCAGCGTCTGGCATGCACGTTCAGTCCTGAAGCTGGTATCAAAGCACGATCTCACGATTCTGGTCGGACACATCGGGGCTGAAGCACATGCCTTCGGCATCCGACACTTATGCAGCGCCGTCGCGACCACACCGATTGTCGATCCTGAGCAACTTTCGCGGCAGATTGAACATGATGGATATGCCTGTCTTGGCGCTTGGCTCGAAGGTGCGTCAGAGCTCGACCGTGCGCGCGTGATTCTCCGCTTGCCTGTCGGGTCCGCCGCGGAGACCCCTGCCAGCGAACACCGCAACGCCGCAAGCCAATTGCTGTCTTTGGTGATGGAGCACCTGGCGACGGAGACACCAGCGGCATGATTGTCACTGACCCAGCGTTGCCAGAGGCGTCCCAGATACGTCCTCTTGGTCCACTCATACCGGCCGCGGAACTCGGCATATGGTATGATGCAATACAGACGCGCGCACTGGCAGAGCGGTATCTACAGCAGGCTCGCAGCTGGGCGAGCAAAGCCTATCAGCGCGAGCGTATGCGTGGCCACGCCGAGGGCATGAAGGCAGGCTCGGACGAAATGGCGCGGATCGTCGCCCGCGCTGCTTCGGAGTTGGCGCGGCGAAAGGCCGTTCTGGAACAGGAGTTGCCACAGCTCGTCATTGAGATCTTGAGCGATTTGCTAGGCTCCTTCGATCCGGGCGAGATGCTGATCAGGAGCGTTCGCCATGCCATCGAACAAAACTGTGGCGGTGCCGAAGTATGTCTTCATGTGGCTCCATTGAATGCCGATGCACTGACCCGTGAGTTCGCAGCGTTTGATGGAACGGATGGGCGGCCCAAAATCAGAATTGATCCGGATCCAGCGCTGACGCCGGACCAGTGCGTTTTGTGGACCGAGTTTGGCAATGTCGATGTGGGGCTTGCCGCGCAGCTCCGCACCTTGCGTTTCGAACTTGGCTCGTCTTTTCGGATGGGCGAACCGTGACCGTGTCACGATCAAGCGACCACGGTGCAGCTGGAGAAAAATCCGTCCACGCTGCGTTATCGTCTCTGCGATCTGCGGCAATGCAGATCGATACGCGTGCCGTGCGCGGACGAGTCAAACGGGCAATCGGCACGTTGCTTCACGCCGTGCTACCAGGAGCTCGTGTTGGAGAGATTTGCGTGTTGCAGGATCATGGCACGGGATGGTCGCTTGAGGCCGAGGTGATCGGGCTGCTGCCGGACGGCGTGTTACTCACGCCAATCGGCGACATGGTGGGCTTATCTAGCCGTGCTGAGGTGGTTCCGACCGGGCGAATGCAGGAAGTATCGGTCGGTCGCGATTTGCTCGGCCGCGTGATCGATAGCTTTGGCCGTCCACTCGACGGCAAGGGCCCGATAAAGGCGGCGCACACTCGCCCGCTGCGTGGCGCGGCGCCCAATCCAATGACGCGGCGCGGTATCGAGCAGCCGTTTCCGCTCGGCATCCGCGTGCTGGATGGACTTCTGACGTGTGGTGAAGGCCAGCGAATCGGAATCTATGGAGACGCCGGTTGCGGCAAGTCGACGCTGATGTCGCAAATTGTAAAGGGAGCTGCCGCCGACGTGACGGTGGTCGCGCTAATAGGCGAGCGTGGACGTGAGGTACGTGAATTCATCGAGCGTCACATTGGCGTGGCGCTCGGTCGCACGATCGTTGTCGTTGAGACATCCGACCGTTCGCCGATGGAGCGGGCGCAATGCGCCCATACGGCGACGGCACTCGCCGAGTATTTTCGTGATCAAGGACTGCGCGTCGTTTTGATGATGGATTCATTGACGCGCTTTAGCCGCGCGATGCGCGAAATCGGCCTTGCCGCGGGCGAACCTCCCACACGACGAGGCTTTCCTCCCTCGGTATTTGCGCTACTGCCCGGTCTGTTGGAACGCGCCGGTATGGGCGAGCGCGGCTCGATCACGGCTTTCTATACCGTTCTTGTCGAAGGTGACGGTACAGGCGATCCAATAGCCGAAGAGACGCGCGGTATTCTCGATGGTCATATCATTCTGTCGCGCTCGCTTGCGGCGCGAGAGCATTTTCCCGCCATCGACGTGTTGTTGAGCCGGAGTCGAGTCATGGATGCGGTCGTCTCGGTGTCACATCGCCAGGCGGCATCCCTCTTCCGCGATCTGCTCTCGCGCTACAATGAGGCGGAGTTCCTGATCAAGGTAGGTGAGTACAAGCCGGGTAGCGATCCGCTAACGGACCGGGCGATCGGCTCAATCGAGGAGCTGCGGGCATTCCTGCGCCAAGGGCAGCATGAGCCGTCCAGTTTTGAGGAGGCCGTCACGTGGATGTCGCGTCTGACCGCCTGAATCTCGTTCAAGCCTCCAAATTGCGGCTCGTGAAGGACATGAGGGAGCGAAGTGCGCTTCGGGAG
The DNA here is from genome assembly GCF_020889705.1 of Bradyrhizobium altum. Taxonomy (GTDB): domain Bacteria; phylum Pseudomonadota; class Alphaproteobacteria; order Rhizobiales; family Xanthobacteraceae; genus Bradyrhizobium; species Bradyrhizobium altum. The sequence continues at coordinate 6,177 of NZ_JACMYP010000028.1, read as the reverse complement.
TTGTCCAACAGGGAAGGCAAGCGCCGCATCGCCGATGAACGGGTAAAGCGAGCTTCCGACACGCTTGCAAGCGCCGAGAAACATCGCGCAAGCGTCGAAGCCGAACTTTATCTGCAGCTGGCATCCATCGATACGATGTCTGTCGCAGAACTCGATCGTCGCCGCCACATCGTCATTGAACGGCTCGCAGCCGGCATCGCATCGGCACGTCAGGCGCTTGAGGAGGCGTGCGTCGCTCGAGAGCAGGCCGAGGCGGAAGTGGTGGACGCGCGGGCTCTGTGGACCAGGCGTTTGGCGGCGCGCCGTAAATGGGAACAGATCGAATCTGATGTTCACAGTACAACCAATACTCGTTTGGAGTCAGCGGCCGAAATCGAGGCCGACGATGAGGTTTTGCTTCGCTATCAGTGCGGCTCGCCTGGGCGAGCGGTAGGCGATTCGATCTAATGGCTGATTCACTGATCTCGGCGCCAGCTTGCGGTTCTGTAGAAATGGGGTCGGCAAATGCTCGGGGCGAACTCTTACCATTCGAGCCACCGCTAACGCTGACCCACGAGGTAGTCTCGTGGGTCAATGAGGTCGCCGCTCCGCGCGTAGTTCTACGGAGCCGCCTTGGCGACAAGCCCCTGTTCGTGCGCATGAGCCGGCTTGTCTGGCATGCAGAGCCATCTGCCGTCTCGATGCTTGACTGCGTAGTTCGCGTCGGGGACGAAACGGCGATCTTGTCTTTGCCTCGTCGGCTTGCCGAGGCACTGATTTCGACGGTGCAGCAGGGCCTTACTCTACCTTCCGACCCAACCAGTTCGCTCCTTCTCGAGCTCGCGCTTGAAACGTGGCTCACGCGACTAGAGGACTTGTTCGCGCGAGATTTACAACTTGTCCGCATCGACGAAGCACGGACAGAAGGGCCTTATCTAGAATTCGACACTGCCTACGGACCGCTCACTGACAAGGCGCGCCTGTTCCTGTTCTCGTCTCTCGATCGCCGGGTTCCCCCTGCATTCCGGGTGTTAGCCCAGCTGCTTGGCCAACTGCCGCCGGAAATGCCCAGGCTTTCTCCGGAGTTTCCTGTCACGGTCGCGATAGCGATCGGCTCGCTTCGCGTGAGCATCGCACTCCTTCGTCAAGCACAGAGCGGCGACGCGCTACTGCCGGACATCACTCCCTTCGCTCAGCACATAGTCATCCTCAATGCGGACAAGCTATGGGCTCCGGCTCAGGTGGCCGGTGCCAGACTGGTCCTGCAGGGGCCGTTCCGCCTGCAACCCCATCCTCTAGAGTGTGCCCATATGACGCCACGACCTCAAGCACAGCAGCTGGTTCCGTCATCGGAAGCCGACATCGACAACATTGAGATCACGCTTGTGTTCGAATGCGGTCGCTGGCCTATACCGTTAGGTACGTTGCGAAACGTCAACGAAGGATATGTGTTCGACCTCGGGCGACCGCTTGATGGTCCGGTCGACATTCTCGCGAACGGTCGATTGATCGGCCGCGGCGACATCGTGCGTGTCGGTGAGAAACTGGCCGTCAGGTTACGCGACAGGTTGGCGGTCAATGAGTGACATTCAACCAAGCATCGTTGCGCTTCTCGCGGTGACGGTCGGCCTTGGCCTGCTCGCGTTCGCGGTGGTCACAACGACCGCCTTCATAAAGGTTTCCGTTGTTCTCTTCCTGGTCCGTAACGCGCTCGGGACACAGTCGATACCCCCGAACATCGTTCTGTATGGCGCTGCATTGATCCTTACCGTCTTCATTGGCGCTCCAGTATTTGAGCAGACCTACAATCGTCTGACCGAACCGCAACTTCGATATCAAACGTTCGATGACTGGGTGACCGCTGCCAAGGAAGGGAGCGAGCCGCTGCGCGCCCATCTCAAGAAGTTCACCAATGAGGAGCAGCGTTCGTTCTTCCTCTCGTCGACAGAACATGTCTGGTCGGAGGAAATGCGCAGCAACACAACGGCCGATGACTTTGTGATTCTGATACCGTCCTTTCTGATATCGGAACTCAAGCGCGCCTTTGAAATCGGCTTCCTTCTCTATCTTCCATTCATCACGATCGACCTGATCGTAACTACGATCTTGATGGCAATGGGAATGTCGATGGTTTCACCAACGCTGATTTCCGTCCCTTTCAAGCTCTTTCTGTTCGTTACGATCGACGGCTGGTCGCGGCTCATGCACGGATTAGTCTTAAGTTACGCAACGCGGGGAGGTTAAGATGGATGATGCCGGTATTCTCACTCACCTGAGCCGATCGCTCGTCCTGTTCATGATTTGGGTTCTGCCGCCGCTCATTGCAGCTCTCGTCGTCGGATTGGGTATCGGCATCATCCAGGCGGCAACGCAGCTGCAGGATCAAAGCTTGCCGCTTACCGTGAAACTCCTTGTTGTTGTCGCCGTGCTTGTTCTGTTTTCTCCGGTGCTGAGCGCGCCACTTATCGAACAAGCCCAGCAGATCTTCGCGGAGTTCCCAACTCTCACGAGGTATTGGTAAGTGGAACGCAAGGGTGAGCGTCCGGCACAGGGTCGCCATCGCCATCGCTCGTGTGAATCACGAGGAGATAGTCCGTCAGCTTATCGAAAGCGAGCCTCAGTAGCATGAGAGGAAGACTGCTATTTTGATCGCAAGCGGCCTTGTCGATTTCGCCTTCGAAAGAGTGCTGCTCGAGACCGGAAAGCGAGGCGTCAAGATCGATGAAGGCTAGGACGGTTGGCAGACACTCGAACGATGCGTTCGGCGTGAGAGGTCAATAGAGCTTGGTTTGTCGGCCCTGCAGGGCCTGAGGTCGGCTGGTGCTATCCTTGAAACTGGCCATGTCTCGTCGCGGGGGAAGCGATGGGAGGCAGTTGGGCCGAAGTGATGTGCCTTTCACATCATGGGCGCGTCATCCTGTAGAGTCTGGAGCGAACCGGCTGAATATCTGCGACCTTCTTGAATTCTAACATCATGGCGCGGCGAGCGTGGCTGGTTCGATTGGCCGAAGCGAACGATCAACAAACCTTCAAATGCATAGTTTGTCCTTCACCGAGACGCAAATTCTGATCCAGACTGCTACCGAGTTCATTGTTGCAGCCGGCCTTGGTGCAGCCCGGGCCCTCGGCATTATGTTGGTGCATCCCGTGTTCACGCGGCCGCACATTAGCGGGATGATCCGCGGAAGCTTGACGATCGCGCTTGGGCTGCCATGCTTGGCTCATATCAGGGACAGCCTGCAGATGCTAAATCCGGACACTCGTATGGTCGCAGTCGCGCTCCTCGGTCTCAAGGAGATATTCATCGGCCTACTGTTCGGCATCCTGCTCAGTATACCACTATGGAGCATTCAGGCAGTTGGTGACATCATCGACACCCAGCGCGGTATTTCGAGCCAGGTGGACGATCCTGCGACACGCAGCCAAGCCTCGGCGACGGGGCTTTTTCTCGGGACTGCTGCAGTTACGATTTTCGTTCTATCTGGAGGTCTGCAGACGATGGTCAGGTGCCTCTATGGCAGCTATCTGATCTGGCCCGTGGATCGGCTACTACCACCCCTCACCCAGCAAGGGGCAATGGAATTCGTAGCGCTTCTCGATCATATCATGCATACGACCCTGCTGGTCTCGGGGCCCGTGCTGGCTCTGCTGCTCCTGATCGAGGTATCGCTCATGTTGCTCGGGCGCTTTGCGCCGCAAATCAAGCTGAACGATCTTTCCCCGACCATCAAGAACGCGGCGTTTGGCATCATCATGGTCAGCTACACCGTCTACCTCATCGAATACATGAGAGCGGAGATCACCCAGTTCAACGGTGTACTGGAGTGGCTCGAGAAGTTCTTGAAATGAACGATTCGAGCGAGGAGAAGAAGCTTCCACCAACTGCCAAGAAGCTACGGGACGCCCGTAAGAAAGGGCAGCTCGCGCGCAGCGGCGACTTCGTGAGCGCGCTCAGCATTTGCGCCGGTTTCGGCTGTCTATGCCTCAGAGCAGGCTCGATCAAAGATGGGTGGCATGAAGCGGTGCGGCTCATCGACAAGCTACAGGAACAGCCCTTCAACGGCGCGGTCGCGCAGGCGCTGATCGGATTGGTCGAACTCACCATGACCGCCGTCGTCCCAATTATTGGGGCGGCCGCGGCCGCAGCCATTCTGGCCAGTTTCGTGGCCACTGGCGGGCCGACGTTTTCTGTCGAGCCGCTCAAGCCAACCCTTGAGAAATTGGATCCCATCAAAGGGTTGAAGCGGCTTTTCTCTCAGCGATCGCTTGTAGAGCTTGGTAAGTCGCTCATCAAGGTGCTCAGCCTCGGCGCAATCCTTCTTCTTACTGTGATCGCAAGCTGGAAGGCGCTGGTATACTTGCCTGTCTGCGGAATGGGATGTTTCGGCTTCGTCTTTCAAGAGCTCAAAGTCCTGATCGAGATTGCGGCCGGGGCTTTTCTGATCGGCGGCTTGGCTGATCTGCTCATTCAGCGCTGGCTATTTTTGCGCGACATGCGCATGACAGAGAGCGAAGCGAAGCGCGAATCCAAGGAACAGGAGGGCAATCCGCAGATCAAGGGCGAACACCGCCGGATCCGTCGCGAGGCGGCAAGCGAATCCCCGATCGGCATTCGTCGAGCCACATTGATACTGACGGGGCCCGCGACGGTGATCGGGCTGCGCTACGTTCGCGGCGAGACCGGAGTGCCAGTGTTGGTATGCCGCGCTGAGGGCGAACTTGCTTCGCGGCTGCTTGAAGAGGCGCGGGCCCTGCATCTGAGTATTGTCCAGGACCATGTTTTAGCGCGTGAGCTGATCCAAAAGGCGACGATGGGGAGGGCCGTTCCGATTGCGTGTTTTGAGCGGGTCGCAAAGGCAGTCTTTGCTGCCGGCCTGGTCTAACTTCGCGCAAGGCTGATGCGGAGGATCCTGGTCAAATACAGAATTTGATCGACAAGCGGCGCAGTAATCACAGAAGTGGCTGGTCCTTATCGCGAACCTAGTGACCAGAATATCAGCCAACACTGCATGTCTTGCTGCGAGTATGGGCTCGTGAGCCGCTCATGGGGACTCTGGCGGAGCCGTGTCATGAATTGCATCTTCCGATTTGCTGCCGTTGCCCGGTGTGGAGATCCCACGAGCGATAAGGGGACGCACCGCACGATCACCACTGGTTGGCATGACAGCACTATTCCCCAGCAAGTCGCCAGGATCGTTGATCATGACTCCGAGATTATTCCGGATCGAGCAGCCCAGCGTCGGGTCAAAGGAATTATCGTCAGTTGAAGGGCCGACGATCGAAAGCGACCGGCAAACGGGAGGATATGCTTCGTAGATAATTGCCTCGATCCGTACCCCGAAATGGGCGGGTAGATCGACGGGGGAGGCGGCTAAGTGAATATTATAAGGGGCAACGCCCATTGCGCGGGCCTCATGCGCCACTTGAGCAATGAGCCGGGGTGAGCCAGTGACGTCGAGATGGAGGGCATCCCGCCGACCGCGACTTGCATTCGCAATGAAATTCCGCAGCCGATATCTCTCGGCGCAACGAAGACCTTGTAGCGACAAGACACTGGTCTTCTGCGCCACTTCGATTGCTTGCTCGGGCGGCTCAGAAGATATCGAAGCACGATTTGTGCATCCGTCCAAGGCTACGCCAATAGCGATCAAACAGCACAGCTGTCGTAAGATCATTCTCGGTCCTCATTCGATAATGCACCGCCGGCCGCGCCGGGTACTGCCGTGGGGGAAGGGACGCGGCCTCGCCGCGAATTTGCCAATGTGTTTGTCAAAGTGCGGCCTGCATCCGAGGGCGGTCCGATACGGTCGGTGGGGGCGATTATCTTGCCCGGATTCGATGCTGGTCGCACGATATAGGGCGTTACAACAATGACCAGCTCCGTCTCCTGCTTCTGAAATGACGATGAGCGAAACAGCGCGCCTAAGATCGGCACATCGCCTAACCAAGGAAAGGCACCAATGTCGGTGTCGAAATTGCGCCTAATGAGCCCTCCAATTGCAAAGCTTTGACCACTGGCAAGCTCGACGACGGTACTGGCACGCCGAGTGGAGAGACCAGGCACAGAGATCCCGTTGACGCTGACTTCACCTTCTTTCGACAATTCGCTGACTTCAGGCTTCACGTGGATATTGATCTGATTGTTGCTGAGAACGGTCGGAACGAACTCCAGACTGATGCCAAATTGACGGAACTGGA
>NZ_JACMYP010000027.1 GCF_020889705.1 Bradyrhizobium altum | reverse complement strand
GCCCGATGCGGCGGTTTATCGTGAGGCGGCGCGCACTGCGCTCGCCGGCGCCAAGCCGTCCGGCGACAACGCCTTCAAGATCGAGCTCGCGCAGCGCATCGTCGTGCGCGCGCTCACCCTTGCTGCCGCAGGCACGCCGGATCGTATTGCCGCGCTGCCCGGCTCTCCTTTCTCATCCGTTGCAGGAGCGTAACGCATGACGGTTGAACTCAGTCTGACCCGCGACCCCGCCCATATCAGGCATGGCTCGAACATCGGCCAGCCGATGACCCGCACCGATGGCGTGCTGAAGGTCACCGGAAAGGCCCGCTATGCCGCCGACAATCATCCGCCCGGCATGGTCTATGCCGTGATCGCAACCAGCTGCATCGCGCGCGGCCGTGTCACCGCGCTCGACGTCGCCGCCGCCAAGCGCCATCCCGGCGTCATCGACGTGATGACGCCGGCGCACAAGCCCGAGCTCGCGGAAGATCCCGACGCCAAGGGGAATCCGTTCGCCTTCCGCATGGAGCTGTTGCAGAGCGACGAGGTGCGCTACGCCAACCAGGCGATCGCGGTCGTGATCGCCGAGACGCTGGAAGCCGCGACCGAAGGTGCGGCCTTGCTGTCGCCGCGCTACCAGGTCGAGATCGCGCGCGTCGGCCTCGACGCCGGCGAGGCCTATGCGCCGCCGGTGGTCGGCATCGGCAATCCCGCCGAGGTCCGTCACGGCGACATCGACGCCGGCATGGCTGCGGCCACGAAGCTGACCGATGCGACCTACGAGACCCCGGCGCAATATCACAACGCGATGGAGCCGCATGCGATCGTCGCGGTGTGGGACGGCGACCGTCTCTTCATCGACACGCCGAGCCAGGGCATGGGCTTCGCCCAGATGCGCGTCGCCGGCCTGTTCGGCATGTCGCCGGCGAATATCCACATCAACAGCCCGTTCCTCGGCGGCGGCTTCGGCTCCAAGGGACTGATCTCCGGGCCGCAGGTGCTCGGCATCATGGCCGCCAAGCTGATCGGTCGTCCGGTCAAGCTCGTGCTGCGTCGCAGCCAGATGTATGGCCCGGTCGGCCATCGTCCGCCGACCCGCCAGCGCATCCGGATCGGCACCGACGATGCCGGCCAGCTGACCGTGATCAATCATGAGGCGCGCGTCACCACGTCGAGCTTCGACGATTTCTACGAGCCCGCCGCCGACGCCTCGCACACGCTCTATGCCAGCCCCGCGATCCGCACCGCGCATGAAGCCGTGCGCGTCGACACCGGCACGCCGCTGTTCATGCGCGCGCCGGGCGAGGCCACCGGATCGATCGTGCTGGAAAGTGCGATCGACGAGGCGGCGTTCGCCTGCGGCATCGATCCGCTGGAGTTCCGGCTGAAGAACTACGCCGAGGTCGAGCCGACCACCGGCAAGCCGTTTTCCTCCAAGGCGCTGCGCCAGTGCTACGCGAGAGCCGCCGAACGCTTCGGCTGGGCGGGTCGTCCGCTGCAGCCGAGGCAGATGCGCGACGAGAACGGCTTTCTGGTCGGCTGGGGCATGGGGACCGCGACGTTCCCGGCCATCATGTTCCAGGGCAATGCGCGCGCTGTGATCCGCGCCGATGGCAAGGGCGTGATGGAGACCGGCGCGCACGACATGGGGCAGGGCGCCTGGACCGCGCTGGCGCAGATCTCGGCCGACTCGCTCGGTCTCGATTTCGATCAGCTGACGTTCAGGTCCGGTAGCTCCGATCTGCCCGATGCCGGCATTGCCGGCGGTTCGGGGCACACCGCAACCGTCGGTGCCGCGATCCACAATGCAGGTGCTGCCGTGATCGCAAAGCTCGCCGAGCTCGCGACCTCGGACCAGCGTTCGCCGTTGTTCGGCGCCGGCAATGCCGGCGTGGTGGCGCGGGCCGGACGGCTGCATCGCCGCGACGACGCTGCGCGCAGCGAGAGCTATGCCGACATCCTGGCGCGCGCCGGCGTTGCCGAGGTCGAGGCCGGCGGCGTTGGTGCAGCCGATCCTGCGGCACAATCGCAATATGCGATGCATGCGCACGGCGCTGTGTTTGCCGAGGTCAAGGTCGATCCGGAGCTCGGCCAGATCCGCGCCACGCGGCTGGTCGGCGCGTTCGCGGCCGGCCGCATCATCAATCCGCTGATGGTGCAGAGCCAGCTCTACGGCGGCATGATCTGGGGCCTCTCGTTCGCGCTGTACGAGGAGGCGGTGATGGACAAGAGGTCCGGCCGCATCCTCAATGCAAACCTCGCCGAGTATCATGTGCCCGTGAATGCCGATGTGCCGCCGATGGATGTGATCACGGTCGACGAGCACGATCCGCACGTCAATCCGCTCGGCATCAAGGGCGTCGGCGAGATCGGGATAACCGGCAGCGCCGGTGCCGTCGCCAACGCCGTCTTCCACGCCACCGGCATCCGGGTGCGGAATTTCCCGATCAAGATCGAGGAGATCGTGATGGGGTTAAGCTGACGCGGCTTGATACGATCGCGGTGTAAACATCATCGTCGTCCCGGCTTTCGCCGGGAGACATTGGATGGGACTACCCCGCCGCCGTCACGCAATTCACCCACAGCACCACGGCCTTGGCATCACGCGCCGGATTGGAAAACCGATGCGGGCGGCGGCTGGTGAAGCGGAAGCTGTCGCCCTGCTTCAGCGTCCAGGTCTCGGTGTCCACCGTCAGAATCATCTCGCCTGACAGCACGAGGCCGGCCTCTTCGCCGTCATGGGTATAGAACTCGTCGCCCGTGTTGCCGCCGGGCTCGAGATGCACCAGGAACAGATTGAGCCGGCTCTCGCTGCCAGCCGGGCTCAGCAGCTGCTTCGAGATTCCGGTGCGCCACAGTTTCAGCTCGGCGCGCTGCACCTCTCGGGTCACGATGCCGCCGGCGCTGTCATCTTTCGGTGTCGCGCCGAACAGCGCGGCGATGCCGACGCCGAGCACGTCGGCCAGCGTCGCCAGTACGCGCAGCGACGGCGACGATAGGCCGCGCTCGATCTGGCTGATGAAGCCTATCGAAAGGTCGGTACGCGCGGCAACCACCTCCAGCGACATCTGCTTGGTGCGGCGCAGGTCGCGGATGCGGCGTCCGACCGCGAGGTCCATCGCGGGCTCGGCCGGCTTCCTGGCCAGTTTTTTGGCCGATCCTTTGGCGGCGCGGCGTGCCGTCGCTGGCCTCGCTGCCGCGCCTTTGCGCAATCTCTTGCTGCCGCTCACGTCAGTCCGCTTCCTTCATGTGCATGAAAACCGCTTGCAATGGCCGCGGTTTCGTGACCACAATTTCATATTGGTGAAAATAGGCCGGAACGGCGTCGCCCGCAACCAAAAGCGCTGACACAGCGCGCGATGCGGTGCCACGGCCAGCTTCGGGAGGTGTTGCGATGTCCTTTCAGCGTCTCATGCAGGCCGCGGTCGCGGCGCTTGCCCTTGCCTTGAGCGCGCCGTCAGGGGCGCAGCAGGTGCTGAAGGTCGGCTCGACGCCGACCGGCATCCCCTTCACCTTCCTCGACACCAAGACCAATTCGATCCAGGGCATCATGGTCGATCTCGCCACCGAGATCGGCAAGGACGCCGGCTTTTCCGTGCAGATCGAGCCGATGCAGTTCTCGGCGCTGATCCCCTCGCTGACCGCAAACAAGATCGACATCATCGCGGCCGCGATGTTCGCCACCGCCGCGCGCAAGGAGGTGATCGATTTCTCCGAGCCGGTCTACACCTATGGCGAGGGCCTCGTGGTGCCGAAGGCCGACACCAAGGCCTATGCCACGCAGGAGGACCTGAAGGGCACCGTGGTCGGCGCCCAGGTCGGGACCGCGTTCGTCGACGCGCTGAAGAAGACCGGGCTGTTCAGCGAGGTCAAGGTCTACGACACCATTCCCGACATCCTGCGCGACGTGAATGCCGGTCGTCTCAAGGCCGGCTTCGCCGACTATCCGATCCTCGCCTACAATCTGCAGCAGGGCAATTTCGCCGACGTGCGGCTGGTCGACGGCTACAAGCCCGTCACGGTGGGCACGGTCGCGATCGGCATCCGCAAGAGCGACACCGAACTGCTGGCCAAGATCAACGCCTCGCTGGCGAAGCTGAAGGCCAACGGCACGATCGCAAAGATCCTGGAGAAATGGGGCCAGAAGGCCAGCGCGTCGTGAGCGCCACCGCGTCGACGGGACTTTAGGTGATCCGTCATCCTGAGGAGCGGCGTCTTCGCCGCGTCTCGAAGGATGTACGGTCCGGCTGGTGGCCGTCGACCCTTCGAGACGCGCTACGCGCTCCTCAGGGTGACGGTAAAAGCATTCGAGCATGTGACGGGACTGGATACAATTAGCCGATGCAAAAATTCTTCCATGACGCCGTCGAGTTCGTGCCGATCCTGTTGCAGGGGGTCTGGCTGACCATCGTCGTCACGATCGGCTCGCTCTTGCTCTCGACCGCGCTCGGGCTGGTGTGGGCCTTGATGCGGGTGTCCGGCATCGGCATTCTCGTCGGCCTCAGCGCGGCGCTGATCAATGTGATCCGCGGCATCCCGATCATCGTGCTGCTGTTCTACATCTATTTCGTGATGCCCGATTTCGGCATCGCGCTGTCGGCGCTGCAGGCCGCGATCATCGGGCTCGGCATCGCCTACTCAGCCTATCAGGCGGAGAATTTCCGCGCCGGCATCGAGGCGATCGACAAGGGGCAGATCGAGGCGGCGCAGACCATCGGGATGGGCTGGTGGCTCACCATGCGACGCGTGGTGCTGCCGCAGGCGGTCAGGATCATCCTGCCGCCCTACGGCAACATCATGATCATGATGCTGAAGGATTCCTCGCAAGCCTCCACCATCACGGTCGCCGAGCTCGCGCTGCAGGGCAAGCTGATCGCCTCCTCGACCTTCAAGAACACCAGCGTGTTCACCTTGGTGGCGCTGATGTACCTCACCATGAGCATCCCGCTTATCCTGCTGGTTCGGCACTTCGAGAACAAGGCGAACCGCAAATGATCGAGCTGCGCGACGTCCACAAGAGCTTTGGCAAGGTCGAGGTGTTAAAGGGCATCACCGCCTCGGTCGCCAAGAGCGAGGTGGTCTGTATCATCGGCCCGTCCGGTTCCGGCAAGTCGACCATCCTGCGCTGCATCAACGGGCTCGAAAGCTACGATCGCGGCGAGATCAGCGTCGAAGGCGCGCGCGTCGATCAGGGCGACCGCTCCATCGTCGCGATCCGCACCCAGGTCTCGATGGTGTTCCAGCGTTTCAACCTGTTTCCGCATCGCACCGCGCTCGAGAACGTCATCGAGGGGCCGCTCTATGTGAAGAAGGAGCCGCGCGAGGCGGCGATTGCCCGCGGCCGCGCGCTGCTGGCGCAAGTCGGGCTCGCCGACAAGGCCGAGGTGCACCCGCCAAAGCTCTCCGGCGGCCAGCAGCAGCGCGTCGCGATCGCGCGGGCGCTGGCGATGCAGCCGAAGGCGATCCTGTTCGACGAGCCGACCTCGGCGCTCGATCCGGAACTGGTCGGCGAGGTGCTGTCGGTGATGCGCAAGCTCGCCGATGACGGCATGACCATGGTCGTCGTCACGCATGAGATGGGCTTTGCCCGCGACGTCGCCGACCGCGTGCTGTTCATCGACGGTGGCGTCATCGTCGAGCAGGGCGCCGCCAAATCCGTCCTCAACCAACCGCAGCATCCGCGCACCCAGGATTTCCTGCGCCGCGTGCTGCACCCGTTGTGATCAGGTCACCTGTAATGAACGCGCCTATTCGCCTTCCTCTTCCACCGAGCCTCTACGCCGACACCGCGGTGGAAGCGACGCCGACACCGCCGCTGACGTCGGACAAGAGCGTGCCGGTCGCGATCATCGGCGGCGGGTTCACCGGCCTGTCGACCGCGCTGCACCTCGCCGAGCAGGGCGTGCTCGCGACCGTGCTGGAGGCGCAGGAGCCGGGCTGGGGCGCGTCCGGCAACAATGGCGGCCAGACCAATCCCGGGCTGAAGCACGACCCCGATCAGATCGAACAGGATTTCGGCGCCGACCTCGGTCGCCGCATGATCGAATTCTCCTACGGCACCACCAACTTCACGCACGACCTGATCCGCCGCTACCAGATTCCCTGCGAGGCGCGGCAGAACGGCACGCTGCGCGCCGCCTACAATGAGGCCAGCGCCACCGCGATCGAGACCACGGCGAAGCAGTGCATCCGGCGCGGCATGCCGGTCAAGCTGCTCAATGCCGCCGAGATGCGCGAGATGACCGGCAGCGACCGTTACCTCTGCGCCATGCTGGACGCGCGCGGCGGCGATCTGCATCCGCTGAGCTACGCGCGCGGCCTGGCGCGCGCCGCGATCGGTGCCGGCGTTGCCGTCCATGGCGAGACGCCGGCGCTGTCGTTGCGCCGTGACGGCAGAAGCTGGCGGATCGAGACCCCGCGCGCAATCGTGCATGCCGACAAGGTGCTGCTCGCGACCAATGGCTTCACCGATGATCTCTGGCCCGCGCTCCGCCGCACCATCGTGCCGGTGTTCTCGTCGATCGCGGCGACCGCGCCGCTGTCGGACGAGATCGCGCGTTCGATCATGCCGGGCCGTCCGGTGCTCTACGAGAGCGGCCACATCACGGTCTATTACCGCATCGACCAGCACAATCGGCTGCTGATGGGTGGGCGTGGCCCGATGCGCTGGATCAGCAAGCCGACCGATGTCGCCTATCTGATGCGCTACGCCGAGCGGTTGTGGCCGCAGCTCAAAGGCGTCAGCTGGACCCACGGCTGGAACAGCCGGCTCGCCATCACCACCGATCACTATCCGCATGTTCATGCGCCCGCGGAGAATTTGCTGATCTCGCTCGGCTGCAACGGCCGCGGCGTCGCGCTCTCGACCGCGATGGGCGCGCAACTCGCCCGCCGCCTGGTCGGAGGTGCAAAGGCGGAGATCGACATGCCCGTGACCGGCATCAAGCCGATCCCGATGCACGCCTTCTGGCGCGTCGGCGTCACCACGGCGGTGCTGACCGGCCGGGTAAGGGACAAGCTCGGGGTGTAGCTACGCGCTATCGCGTCCCGGTCTCGCCAAGATGCGTTCTGAAGAACGCGATGGCCGCGGCGTGGAAGCGTTGATGAAAGGCGAGGCGATCGAAGCCCGGCGGGTCGGTGCAGATGGCCGCCATCTTCGCTGTCTCCTCCGGCGTGCAGGTCGCGAGGAAGGAGAAGTGCTTGGCATCCTGCACTAGGTGAAAGTCCGGTCTGGACGGAAGCTTGTCGTTGATCGCGGCGGCACAGCACCCGGAGAGACCGTCGCCGCTCTGCGCGGGGTCCGAGCTCCACAATTGAATCGGGATCGTCACGGCTTTCAGATTCTCGGCAGCAAAGAACAGCACAGGAAAGGGATCGACGATGATCGCAGCCTTGATCCGCGGATCGTGGACGACCGGTCCGCTCGGCTTTTCTCCGCCTTCGAGCTCCTTGCAGGCCCGCAAGCTCGATGTCTGGCAGTTCGGCAGGCCCTTGCGGAGATCTGGCTCACCGCCAATCGCCGCGAGACCTGTATAACCGCCCCAGGAGAAACCATAGAGACCGATGCGTCCGGCATCGATGCGAGCTGCATCGGGCCAGCCTCCGAGTGCGTAGTCGATCGCGCGCTTGATGTCGGCGGGCCGCTCGACCGTGACGGCAAGGCTGTCGGTGCCGCTGGTGTCGCGCTCGGTATCGGTCGGATGATTGATCGTCACGACGATGAAACCGGCATCCGCAAGCGCCGCGGCCGTGTCATGATGGCCGCCGAGCCAGCCGCGCCTTCCATGCGAGATCACGATCAGTGGCAGCTTGTCTCCCACGATCGGGCAGTCGTTGACGCCGAAGAACGTTCTGCTGCCGCGGGCGTCGATCTCGTGCGGGGGCTCGGCGCAGGGATGCCATACCACCCCTCTGATCGCAGGCCCGTCGGGGCCCGCGGGAACGTCGAAGCGCCGTAGCCCGGCCGCCTGCACCGCCGAGACCGCAAGCAGCAACAGCGCTGACAGCACGAAGGGAGCACAACGCATGGCTATCGCTTGTCCAGAATCCGCAATTCGGCCGTGGCGCTGGCAACGGTCAAATTGTCAGCGTCGATCAGATCGGCCTCGACGATCATGTCGCGGTCGGTCTGCGAGACGACCCTGGCCTTGGCCGTGATCGGACCGACGCGGGCCTGCTTGAGAAACCGCGTGGTGAGAGTTCTGGTCACCACGGTCTTGGTTGCCGGAAGTACAGCGAGGGCGCCGAGGCCCGTTGCCGAATCCAGCATCGCCGCAAGGAAGCCGCCCTGGATCGTTCCATGCCGGTTGGTGAACAGGGGTTGCGCCACGAAGCGGATCGAGGTGATTTCGCCGTCGAAGCCCAGCCACTCGCGTCCGAGGAGCTGAGCGCCGGGCGGCACGTCTGCGCTTGCATCGCTCAAGCCGGTCACCATTGTTCGTTGTCGGGCCGAATTGTATCAGCCCATTTGCGTCCTGCAATGTCCCTCGGCGCGCCATCGCGAAAGCTCAATCACTGATTTATCCGACAATCCCCTGCGGCGTCAGTGCGATCCGAACTTGGGAAATCAGGGAACCATCTTCAGATGTGGACAGCGGTCGAAGTTTCGGGCGATGCTGAGATCATTGACGATCCCCATCGTGCGCGACCCATGATCGGGCCTTTTGTTCCCGGTGTTTGCGTGAGGTAGATCCGAATTCCCGAGTTGATTGCCACGAACTTGGAAGGCTCGTCGGCCGCCGCGACGACAGAGCTCCCCGCTGACCTGAAGGCTGACATCCTGGCGATCGGCCGGATCGATGCGGTTCCGACCATCCTCGACGTGGTGTGCCGCACCACAGGCATGGGCTTTGCCGCGGTGGCAAGGGTCACGGAAAGTCGCTGGATTGCGTGCGCCGTCCGGGACAACATCTCGTTCGGACTGAAGCCCGGCGATGAGCTGAAGGTCGAGACCACGATCTGCGACGAAATCCGGGCGAGCGGACACGGTGTTGTCATCGACCATGTCGCCGAGGATCCGGCCTTTCGCGACCACCGCACGCCGGCGATGTACGGATTTCAAAGCTACATTTCGATTCCGATCGTCCTCGCCGATGGCACGTTTTTCGGGACGCTCTGCGCGATCGATCCGCACCCGGCGAAAGTGAACACGCCGGAAGTCGTCAACATGTTCAAGTTGTTCGCTTCGCTGATCGCGTTTCACCTGCAGGTGCAGGAGAGGGTCGCAACCAGCGAGGCCGCGCTACTGAACCACCAGCAGGCGGACGAGATTCGCGAGCAATTTATCGCGGTGCTCGCGCACGATTTGCGCAATCCGCTCGCCTCGATCGACGCGGGCATGAGGCTGTTGCTGAAGGAGCCGCTCAACGAAAAGTCGATGACCTATGTCGGGTTGCTTCAGAACAGCGTGAAGCGCATGGCGACCCTGACCGACGATGTCTTGGACTTCGCGCGCGCCCGTCTGGGCGGCGGCTTCAAATTGAAGCGCAGCGCCGACGCGCAATTGCTGCCGGCGCTTGAGCAAGTCGTGAATGAATTACGCGCGGCATGGCCCGATCGCGTGATCCAGACCGATTTCGCCATCAATCGCGGCATCAATTCCGACCCGGCCCGGATCGCGCAATTGCTGTCCAACCTGGTCGGCAATGCCCTGAAGCATGGCGACGGCAATTCGTCAGTCAGGGTGTCTGCGGCAACCGACAGCGAGGGCTTTGAGTTGTCGGTCGCGAATGGCGGGGCGCCGATCGCTCCGGCGGTTATCGAGAGGTTGTTTCAGCCGTTCTTTCGCGTTGCGCACCAGTCCACCTACGAAGGCCTGGTTTGGGCCTCTACATCGCCGCGGAAATTGCGCGCGCCCACAACGGCAAGCTCGAGGTGACGTCCTCCGCTGCCGAAACACGGTTCACCTTTCGGATACCGCGCTGCTGACCGGACCATGCTCACGTGTCGCGAGAATGCGTACGTTTGACGCACCGGCCGTGCGACATCTTCAGTGTCGTCCCGGCGAAGGCCGGGACCCATAACCACGAATGCGAATTGCCTTGCAGAGCTGTGGCCACAGCTCATTCAACAAAGCAGCCCTCTGGTTATGGGTCCCGGCCTTCGCCGGGACGACGGTGGTGCGTGAGGTGCGACCGTGAGGCGCAGCGGCCGGCTCACGGCACGACGACCTCGCACGCCGCGATCCCCGATCATTCCGAGGGCGGCCACCACGGATACTGGCTCGGCATGTCCTGCGAGACCTTGCCCGGAAAGGCCGGCTTTCGCTTCTCGATGAAGGACTGCACGCCCTCGCGCACGTCGGCGTGGCCGCCGCGCTCGACCGACATCGGCTTGTCGATCGCAAGCAATTCGAACGGATCAGGCGCGCCGGCGAAGCGCCAGAGCATCTGGCGGGTCAGAGCGACCGACACGGCCGACGTCTCCGCCGTCATCTCGTGGGCGATCTGCCGCGCCCGCTCGAGCAGGGCGTCCGGCTCGACCACTTCGCTGACGAGGCCGCCCGCCAGCGCCTCGTCCGCATCGAAGGTGCGGCCGGAGAGGCACCAGCGCAGCGACTGCGGCAGGCCGACGAGCTTTGGCAAGAACCACGCACTGCCGGCCTCCGGCACCAGCCCGCGGCGCGCGAAGATGAAGCCGATCTTGGCGCCGCGAGCGGCGATGCGGATATCCATCGGCAGCGTCATGGTGATGCCGACGCCGACCGCAGCGCCGTTGATCGCGGCGATCGAAGGCTTTCGGCAGTTGAAGATCGCCTCGACGAAGCGGCCGCTGCGCTGGCCGGCGCTTGCGAACACGCCTGCGCCGTGGCTGCCGGACATGTCGAAGCTCTTGGCGCCGCCGGAGACGTCGGCGCCGGCACAGAAGGCACGGCCCGCGCCGGTGACGACGATCGCGCGGACGCCGTCGTCCGCATCGGCGCGCAGAAACACGTCGGCGATCTCCGCACCCATGGTGCCGGTGTAGGCGTTGAGCTTGTCGGGCCGATTGAGCGTGACGATCATCAGGGAGCCGTCGATGTCGCACGTGATGTGTTCGTAGCTCATGACGGCCTCCCTGAGATGCTTGTTGTTATGCGCCCCGCGGTCGACTCACCCCTCCGCGATTGCATCGCTCCACGGATGAAACGGCTCGGTGGCGCCGCTGTTTGTTGTGCCATCGCGCAGCACGATGCTGGGGCAGGCGAACTTCTTGGGCTGGGTCTGGATGCGCGCCTCCGCATAGTCGAAACTGCCGCGCAGCACCTCACGCACAGCTTGCGGCAGGCGGACATCGCCGATCACCACATTGCCTTCGCTGGCGTCGATGCGGGGCTGATGGATCGCGGCGTCGAGGTCCATGCCGAAATCCATCACGAAGGAGAGCAGCTGCGACACCGCGGGCAGGATGCGGCGGCCGCCGGATGCGCCGGCGGCAAGACGGCGGCCGTCAGCCCCTTCCGCCACTACGGGCGTGTAGTTGGTCAGGCAGCGCTTGCCGGGCGCGAGCGAGTTCGGATTGCCTTGCGTCGGATCGAACCACATGATGCCGTTGTTCATGGTGAGGCCCGTGTTCGGCGTCACGAATTTGGAGCCGAAGGTCGACAGCAGCGTCTGCGTCACCGCGGCCATGTTGCCGTCGCGGTCCACCGCCGAGAAATGCGTGGTGCAGGACGGCGCGATCGCTTCCGCGCCGAGCGAACGGCGGCCGTCGACATCGCCCATGTCCTTCAGTCGTTCGCGATAGGCGGCTTGCAGCGCCTCGGCGTAGGCAGCATAGGCCGCCGCATCCGGGCCGCCCTGCGCGGGCGCAAACGCCTTGTGCAACAGGCCGAGCGTACGCGCCATGGTCGGACCCGCGGTCAGCTCCGGCGTGGCATAGACCGTGCCGCCGCGATAGGGAATCCTGAGCGGCTCGCGCAGATGGGCGCGGAAGGCGGCGAGATCGCGCACCGACAGCGCGCCGCCGGCGGCCTGGATGTCGTCGGCGATGCTGCGCGCCAGATCGCCTTCGTAGAAGTCGCGCGGGCCGGCGGCGGCAAGCTGCGCCATCGTCGCCTGCAGCCTGTCCTGCGGCATGCGGACCACCGACTTGATGCCCCATTGCGCATTCGGCGGCAGGCCGTCCAGCAGATACGCCCCGGCGCTGGCCGGATAGCGACGCAGATCGGCGGCGGAGCTTGCGATCATGTCGGTGGTCCACCAATCCACCAGCAGGCCTTCGCCGGCAAGCTTGACGCTCGGTGCGAGCAGGTCCTTCCACGGCATTTTGGCGTGGCGGCGATGTGCCTCCTCCATGCCGGCGACGACGCCGGGCACCGCGATCGAGCCCGGTCCGTGCAGATTGCGGTCGTCCTTGACGCGCGCCCAGGGGAACAGGTCGGAGGCCGCGCCGCCGGTCAGCGGATAATCCTCGAGGCGCAGGCCGTCCGGCGCGCGCATGCCGTAGTCGATCACCTCGACGCGGTTCTCCTTGGCGCGGTACAGCACCATGGCGCCGCCGCCGCCGGCGCCGCTCATCCACGGCTCCAGCACGCCCAGCGCAAAGGTGGTTGCAATTACGGCGTCGACACAATCGCCGCCCGCTGCCAATACCTCAGCGCCGACTTCGGCCGCCTTGCGCGACTGCGCGGCGACGATGCCGCCCTTGGCGCTGACGGCCGGCTTGCGGATCACTTGCGAGTTGGAGAACTGGTCGGACATGGCGTTGCTTTCGCTGTTCTTGTTGCGGGCGGGTCGCGTTGGCGTAGCATGCCAAGCATGGCACTGTCAGTGCAACAAGAACCAATTTCAGGGAGCGGAAAATGAGCAGTGTGAAGCGTGAACGGGACGGCAAGGTCGGCATTCTGACGCTGAACGATCCCGCCAGCCTGAACGCCATGACGCCGGAACTGCTCGGCGATCTCGCACGCGCCATAGGCGAGATGGGCGTCGCACCCGGCATCCGCGCGCTGATCCTGACCGGGGAGGGACGCGGTTTCTGCTCCGGGCAGAATCTCAAGGCGTTCAACTCGCTCGGCGACAATATCTATACCGGCGTGATGAAGCATTACTGGCCGGCAATGCAGGCCTTGCGCGAGTGCCGGATGCCGGTGGTGGTCGCCGTCAACGGCGTCGCGGCGGGCGGCGGCTTCAGCCTTGCGATGTCCGGCGACATCATCCTGGCCGCGCGCTCGGCGAGCTTCATCCAGGTGTTCAGCCGGATCGGCCTGGTGCCCGACCTCGGCTCGACCTGGCTCTTGCCGCGCCTGATCGGACGCCAGCGCGCGCTCGAGCTGATGCTGCTGAACGAGCCGTTGTCGGCCGAGCGGGCCAAGGAGTGGGGATTGGTGCGCGACGTGGTCGACGACGCAAGGCTGCTCGACGAGGCGAAAGCGCTTGCAGGCCGCCTCGCCGATGGCCCGACGCGCGCGCTGGTCGCGACACGGCAGCTGCTCGAGGAGAGCGAGCACGCAAGCTACGCCGATCAGTTTCGCCGCGAGATCGAGCTGCAGATGGTGATCCGCGAAAGCGCCGACGCGAAGGAAGGCCGTCAGGCCTTCGTCGAGAAGCGCAAGGCCCAGTTCACGGGGCGCTAGGCAAGCATGCTAGCCGATCGCAATCGCGATCTTGCCGAAATGCGCGCCGCTCGCCATGTGGGCGAATGCGTCCTTGACCTGGTCGAACGCGAACACCTTGTCGATCACGGGCTTGACGCCGTGCGTGCTGATGCCGTCGCACAGCGCCTGCAGATCCTCGATCGAGCCGACGGTGACGCCCTGCAGCCTTTGCTGTTGCATCACCATCAACGGCAGCCGGGTGTCGGAAGAGGCGGGACCGGCGAGCACGCCGATGAAGGCGATGGTGCCGCCGATTTTCGTTGCGCGGATCGACTCGTTCAGCGTGCCGACGCCGCCGACCTCGACGACGAGATCGACGCCGCGCCCGGTCAGCTCCCGCGCCTTCTTGCCCCAGTCGGGTGTGGTCTTGTAGTTGAGCGTCACATCGGCGCCGAGCTGCTTCAGCCGCACGATCTTGGCGTCGCTGGAAGAGGTCGCGATGACGCGGGCGCCGCACATCTTGGCGAATTGCAGCGCGAACAGCGAGACGCCGCCGGTGCCCTGGGTCAGCACGGTCTGTCCCGGCTTGATGTCGCCGAGCTTGACCACCGCGCTCCACGCCGTGAGGCCGGCGCATGGCAGCGCCGCGGCTTCGATGTCGCTGAGATGGTCCGGCGTGCGCACCAGTGCGTGCGCCGGGAACACCCGGTATTCGGTCAGCACGCCGTCGACGCTGCCGCCGAGCGCCGCGCGCATCCGCGCCTCGCTCGGCTCGCCGCCGAGCCAGCTTTCGAAGAAGCTGCCGATCACGCGATCGCCGGCTGCGAAATTCCTGACGCCGGCACCAACCGCCTCGACGACACCGGCGCCGTCGGAAACCGGCACCAGCGGAAATTTCTGGCGCGAGCCATAGCCGCCCTTGACCGTGAGCAGGTCGCGATAGTTCAGCGTCGCCGCCTTCAACCGCACCAGGACCTCGCCGGGGCCGGCCTGTGGAACCGGCTTGTCGACCAGCGCAAGCGCGTCGACGCCGCCGGGGCCTTGCAACTCATAGCATTTCACGGGACGTCTCCTGTTGGCTGTTCTTGTCTTGGGCGGCGCACCCGGCGCCGCCGCGCATCCACCGAGCATATGTCAGGCCTGCCGCGCCTGGCCATAGCGTGCCGTGCGGCCGATGGAATGGCGCCCATGTCCGAACATGTTGGCGCTGCCGAAAAATGCCACCAATGTGCCGTTGATGACGTGACCGAGCGGAGGTGACCATGGCTGCCTTGCTTGAGACGAAACGTAATCCGGTCGCCGCGTTCACACGTGGTGTGGTCCGGGCGCTGCTTGCCGCCGCATTGATCTGGTGCAGTGGTGCGATCGCGGCGGCGGATGACAACCTCTACCGCGCGCAGACCGTCGTCACCGGCCAGGGCGAGCCGAACCGCATCATCGGCTTCGGTGCATGTCTGGAGGACGTCCTGATCAAGGTCTCCGGCCAGCCGATGCTGGCAAGCGACCGCAGGCTTGCCGCATACAAATCGAGGGCCAGAGAATTCGTCAGCAGTTTCGACTATCACGACCAGTATGCCGGCAAGCCGCATCATGACGAGCAGGGCACCCGCGACCGGCCTTACGACCTGACGGTCGCTTTCGACCAGAACAAGATCGACGGCATTCTCGCCAAGCTCGGCCTCAAGCCGTGGCGATCGCAGCGGCCGGCGCTCGGCGTCTTCGTCGAGATGCTGCATGGCCCGAAGGACTTTATCGTCACCTCTGACGGGACGCAGTCCGACTTGCAGCGCGATGCACTCGCGGCTGCGGCCGGCAAGCGCGGCATGCGCTTCGTGCTGCCCGAGACGGCCGCTCTGACGAGCGCCAATGTCGCGGCCGCCGGCCTCCTGAAGACGCCGCCCGCGCAGTTGAGTGCGATCGTGGGGCCGCGGGGCGGCGAGGCCATTCTGGTCGGACAGCTGGTCTGGGACGACAAGGATCTCGGCTGGGCCACGCAATGGCGGATGGCGTGGCGCGGCAGGGACTACAAATGGCAGTTCCGCGGCGTCACCTTCGATGAGGCCTTCCGGCGCGGCATCGGCGGCGCCGCGCAGGTGCTGTCCGGCAATGGCGATCCGGGACGATCGAAATGAGCTTGCGCTTGAATGTGCGTGAGCGCCCCCGGATCGTTCTAACCGGCGTAGCCGAGCGTCTGCGACGGGTACTCCCCGAACATCGCGCGGTAGTATTGCGAGAAGCGCCCGAGCTCGATGAAGCCTTGTTCGATCGCAACCTTGGAAACGGTGGTCTGCTCCGGCGTGCTTTCGCGCAGGATCGAACGGATCATGCAGAGCCGCTTGTAGCGCAGGAACGTCACCGGGCCGACGCCGAACACCTCGTGGAAGGCGCGGTGCAGGCTGCGTCGCGACAGCCGAAGCTCGGTGCAGATTTCCGAGACATGGACCGGGCGGGCGCCCGCGGCGTGCAGATAGTCCTCGACGTGGCGGACCAGCTTCATCGCCGACGGCAGGTAGCTGGTTCCGTCTGATGGCAGCGATGTGATCGCCGTCGGCCTGACGCATTCGATGATCGCGCGCTTCCAGAACTCGGACGACGCCTCCGACAGCGCGTCCGGATACCGGGCGAGATGCGAGACGATCTGCGGCAGCCTGATCGCTCCGGCCATGCCGAGCGTGGGGTCGGCGCGAAAGTGGTTCTTTGCTTGCCATGTTTCGGCATCGGCGAGCCGCGGCTCATCGCCGAATATGTCGGGCAGATCGGCCATGTCGAAGCGAATTGCGGCATAGGACGAGGCCTTGTGAAAGACGCCGTCATGCTCGACCGATGGCGGGATCACCAGCACGTCGGCCGGCTGCATGTCGAATGCCCAATGCGTGACGCGATCCGTGGCGTTCAGCAGCATTCCGATGATCAGCTTGTCATCGGCCGAAGTGCGCTGGGTGCGCACCCCGACATTGAATGCGCCGATGCTGAGCGAGAAATCGCCGATCCCGACATGAGACAATGTACCGCGCAGCTTGCCGCGCTCCAGCTGCATGACATCGACATGCGAGCCTTTGACGGCGTCGTGGAGTCCCTCGAAGCCGTCAAGCTCGCCGGTGCTGACCGTCAGGTGCTGGCCCATATCCACGCGTCCCACGGCGGAATCGTGGACGGGATTTTTGCCGGTTTTGCTCGGGAAGGCAACGCGGACGACGGCACGGGATCGATGGGTCGGGACGCCGTTTTGTCAGGACCGCGCGCCTTGGGGACGAGACTGGCACAAACTGCATATCGCCCCCGCCGCATGGGGCAATCGTTTGATCTCAAAGCAAAATGCGCGGTCGTCAGCGGCTCTGCGCCGGTGGCTAGGCCGCCATCAGGTGCTCAAGCGCAACAGCCTGCTCGCGGGTCTGGAAAGCGATCGCGGTGTGCGTGAAGCCCGACGAGGCCTGGGTCTGCGCGATGTGATTGAGGACCTCGGTGCCCTTGACCACGTGAAGGTCCATTCCGGGGCCGGCGGGGAAGATGCCGAGGACGACATCGTAGGCGTCGACGATGGCCTTCAAGGCACCGCCCTTGTCTTCCGAAGCATCGATAAAGATACGAACATCCGCGGCGATACTACGAAGTTCGTCAAAGTCGATCACTGGAAGTCTCCTCTACGCAACTCACTGATCGACTTTAGCTGCAACTTGCTTACTGAAACCTAAATTACGCCCGGTTCCTTCGTGCACTCACCGCACCGTGACTCGCATTTCGATCTGAGCGATCGCCGCATTCCCGGCCTGCCGCCTTCAGGCGCCGGTTGGCGATCTCCGCTTCGCAATGCGCTTGACCGGCGCATGGGCCGGCGCGGCATGTTCGGACGGATCGGCCATGTGAGGAATGCGATGCTCGATGTGATCCACGACGCGGAAGAACGTGTCCAGCGTCCTGGCATCGAGGCCGGCCGTGAGGTTGCTGTGCCGGCGCAGGATTTCGTCGAGGCTGCGGTCAAGCAGCGCCACGCCCTGAGCTGTCAACCGGATCTCGCTCCGGTTCCGGGCGCTGCCCCTGACCGGCGTCAGCTCGACCAGCCCCTTTTTCTTCAGCGACGTCGTCTCGCGGCTGACGACGGCCTTGTCCAGCTGCGCGTTGGTCCAGATGTCGTAGGCGCTGGCGGGCTCATGCTCCCGGAGAAAGGACAGCACCCGCCATTCCGCGAGCGAGACGCCGTAGGCTTGCGGGAAGAAAGCATTGGCATTCGCGCGCAACTTCGCGACGAGGCTCGACAGCACCGTCGGCACATAGCGTTCGAAATCAATCACCAGTTCCGAGCGTGCGTCCTCTTGCGGGGCGCGGCGCGCGTCAGCGACTTTAGTGCGACTTGTGGCAGTCCGATTCTTCATTCTTTCACGAGTTGTGTGCGCGCGATCAACACCAGGACCGCCGCGACGAGGAGAACGCCTGATACCACGAGGAATCCGGTGGTGAAGCTGCCCGAAGCGTCCTTGGCGCGTCCGATCACGATCGGGATCGTCGCGCCTCCGATGCTGCCGATCATGCCGACCAGACCGATCGCTCCCGGCGCGCTCTGCCGCGACATGTAGGACTGCGGAATGGTCCAGAACACGGCCTGCGTACCATAGACGCCGACATTGGCAACCATGAATCCGATGATGATCCAGACCGGCGATGTGGAAAAGGCCGCGATCGCGAAGCCCGCTGCGGCGATCACGAAGGTCGTCGCGGCATAGTAGAAGCGCTCACCGACATGATCGGAGTGCCGCGACAATGCAATCATGCCGATCAGGCCGGCGATCGGCGGGATCGCGGTGACGAAGCCGACCTGCGAATTCGGCAGGCCGAACGACTTGATGATCTGCGGCAGCCAGGGGAACAGCGACGCCAGCCCGCAGAACAGGCCGAAATTGCACAGGCCGAACAGCAGCACCATCGGCTTGGTGATGGTCCTGAGCACGCCCTCGGCATGCACCACCCCGGTTGCCCTGGCGTCGCGCTCCAGCGCGCCGGTCAGCCAGTTCCGCTGCGCCGTCGACAGCCAGCTCGCCTGCTGCGGGCGGTCGGTCAGATAGAAGATGCCGACGATCCCCAGGATGATGGGCGGCACGCCTTCGAGGATGAACAGCCACTTCCAGCCCGAGATGCCGAACGTTCCGTTCAGCTCGAGGATCGCGCCGGAGATCAGCGAGGCGAAGATGTAGGAGATCGGCACCGCGTAATTGAACATCGCATTGTAGCGGGCGCGGTAGCTGAACGGAAACCAGAGGCTCAGCAGCAGCATGACGCCGGGAAACAGGCCGGACTCGGCAAAGCCGAGGAAGCCGCGGAATGCATAGAGGCTGAGCGGGCCCTGCGTGAACGCCATCAGCACCGTGGCAATGCCCCACAGGATCGCGATCCGCGTCAGGGTGACGCGCGCGCCGTATTTGCTGAGGATGAGATTGCTCGGGATCTCGAAGATGGAATAGGTGAAGTACATGATGCCGACCGCGATGCCGAACATCTCGGCGTTGAGCCCGAGCTCCTTGTTCATCTGCAGCGCGGCAAAGGAGATGTTTCCGCGGTCGAGAATGGCGAGAAAGTACATCGCCATCACGAACCACATCAGGCGCAGCGCGACCTTGCGAATCGTGGTGCGTTCGATCTCCGGATCGGCGGTCGCGATCGCCGCCTTGTCCATCACGACTTCGGTCATCCCAGCTTCCCCCGATTTGTTGATTTTCTGACGGTCGCTTTACGCGGGCAAGCAGACTTCCAGCCGGTCGCCAACCACGCGCACCGGATAGGTCTGGATGTCGATCTCGACCGGACTGGTCAGCGCCTCGCCGGTCCTTATGTCGAAGCGGCCCATGTGCAGCGGGCATTCGATCTCGCAGCCGTCCAGGATGCCGTCGGACAGCAGCGCCTCCGCATGGGTGCAGATGTTGCTCGTGGCGTAATACTCGTTGCCGACGCGATAGAGCGCGACGTGATGGCCGGTGATCTCGATGCCGTAGGGCTCGCCTTCGCTCAGCGCGCCGAGTGCGGCAGCCTCGTGCCAGATTCCCTGATCCGTCATTTGCCTTCTCAAATGCTGTAGAAATCGAGCACGGTCGGGACCCGGTCATTGACCAGCGTGATGACCTTGCGCGCGATCTTCCAGGTGTCGCCTTCACGCCTCAGCGTGTGCGCATACCGCCCGTGGCGCAGATGCTCCTTGGCGACGCGCGGGTCGTAGACGTGGACCGAGAACACCGAGTGACAGGTGATCTCGTCAGGCCCGGTTTCGGACGCTTCCAGGTTCGAGATCTGGTGCACGGTGCGCGGCAGCGGCAGCGCGGTGATCGACTTGCGCGACTCGATGCGTGCGATCCGCTCTTCCAGCCCGCGCCGTGCATCGTGGTAGAGCAGCGAGACCTGCGTATCGGGATCATTGGTGGTGGTGTATTCGTCGAGCCACCCCGGCACCCAATAGACGGCATCCTCGCTGTACATCGCGACCCAATCGGCCCATTCGCCGCTGTCGAGCAGGCGAGCCTCGCGGAAGATGGTCGCGCCGGCGACCGCGTGGACGTCCGTTTGCTTGATTGCGCCGCCAGCCATCACGCCGTCTCCCCCGCGGCGTGCTGCAACAGCCTGTGCCACTCGCGATAGCCGGGGTGGAAATTCGTCTCGCCGCCGAAGCTGGTGGGGCCGAACGACCATTCGGACGGGGTTATGCCGAGCTCGCGCGTATGCGCGCTTTCGCCGTGGCCGATGTCCGCAACGCCGCGCAGATAGCCTTGCGTGGGCGCGGCTGACGTCGCGTCGTAGCCGGTCTGGCAGAATTCATACATCACGTTGTCGTCGGAGCTCGCGAGTCCGGAGGCGTTGAAGAAGTCCTCGTAGTTGCGAATCCGAAGCGTGCGCGCCGCGGCGCTTTCGCCGACGGGGGCGAGGCAATGCGACACCATCTCGGTCTTGTCCGGCGCCAGCGGCCGCCAGGTTCGGACCTGCGCCGACAGGATGTCGATGACCTGCAGGTTCGGAAAAATCGTGAGGTTGCGTTGCCGAAGCATCCACTTGGCGCGCGTGCTGCCGACGCGTTGCCGCACGGCATCGAGACGCGCCGGGTCCATGCCGAGCGGACGGCCATAGAGCTGCGTGCGTTTGATCGACCAGTTGACGGCATGGCCATAGTCGAAGCTGAAGCTGCCTTGCCCTTCCTGTTCGCCTCCCGGCTCAACCGTGAAACCGGCGTCCGGTCCGGCGGTGGCGTTGCGCTTCTTCAGGATATCGACGTAGGAGCTGTGGGTGGTCGCGAAATGATAATAGTCGAGACCGTTCTCGAACTGCAGCTTCCAGTTCGCATCGAACGTGTAGGTGCTGGCGCCCGGCACGAACTCGACTTCACCGCTGTCGCTCTGATCGATGATGAGGTCGAGGAACGCGCGGGTGTCGCCGAGAAACTCTTCCAGTTGCGGAACGTCGGCTGAGAGGCTTGCGAACAGGAATCCGCGATACGAACCAAGCCGGGCGACCGGGAGCAGGTCGTGATTCTGGTTCGAGAAGGACGGCGGATACTGCCCGCTCGCTTCCTCCGTCACCGAGATGTTGCGTCCGCTCGAGTCGTATGCCCAGCCATGATAGCGGCAGACATGGAATTTCTGCCGTCCCTGCTTGAATGGGCAGACGACCGTTCCGCGGTGCCGGCAGGTGTTGAGGAATGCGCCGACCTTGCCGTCTGCGCTCCGCATCACCAAAATTGGATGCCGGCCGATATGGGTGGTGACGAAATCATTGGGCCGGGCGACCTGGGATTCCAGGCCGATGAAATTCCACGTGGCCTCGAAGATATGCCGCAGCTCGGCGTCGAACACGGCGGGATCGCTGAAGATCCGGCGATCGACTTGGAAGATGCGTTCGCTGGGGCGGTCGTCAACGAGTCGGGAAATCTCCCGCAGTCGAGCCGCGTGGTTCTGCGAAGCAGCGTTCATCACGTCCTCCCTTCGACTAACCGCCGGCCGTGCAAGGCGACCAAGGTCGCCCGCAGAGCCATTGCCGTTTCACGGCTCTCGTCCGTCCACGGCGGGAACAGCTGGCTTGATCGCCAATCTTGGAATGACTCTATAGTTGTCATGACAACTATGGTCAAGACGATTGGTTGACCGGAAGGCGAGTGCCGGACGCAAGAGGGCCAGCCCGGTCGCCTGGAGCGGGCGACGGGATGCAGCGAATGGAGCCGGCGCGGTGGGCACCAGCGCGGAACGAGCAGATCGTTTGGAGGGGAATGACGCGCTCAGGTCTTGCGTGCCGGCGCGGTCAGGATGATTCCCTCATCGATCAGGGCGCGGCAGATCGTCTTCAAGGTTGCAATCGCTTCACGCGTTGCGCGGCTGACCGGCCGTCCGCGCGGCAATGCAAGGATGCGGTCGGCGCGCATCCACGGCAAAAGCGCCGCCGATAGCGCACCGGCAGCGACTTCCTGGTGAATGCCGGAGAAGGGCAACAAGGCATAGCCGAGGCCCGATGCCACCATGCGCTTCATCGGCGTGCTGTTGTCGACCCGTACCGCGCAGAGCATGGTCGACGGGAACGGGTTGCGGCTGAGCGGGGCCACGGCGGACGGCAGGGCGTCGAACTCCTTGCGGGTCAGTCTGCCGCGCTTCAGCAGCGGATCGCGCGCCGGTCCGATCAGGAACACCTGCTCGACCATGAGCAGTTCATAGTCGAGGTGATCGTTGGGAGGCGGCGTCGTCACGATCGCCAGATCGAGCTCACCGCGCAGCAGGCGTTCGGATGCGTTTTCCGTCAAGCCTTCGTTGAGCTCGAGCCGCACGCGTGGAAATTGCTTCACGAATGTCTGGGCCAACGGCGGGTAGAGGATATCGCCGAGGCTTGGCGGCGCGCCGATCCGCACCGTCCCGCTGGGCTCCCGATTTTCCGTGCGCACCTCGGCCTTGATGTCGTCGATTGTCCCGAGCAGCCAGCGTCCGCGCGCGAGCAGCACCTTGCCCGATTCCGTGATCGAGACACCGCGCGCGCCGCGTTCGAGCAAGGCGCCGCCCAATTCGTCTTCGAGTTCCTTGACGTGGCGGCTGAGCGCCGATTGGGCGACGTTCAGCGTGCTTGCTGCGGCGGCAAAGCCGCCACGCTCGGCGACGGCGACGAAATAACGGATCTGCCGCAGGTCCATGACGGACGCTCCATCTCAAAATGAGATGGATACCATATCAAACATATTCTTGTGAGATACCAAAAAAGGGGCAGTCTCTTCCCAACGATCAAACGGAGGAGAGACGAGGATGGGCACCGCCACTGATGAGGCACGCCGACGTCCGTATTCATCGCCGGCGGCGGGCCGGTCGGCCTTGCGATGTCACTGCTGCTCGATCGCTTCGGCATCGACTGCGTGGTGGTCGAGAAGAGCCCGACGACGACAGATCATCCGAAGTCGCGCGGCTGCTGGGTCCGCACCATGGAGATCTTCCGGCAATGGGGGATCGAGCAGGCGATCCGCGACCGCGGCCTGCAGGACAACTCCGACATGTTCGTGTTCCTCGACAGCATCGCGGGTCACGAGTTCGGCCGCACCCGTCCCGAGCCGAATGTCGGACATACCCCCGCCTGGAAGAGCCTGGTCGCGCAGGATGCCGTCGAGGAGGAAATTCTGCGGGTGGTCGAGAAGTCCAAACACGCCACGGTGCTGTTCAACACGGCCTGTGAATCGTTCGAGGAGACCAACAGCGGCGTCGGCGTCACGACACGTTGCGAAGAGACCGGCGAGGTGACGCGGTGGACGGCGACTTACTTGATCGCCGCCGACGGCGCGGGCAGCCAGACGCGGCGCAGCGCCGGGATCGACATGGTCGGACCCTCCACGCTGGCGGTGATGTCGAACGAGTATTGGCGTGCAGATCTGTCGCGGTTGCCGATCGCGCGCGAGGCCGCCGGCTTCATCATCGTCCCCGACAAGCCCGATCTGCCGCGCGCTGGGATCCTGAACACCAACGGCCGGGATCGCTGGCTCACCGTGACGCAAATCGGCCTGACCAAGGATGATCGCGAGCGGCCGTGGACCGACCAGGAGTTCATCGAGATCGCGCGCGGCCATGTCGGCATTCCGGACCTCGACGTCACGCTTTTGAATCGTTCGATCTGGCGCGTCAGCATGCAGGTGGCCGAGACCTTTCGAAAGGGCCGGGTGTTTCTGGTCGGCGACTGCGCGCACCGCTTTCCGCCGACCGGCGGCTTCGGTCTGAACTCCGGCGTTCAGGATGCGCACAATCTCGCCTGGAAACTCGCCTTCGTGTTGAAGGGCCTCGCAGACGAAAAGCTGCTCGACAGCTATTCCAGCGAGCGCCGTCCGATCGCGCAATCCAATGCCAATTTCAGTTTCGGGAACAGGCTGCGATTTGGGCTGACCGACGACGCCGTGCGATCGCGCAATCCGGACCGGATCAGGTTCTGGATCAACGATATGGACAATCATCTGCACAGCATCGGGCAGAACCTCGGACACAATTACGAGGAGGGCGCGGTCATCCCCGACGGTACCGTCGCGAAGGCGTTGAACTCCCGCTACTACACGCCGACGGACCGCCCCGGCGCGCGCTTTCCGCACATGTGGCTGGAGCCTTCGCGCAAGAAATCGACGCTCGACTGGTTCGACAAGGCGTTCACCGTCGTCACGGGGCCGCTCGGCAGCGAATGGCTGGAGGCGGGGAAGCAGGTGTCGGAGAAGACTGGCCTGCCGCTCTCGCTGAAACAGTTGCCGTCCGCCGACCCGGCAGACGGATACCAGCTGGGCATGCGCGGCGCCGTGCTGGTGCGCCCCGATGGACATGTGGCGTGGCGGATGCCGTGGCTGCCGTCGGATCCGGCAAAGGAACTGGCCGGCGCGCTCTCAACGTTGCTGCATTGACGAGGTCTCCGATGCAATTGCTCGAATCCAACGGCGTCGTCACAGCGTTTGAGAAAACCGGGCGCGGCGAGCCGATCGTGCTGCTGCATGGCGGCGAGGCCGATCATTCGATGTTTGGCGGCCTTGCGCCGGTGTTGGCAGCGCATTTCACCGTGATCGCTTATGACCAGCGCGATTCCGGCGCCACCAGGAACCCTCCGTCGTCCTATTCGCTGGCCGACCTGGCTGATGATGCGGCTGCGTTGATCAGGGGGCTTGGCTACGATCGTGTCAATGTCTTCGGAACCTCGCTGGGCGGCCTGATCGCGCAAGTGCTGGCGGCTCGCCATCCCGGCAGCATCGACCGCCTGATCCTGGGCAGCACCTGGAAGGTCAACAGGAGTCCGCTGGACGTCAATGCGGATGTCTTCCGCAAGCTCGCGTCGTACCGCGCGGACACCACAGGCAACGCGCCGAAGATTGCGGAGTTCTTTTTTCCGCCGGACTATCTGCACGCGCGGCCCGAGCTGATCGACATCTTCCGTGGCTCGAGCCGCGACGACGGCCAGAAGGCGCGACGTGGCGCCTTGCTCGCGCAGCCCGTCGCCGCCGATCTGACGGGCTTTGATCGCCCGACGCTGCTGCTGGCGGGTGCTGACGACCGGCTGATTCCGAACGCAGAGACATTTGCGCTCGCCCGCGATCTTGCGCGCGTCGAGACGAAGACCATCGCAGACGTCGGCCATGTCGCGTCGATCCAGGCCCCCGAGCGGGTGGCGGAGGCGGTGACGGCATTTCTGAATTCAAACAAAAAGGCGGCTTGATAACAACAGGGAGAGACCATGGCTGAGCAAACGAGCGCTGTGCCGTTCGACGAAGCGCCGGTGACGACGCGCTATTGGCTATCGATCATCATCTTCGCCATCTCCGGCGTGGTCGATTTCTTCGATTTCTTTGTGGTCGGGTTTCTGGTCTCGGTACTGGCGCCGAAATGGCACCTGACGTTTGGGCAAACCTCGATCATGCTGATGAGCGCCGGCATCGGGGCGATGCTGGGCGCGTTCGCCGCGGGGGTCCTCGCGGATCGGTTCGGGCGCAAGCCGTTGGCGGTTGCCGGCGTTATGCTCTGCGGCCTGACCTCGGGCGCGATCGCGTTCATTCCGGAAGACGGCTGGGTTGCGTTTGCGATCCTGCGCTTTTTCGTCGGCTTCGGCCTTGCCGCGGGCGCGGCGGCGGCAGTTCCCGCCATCGTCGAATTCGCGCCGACCCGCCATCGCACATTGGTCACGAGCCTCGTGGTCGTTCCGGTCGCCTTCGGCGTGCTGTCGGCGTCGGTGACGGCGAGCTTCCTGTTGCCGCTGGTGGGCTGGCGCGGATTGGCGGCGGTTGGATTCCTGCCGATCATCCTCGGAATTCTGACCATGATCATCATGCCAGAATCGCCGCGCTGGCTGATCAGCAAGGGCCGCGTGCGCGAGGCGCAGGCGAGCATCCGAAAGCTCTATCGGGTCGGCGGCGAGTCATTTGTTCTGCCCACGCTGCCGCCGGCGAACCCGGCGACATTCGCCGATCTCTTTGCAGAGCAGCGGCGCTTCTGGTTGACGGTCCTGGTCTGGTTCGGCGCCAGCACGGCAAATTACGGTGTCTTCCTGTGGGGGCCGACGATCGTGGCGCTGCTGCTTGGCGTCTCGCCCCAGGATGCGGCGAAGATGTTCATCTATGTCAGCCTCGCCGGCGTTGTCGGCCGGACCGGCTTTGCCTTTCTCGCCCATCGGATCGGCCGCAAGCCGTGTGGTCAGTTGATGGGCTATGGCACCGCGGTCTCGCTGGCGCTGGCCGCCTATTTTCACAACGATTTTGCCGGCTCGGTCCCGCTGTTCCTAGTCTTCCTGATCGTCGGCGCCCTGTTCTTCGACGGTGGATTTTCGAACATCGGGCCCTATCCCGCGGAGATCTTTCCGGTCCAGCTGTCGGGGCGCGCGGTCGGCCTTGCCCAGCTCTCAAACGGGGTCGGCAAGATCGTAGGTCCCCTGTGTCTCGCACTGATCGCCGGCGCGGATAACGTCGTGCATCCCAGCGCGACCGCGTCGGCGGTGATGCCGGCGTTCTGCTTTCTTGCCGGCGCGGGCCTCCTGATCGGGCTTGCCTTTACGTTCCTCGGCGTCGAGCCGCACGGACGCCCGGTGGTTCTGTTTGGTGAAAACGCGGGCGCGAGCGCCGCACCGAAGCCGCTGGCCGCAAAAGCGGCGGCGGGACAGTGAAAAATGGAAGGTTCTACCATGGACAATGCGCACGACATGGTCGCAACGGCGGCGCCGTTCGATACCGCAAAACTCGATCGGCTGATGGATGAGGCGGGGCTCGACATCCTGGTCGTCACCTCGCGTCACAATGTGCAGTACCTGCTCGGTGGATATCGCTTCTTCTTCTTCGACGTCATGGAGGCAATTGGCACGAGCCGCTATCTGCCTGTCTTCGTCTATCAGAAAGGGCACCCTGAAAATTCCGCCTACATCGGCAACCGGATGGAAAAGTTCGAGCATGAGCTCGGACGGATATCGGCGCCGACCGTCAAAGCGGGCGCATGGGGAACGATTGATGCGATCGGCCTCGCGATTGAACATGTGAGAAGACTTGGGGGCTCCGCCAGGCGCGTCGGCATCGAAGCCGGCTTCCTGCCGGCCGACGCCAGGGATCACCTGCTTGCCGGCCTTGGCCACGTCGAGGTCCGCGAGGCCCATTTCACGCTGGAACGGCTTCGTGCCGTCAAGTCACCGGCGGAACTGGATCTCATCAGAGAGGCTTCCGAACGGGTCGTCGATGCGATGATGGCGACGTTCAAGGGCTGCGCGCCGGGCATGACCAAGAACGACGTCGTCGCCCGTCTGCGCCGTGAGGAGCAGGAACGTGATCTCGTCTTCGAATATTGCCTGATCGCCGGCGGCAAGAGCCATAACCGCGCGCCGTCGAACCAGCGTCTTGAAGAGGGCGACGTGATCTCGATCGATTCCGGCGGAAACTACCGGGGCTATATCGGCGACCTCAGCCGCATGGGTATTCTGGGTGAGCCCGACAGCGAGCTGCGCGAGTTGCTGCAACAGGTCGAGGACATCCAGCAGGTGGCCCGGCGCGCAATCCGGCCGGGCGCCTTGGGTGGCGGCATCATTGCCGCGGGCGAGGCGGCCGTGAATGCTTCTCCGCATCGCGCCGTGCTCGACTTCACCGCACACGGCATTGGGCTTGTCAGTCACGAAGCGCCGCGCCTCACCGCGACCGGCCCGGTACCTTACGCGCCGTATGACGCCGACCGGCCGCTCGAATGCGGGATGGTGATCTCGATCGAAACCGCTCTGCTGCACCCGGCGCGCGGCTACATCAAGCTCGAGGACACGCTGCTCGTCTCCGAATCGGGCTGGGAAGCGCCCGGAGACCACGGCCGGGGATGGAATTCGTCGCGTCTCATCGCTTGAAGCGGTTAACGCCAGGGCGGCATTTTTGGCTGGGTCACCGGTTCAGCTGCGATGCTGCAGGCGCTCGTGGTCAATTTCGGAATAATAGAAATATATCCCTGAATTGCCCGACGTGTCAAGTTGCCCGGTCGACGCCGGCCGCCGCCGGCTACTTTGCATGGGGTTGTTTTCGATATTTTGGCAGCGCCCCCTGCGACGGCCCGGATGACTTCATATGCGCTCGGTCGGGCGATTGATCCGGCGGTCTTCGCTTCACTCGTGCCTCCGGTCATGCGATGCTTCGAGCTGGATGTAGCGGCGGCTCCGTGCCGTCTGCTCGCCAGGGCGGCGCCGACGATGGGCAGGTGCAACCGATATGGATTGCCTCCCCATCGACAGAAGCGACCTGATGACCACTGCCGCCAACGCGCTCCGTGACTACGCCCAACGCATCCTGACCGCCCGTGTCTACGACGTGGCGGTCGAGACGCCGCTCGACTCGATGCCGCGGCTCTCGGAGCGCTTGTCGCGCGCCGTCTTGCTGAAGCGGGAGGATTTTCAGCCGATCTTCTCGTTCAAGCTTCGCGGCGCCTACAACAAGATCGTCAGGCTGCCGGACGCGCAGCGAAGACAGGGCGTCATCTGCGCGTCGGCGGGCAACCATGCGCAGGGTGTGGCGCTGGCGGCGCGCAAGCTCGGCATTCCCGCGACGATCGTGATGCCGAGGACGACGCCCGCGATCAAGGTCGAAGCCGTCCGGCGTTTGGGCGGCGACGTCGTGCTGCATGGCGACACGTTCGACGATGCGCAAACCAAGGCCAGGGAGATCGAGGTCGCGCGCGGCCTGACCTTCGTGCATCCGTTCGACGACCCTGATGTGATTGCCGGCCAGGGGACCGTCGGGATGGAAATCCTGCGCCAGCATCCCGATCCGATCGAGGCGATCTTCGTGCCGATCGGCGGGGGCGGGCTGGCGGCCGGCGTCGCCGCTTTCGTGAAATTCCTCAACCCCTCGATCAAGGTCGTCGGGGTGGAGCCGGCTGACGCTGCCTCGATGGCGGCCGCGCTCGCCAAGGGTAACGTTGTCGCGCTGGATCAGGTCGGACTGTTCGCCGACGGCGTCGCGGTCCGCAAGGTTGGAGCGGAGACGTTCCGGCTCTGCCGCGACCTGCTCGACGAGGTCGTCACCGTGGACACCGACGCCATGTGCGCGGCCATCAAGGATATCTTCGACGACGTGCGATCGGTTGCCGAGCCCTCCGGGGCATTGGCGCTCGCCGGCCTCAAGGCCTACGCCGAGCGCGGCGCGCTGAGCGACGGAAGCCTGATTGCCGTCAACAGCGGCGCCAATCTGAATTTCGACCGGCTGCGCACCATTGCCGATCGTGCCGAGGTCGGCGAACATCGGGAGGCGCTGCTTGCAGTGACCGTGCCGGAGAAGCCGGGCAGCTATCGGCACTTCATCCGCATTCTCGGCTCGCGGGCCATTACGGAATTCAACTACCGCTTTGCCGAGACCACCGCGCCGGCGCAACTCTTTGTCGGTATCGCGCTGAGCCGTGGCGAGGCCGAGAAGCGGGAAGTCATGGAGTTGCTCCGGCGCGAGGGCTATCCGATCCTGGATCTGAGCGAGAACGAGATGGCCAAGGACCATGTCCGCTACATGGTGGGTGGTCGCGCGCCGCTTCTCAGGGACGAGGTGATCTACCGCTTCGAGTTTCCCGAGCGTCCCGGCGCGGTGCTGAAATTCCTCGAGAGCCTGGCGCCCGACTGGAACATTTCGCTGTTTCACTACCGGAATCATGGCGCCGACTACGGACGTATCCTGGCAGGCATCGAGGTCAAGCCTTCGGAGCGCGCGCGGTTCGTTCAGGCGCTCGATGCGCTCGGCTATCCCTACTGGAACGAGAGCGAGAACCCGGCCTATCGCCTGTTCCTCTCCGCCGAGAAGGGATGAAGCGGCGAGGTCCTACGCTGGTCCAGAGTAAAGAGGACGGTTGGCGGTGCAAGACATCGGCGAGCCGCCACGCAATCCGTGCTGAAGAGGCAATTCGTGCTGAAGAGAAAGGCAGTCCGTATGACCGGTGAGGAACGACAATTGCGCGAGGCGATCATTGCCAAGTGCCGATGGATGAATGCGTCGGGTCTCAACCAGGGGACATCAGGCAACATCTCCGCCCGCTACAAGGACAGGATGCTGATCACGCCCTCGGCGACCCCGTATGATTCGATGAAGCCGGAGATGATCGCGTCGATGTCGCTCGAGGGCGACGATGGCGCGTGGGAGGGGCCGCTGCGGCCCTCCACCGAATGGCGCTTTCATCTCGACATCACGCGCGCCCGGCCCGATGTCGGCGCCATCGTCCATACCCACTCGACTTATGCGACCGTGCTTGCGATCGCGCGCAAGCCGATCCTGGCCTGCCACTACATGATAGCGGCATTCGGCGGCACCGACATCCGCTGCGCCGGCTATGCGCGCTACGGCACCAAGGAATTGTCCGATCACGCGATCGCTGCGCTGGAGGGTCGCAATGGCTGCCTGCTCGCCAATCACGGCATGATCGCGCTCGGCGCCAATCTCGACAAGGCGATGTGGCTCGCGGTCGAGCTCGAGACCCTCGCGCGGCAATACTACCTCTCGCTTGCGCTCGACTCGTGGATCATCCTGAGCGACGAGGAGATCGCCGACACCGCAAAGGGGTTCTCCGCCTACGGGTTGCAGATGCCAAAGCCGAACAAGGCCCGTGCGACGACAAAGGCGGCGCCGCGCCGCGCCGAGAAGCGGCGTAGCGGCAAGCGATGACAGGCACTGCGCCGGTCTAGGACGGCATGTTTGACGGCCCCGTCAGCATAAGCAAGACTGATCGAAGTCAAACTGTACTTGCGGGACATATCCGGTGCTCGATTCCGATTCCGATTTGCCTTGGTCGACCAGTTGGGCCGGTCTGCGCTCTGCCATGGCGGCGCTTCTCATCGTATCGATGGTCATCTTCAGCCTACCTGCGTCCGCTCAAGTGGCGTGGCAAATGGCGACGGAATATCCTCGAAGCAATATCTCGGGAGTTGGCTTGGCAAAGTTCGCTGAGCTCGTGTCCGCGCAGACGAACGGGTATGTTACGGTCCGCAATGCGTTCGATAACGAGTTGAAGATCAGCTCCGGCGAAATGTTGCGCGCGGCCCAAGAGGGACGGATTGCCGGTGGCGACGCATTTGCGGGGCCGCTCGAAGCGTCCGATCCGATATTTGGTCTGCCGTCGCTGCCGTTTGTTGTCCAGTCCATCGAGGCGGCGCGGACCATCAACGAGCGCGCGCGGCCACTCTATGAGAAGGCGTTGGCCGCGCAGGGCCTCAAGCTCCTGTACATCACCATTTGGCCGTCCACCGGCCTCTGGAGCGTCCAGCCAATCTCGACGCCGGCGGACCTGCGATCCATTGCCGCGCGGACGTATGACTACAATTCGGCCGAGGTGATGCGCGCGGTCGGTGCAACGGCGGAGTATCTTCCGTTCAACGAGGCAATCGCCAAGGTAAAAAGCCATGAGCTGAATGCCATCCTGACGTCGGGCGACGGCGGGGCCGGCCGAAAGCTCTGGCAGGATCTAACTCATTTCACGGCGATCAACTACGCGATCCCGATCTCGATTGCCTTTGTAAGGGCCGATGCCTTTGACGCGCTGCCGGAATCGGTTCAACGCCAGGTGATGCAGGTGGCTGCCGAGACGGAACAAAGCCAGTTCCAGCTTCTGGCCAATCGCACAGCCGAGAATTATGTGCGCATGCGCGCCAACGGGGTTGAGATCGCAGAGCCGGCGCCGGCTCCCGTTCTCGCCGCGCTCAAGCAAGGTGCGTCGGCACCAATCGCAATGTGGAAGGCCAAGGCTCCTCCGGAAGCCGTGGCTATCGTCGAGCGGGCGTTGCAGCAGCAATAGACGGTGTCATTTGCACGGGCGACGATGAGCCAAGGCGCTGTGCGCGGCGTGCAGCATTAGTTCGTGCGTTGGCTGCGGCCTTGCGGTGCATGCGCATTGACGGTCGATGAGCTGGCCGACGCGGATGCGGTCTCGACCCGAGGGGTGGCAAGATGCAGATTGCGGCGAATGTGAAATTCGAACGTACCGGCGAGCGCAGTTTCGATGGCGGAGAGGTGCGCAGCCCCATCGTCGAGCAACGCATGACCATGACCCGCCGAGAACAATGCGCCTGCGACGAAGATCGGGAAATAGGCGGTGCATCCGACGCCGAGATCCCTGTTGTCGATGCGCCCGCTGAAACCGTTCGCTTCGTTCGGCTTGCGGGGGTCCCAGTTCGCCGGCGGCGCGACACCAAAGTTGCCAAAGCACGGCGACAACCTCAGCTCCCGTCCCCAGGGCAGGCGCGC
Organism: Bradyrhizobium altum; assembly: GCF_020889705.1. Taxonomy (GTDB): domain Bacteria; phylum Pseudomonadota; class Alphaproteobacteria; order Rhizobiales; family Xanthobacteraceae; genus Bradyrhizobium; species Bradyrhizobium altum. Next base: position 18,650 of record NZ_JACMYP010000027.1, on the reverse strand, counting down.
GATATTGCGCGCGCGATCGAGCGGGACATGCCGGCAGCAAAAGTCCAATGAGGTTTCCCGCGCAGCGCTCGTCGGGGCCCTCATGTTCCAACCCCAGTCCGATCGCAAGCGGACATCGAGGACACGAACCTCGAGCACGTCACCCGGTTCGGCGCCCTCGATATGGATCGGTCCGGTCAATAGCCGCGGTGCGGCTACGTGGGACGCGGGGATGTCGCTGCAGCCAAGCGGTTCGACCAGGTCGCTCACGAGATCGAACGCTTCATCCGGCTCGGCCGATAGCGTTTCGATCGTCACCCGATCACCGGACGCTATTCTGATGACGGGACTGAGCCGACCATCCCACAGTCCCCAATGAAGATGATCTGGTGTCGAGGTAAGATAATGCTCCACGGTCCATCCTCTCTTGTTGGTTCTTGTTGACGCCTGTGCGCCCGCTGCGGCACCAGGCGGGGCCACTTCAACCGGGTGATCGCTGTGGAAGCAGGGCGCTGCATGGCGATGCTTTCGAAAGTGACGTTGGCTCATAAGCACGATCTGTGCCAAGAGCCGTGAACTGGGCAGGACATCCTATCTATCGGCCTATGGTCCTAATACACTCCGCTTCGAGCCGACATTTTGAGCTGGCCAGGTCAACCATGCGGCAGTTCCGTCCGCTCGCGTAGCTGATAGCCGGAACCGTGATAGGCGGGACCGTCAAGTTGGAATAGTGCGCGCTGCTCGTCTCACGTGCAGCCGACCTGTCGTCTTCCATCGCGGATCATCTGAGACATGAGCGAGCTCGCGCGTTCGACTCATGGTTTGCGATCGCCAAGCGGACAATGATGCCGTAGCGCTATTTCAAGTGCTTCGCCCTGTTTCGCGTCAAGGAATGGTCAGCCTTGCCGAGCTGCCTGGTGATTCGGATGTTCTCAACCATCCGGCTGAAGGGCGGCGATGACGCGCCGAGCAGTAGTCACCGGACGCATTAGCTCATCTCTCGCGGCAAGGACTGCTGCGGTCCTTCGATGGCCCCTTCGCCATGGCATGTCGCGGCTGCTGTATCCGCCACGATTGGCCGTCGCGAAGATTCTGCTAGACGTATGGGACTAACATTAGTACGATAGGTCCAATTGGCAGGAAGGGCCTGCGGTTCGCTCCTCAGCCGCTGCCAGTTGCCGACAAGGAGGATGTTTTGCCGGATACCCTGGTGGAGCCGTACACGCGGCTCAGAGAGAAGATGGCGCAGCGCAACCGCAGCCTGCGCGAAAAGGTGGTGTCGCTCGAGGAAGCGGCAGGCTTCGTCCAAGATGGCATGAAAGTGGGTATTGGCGGGTCGACCATGTCCCGCACGCCGATGGCGCTGCTCTGGGAGCTGATCCGCCAGCATCGCAAGGACCTTTCGATTTCGCGCTGCATCGTCTCGACGGACGGCGACCTCGTGTTCGGATCCGGCATCGCGAACCACGTCGTCACCAGCTGGTTCGCCCAGGGGATTCTCTGGGGTCTGTCCAAGGTGATGCGGCATCACGTGGAAAATGGCGGCAAGCGCTATGAGGAATGGAGCCACATGGCTGTCGGCATGCGCTTTCGCGCCGGCGGCATGGGTGTTCCGTTCCTGCCGACCCGCGCCATGCTGGGGTCGGATATCGTTGGTCAGCGTCCCGAAGCCAAGCAGATCGATTGTCCGTTCACGGGCGAGAAGCTGCTGCTGGTCCCCGCGCTCAACCCCGACGTCGCGCTGATCCACGTCCAGCGCTGCGACCCCTACGGCAACGCCCAGATCGACGGCCTGCAATTCATGGACATCGATCTCGCGCTCGCTGCCAACAGCGTGATCCTCACGACCGAGCGGATCGTCTCGAACGACCAGATTCGGCGCGCGCCGGACCAGACGAAAATTCCCTTCTTCTGCGTCGATGCCGTGGTCGAGGTTCCCTACGGATCGGCGCCGCACGAGTGCTACGGCCTCTATGAGCCGATGATGCGGCACATGGAAGCCTATGTGGCGCAGGTCAACGCGGATCCCGTGAAGGGCATGCAGGAATATCTCGACCGCTATTTTTACAGCCCGAAGTCCTGGAACGAATATCTCTCGCTGATCGGCATGGATGAGGTGTTGGAGGCAACGCAGAAGGGCAGGAGCATCTATAATGACTGAGGCGCAGCGCTACACCGCAAGCGAAATTCTCGCGATCTTGAGCGCGCGCCAGCTGCAGGACGGGCAGGTGGTCTTCGCCGGCATCGGCGTGCCGCTGCTCGCTGCAACCTTGGCCCAGCGCACCCGCTGTCCGGCTCTGACCATTCTGTTCGAGGGCGGCGTTGTCGGCGCCTTCGTCGAGCCGGGCAAACTGCCGCCGTCGACCAACGACCAGCGCTGCACCAAGCGCGCCAACATGGTCCTCGGCAGCGCCGATGTCCTGCTGCTGCTCCAGCGCGGTTACGTCGATGTCGGCTTCATGGGCGGCGCCCAGATCGATCAGTTCGGCAATCTGAACTCGTCGTTCATCGGCGACCCGGCGAAGCCGAAGACGCGCCTGCCGGGCACCGGCGGCGGCAATGACATCTCCAGTCTGACCAACATGATCGTCGCGATGAAGCACGAGAAGCGGCGCTTCGTCGAACAGGTCGACTTCATCACCAGCCCCGGGTTCGTCCGCGGCGGCACCAGCCGGCGCGACTCCGGCCTGCCGAGCGGCGGCATGTGGCGCGTCATTACCGAGCTCGCGGTGTTCGGCTTCGACGACAGGACCCGGCGCATCAAGGTGCTGGCGCTCAATCCCGGCGTCAACCGCGAGGAAGTACAGGACAATACCGGCTTCAGGCTCGACTTCGACGAGAAGCTCCACGTCACGTCGCCGCCGACCGATCACGAACTCGAGACGCTGCGGATGCTCGATCCCGACCGTCTCTTCACCGCCTAAAGCTACACCAAGTCCGGAGATCTATTGATGACCACGCTCGCCAACACGTTTGGTATTGCCGCGCGCAATTTCACCGCTTATCCCGAAATGCCCAACGCCCGGGCGCTCGTCGAGTATGGCGTTCGGGTCGAGGAGCTCGGCTACGATTCGGTCTGGGTCTGGGACCACATGCTTCTCGGCGTCGATCCGAACTTCCCGATCATCGATTCGTTGACGACGCTGACGGGCATTGCCGCGCGCACGAAGCGGATCAAGATGGGCACCGGCATCCTGGTTCTGCCGCTCCGCAACGCGGTGGCGCTCGCCAAGCAGCTCTCGAGCATGGATCAGCTGTCCGAAGGCCGCCTGATCATGGGCATGGCGTCCGGATGGTACAAGCGCGAGTTCGATGCGCTCGGCATTCCCTTCGAGAAGCGCGGCAAGATCATGGATGAGAATCTTGAGATCATGCGCCGGCTGTGGACCGAAGAGTCGGTTACCGGCGAATACATGCGCCACAACATTTCCAAGGCGGTGATGTATCCCAAGCCGGCGCAGCCGCAAATTCCGCTGCTGATCGGCGGATACGCCGATCCCGTGCTGAAGCGCGCCGCTCTGAACGGGGATGGCTGGCTCACCTACTTCTATCGTGCCGCCGACTTCAAGAAGTCCTGGGACAAGATCATCAACTTCGCCAAGGAGGGCGGCAAGGATCCGTCGACTTTGAAGAACGCCTCGCAGCTGCCGATCATGATCGGAAAATCGCGGCAGGCGGTCGAAGCCGACATGATGGATTGGCTCAACAAGGAGTGGGATTTCCCGGCTCACAGCGATTGCAGCCGCGAGAGCGCCATCATGGGCTCGGTCGATGAGTGCGTCGCCCAGCTTCGCGAGCATATCGCGCTGGGTGTCCAGAAGATCATCTTCGTCCCGTACAAGTATCAGGCGGACCAGGTCGAGACCATCGCGCGTGAGATCATCCCGCGCCTGCACGCCAAGTAACGAAACCGGAAAACGCTCAACACAGGCGACAAGCAGATGACTGACCCCGTACGCAAGAAGATCCTCGACAAGGTCGACGCTTCGAAAGATCACGCGATCAAGTTCCTCCAGGATATGGTCGCGATCCCGAGCGTGACCGGCGACGAAGCCGCGATCCAGAAGCATATGCACGGCTACCTGACCGAGGTCGGTCTCGAGGTCGACATGTGGGAGACCAATTGGGACGAGCTGAAGAAGCATCCCGGCTATCGCCCGGTCGACCGCGGCTATGAGAATCGCCCCAATATCGTTGCCACCCTGAAGGGCACCGGCGGCGGCCGCTCGCTGCTTCTCAACGGTCATACCGACGTGATCCCCGTCGGCAACGGCGAGGGATGGAGCGACAATCCGTGGTCGGCTTCGATCAAGAACGGGCGCATCTATGGCCGCGGTTCGTGCGACATGAAGAGCGGCGTTGCCAGCCACGTACTCGCGGTCCAGTACTTGAAGGAGCTCGGGCTCACTCCGAAGGGCGATGTCATGATCAACATCGTCATTGACGAGGAAGTCAGCGGACACGGTACGCTCGACACCGTCATCCGGGGATACAAGGCGGATGCCGGTATTTCCGGCGAAACCAGCGACCTGTTCGTGCAGCCGGCCTGCATCGGGCGTATCTGGTTCCAGATCGACATCGAAGGCAAGCCCGCCGGTATCCAGCAGCGCTACCTTGGCATCAGCGCCATTGAGCTCGGCAACAAAATCGTGAAGGCCGTGCAGGAGCTGGAAGACGAGCGCGTTGCGAACGTCAAGCACGCGCTCTACCCGAGCGCCATCGACTCCTTGCCCTGCATCATCGGCAGCTTCCAGGCCGGCAACTATCCGAGCGCCTTCCCGGCGAGCGCCGTTCTGAAGGGATCGATCGGTACGGTGCCGAGCGAGGACCACGAGGGCGTCAAGCAGAGCCTCGTCAAGAAGATCGCCGAAGTTGCGGCTCAGGATCCCTGGATGAAGGACCATCCTCCCGTGGTGAAGTTCGCTGGCTATGACGCCGAGGCCTCGGAGATTCCGGTCCAGCATCCGATCGTGCAGACCGTCTGCGACGTCTATACGGAAGTGACCGGCAAGAAGCCGACGATCTCGGGGCGCCAGGGTGCCGCGGATACGCGGTTCTTGAACAAGTACGCGAATACGCCAACCGTGATCTTCGGACCCGGTTCGACGGCGGTCATGCACGCGAACGACGAGTATGTGTCGATCGATGATTATCTGACGGCCATCAAGGTCATGGCGCTCAGCATCTACGACTGGTGCAATTCCGCCCCAACCGAGTAATCGAGGGCCGGATCGATCGGGAAGGGGCCCATGGTTTGGGCCCCTCCTTTTTTGGCGGCGTCGGTGGTGCGAACTCGCTATTGTCGCACGCGGGAGGGTTATCGAGACTCGACGCTCAATCCTGGTGATGCTATCTTTATGATAATAGAATGAATTTGATGTTCGAGCCGTCGATCGCTCCGGACACGGACGACAAGAGGGGAGACGGAGTGGCAAAGCAAGGCGTTGGAGCTTCCGTTCCCCGAAAGGAAGATGATCGCTTTCTCCGCGGACGAGGCGAATATGTCGGCGATATTCGCTTGCCCGGCATGCGCGACGTTGCGTTCGTCCGTAGTCCGCTTGCACATGCGCGGATCAAGGACATTCGTATCCCGCCGCACCTCCGCAGCAGCGTGTTCATTGCGTCAGATATCGCGGCCGATACGCGTCCCATTCGCGCTGTGTCCGGACTGCCGGGCTTCAAGCCTTCCGATCAGCCGATCCTCGCGTTCGAGAAGGTCCGTCAGGTCGGCGAATTGATCGCGATGTGCGTCGCCGATACCCGCGCGGAAGCCGAGGACATTGCGGCTGCCGTCGAAGTTGATTTCGAGGAATTGCCGGCCGTGCATGACATGCTGCTGGCGCGGCGTCCGGACTCGGCCCTGGTGCACGAAGAGTGGGGCGACAATGTCTTCCTCGAGACGTTTGTCGACATCAACATGGAAGCGGCCTACGACGCTCCGATCAAGATCACGCGCGAGATATCGACCGCGCGACAGAGCATGGCGCCGATGGAAGGCCGCGGCACGGTTGCCGTCTGGCACAAGCGGATGGACCAGCTCGTGCTCTACACCGGCAATCAGCAACCGCACATCGTGCGCAACGGCCTGTCGGAATGCCTTAATATCGAACAGCTGAAGATCCGCATCGTCTCGCCCGATGTCGGCGGCGGCTTCGGCTACAAGGGTATCGTGCTGACGGAAGATGTTTGTCTTGGTTGGCTCGCCATGCGCTGCGGCTATCCCGTGCGCTGGATCGAGGATCGTCGCGAGCATTTGACGGCGGGCGCGAATTGCCGCGAGCATCATTATAACATCACTGTCTATGCCGATCGCGACGGAAAGTTGCGCGGCGTCGAGTGCGAGGCCTCGGTCGATTCCGGCGCCTACTCGTCCTATCCGTTCTCGGCATGCCTGGAGGCTGCGCAGATCGCCAGCATTTTGCCTGGACCTTACGATTTCCCGTCCTATCGCTGCCGCACCTGGTCGGTGTCCACCAACAAGTGCCCGATCCTGCCTTACCGCGGCGTTGCCCGAACCGGCGTGTGCTACGCGATCGAACTGATGATGGACGCGATCGCACACGAATGCGGTCTTGAGCCGTACGAGGTGAGGCTCAAGAACCTGGTGCGGCCGGAGCAGATGTCGTTCGACAACATCACCAAGAAGCATTTTGACAGCGGAAATTATCCGGAATCGCTGCGGCAGGCTCTGGCAAAGATCGATTTGGCGGGCCTCCGCGCGCGCCAGAAGAAGGGCGAGCCGGACGGCCGGTTGATCGGGGTCGGGCTATCAGTCTATTGCGAGCAGGGTGCGCACGGCACGTCGGTCTACGCAGGCTGGGGCATCCCGATGGTTCCGGGACACGAGCAGGCAACCGCCCGCATGACTCCCGACGGCGGCCTCGAGCTTCGCATCGGCGCGCATTCGCATGGTCAAAGCATGGAGACCACGCTCCCGCAGGTCGCGCACGAGATCCTTGGCATTGATATCGCGCGCATCAAGCTGGTTCACGGCGACACCGAGTACACGCCGTACTCGACAGGCAGCTGGGGATCGCGCTGCGCCGTGATGTCCGGCGGCGCCGTTGCGACGGCGTCGCGTGAACTCGCCAAGCTCATCAAGGGGATTGGCGCGCATCTGCTGCAGACCGATGTCGAGAACGTCAAGCTCGAGAACGGCGCGGTCGTTGGTCCATCCAACAGCGTGAAGATCGATGAAATCGCGCACACCTGGTATCGCCGGCCGCAGGATCTGCCGGCAACTGTCGATCCGAGAGGCCTGGAGGTCACCATCGGCTACAAGCCCGCGCGCGATTCCGGCACGTTCAGCTACGCGACCCATATCGCGGTGGTCGCCATCGATCCGGAATTGGGTGATATCGAGCTGATCGACTACGTGGTCGTCGAAGACGGCGGCCAACTGATCAACCCCATGGTTGTCGATGGGCAAATCTATGGCGGGCTGGCGCAAGGCATCGGCACCGCAATGTATGAAGAGATGAATTTTGACACGTCGGGGCAGCCGCTCGCGTCGACCTTTGCCGACTATCTGCTGCCGGGCCCGACCGAGGTGCCGGCGCCCAAGCTTGGCCACATGGAGACGTTGGCGCCGTATACGGAGTTCGGTGTCAAAGGCATCGGCGAGGGTGGTGCCATTGCGCCTCCCGGAGCGATCGGCAATGCGGTCAATGACGCGCTGAGGCCTCTTGGAGCCCAGGTCTTGCACACACCAATGACGCCACGGCGTGTCCTCGAAGCCATCCAGGCCGCAGCCGAGAGCCGCAAGGAGAAGGCGCCCGAACTGGCGGAAGGGCTGCCGGCGTGAAACCTGTCAATTTCGACTATGCGCGCCCCGATGCGGTCGACGCGGTGATCAGGCTCATCGCGGACGACAGCAGAACCGTCAAGATGATGGCCGGGAGCCAGTCGCTCGGGCCGATGTTGAACCTCAGGCTCGTGCAGCCCGATCTGATCGTCGACCTGACCGGGATCGAAGAGCTCCGTTGTTTCAGTGACGGGGTCGACGAAATCTCGATCGGGGCTTGCGTCACGCATGCCGATATCGAGGACCTCCGCGTCACCGACGTCACGCGTGGTGCGCTGCCGACGGTGGCCAACGGCATCGCATATCGCGCGGTGCGCAATCGCGGCACCATCGGTGGCAGCTTGACGCACGCCGATCCGTCCGCCGACTGGCACTCAATCCTCGCCGCGGTTGGGGCCAAAGTCGTGCTGCGCGGCCCGGCCGGGGAGCGGACCGTGGCCGTTGAGGACTACATGGTCGGCGCTCTCGAAGCCGATCTGCGCCCTGGCGAAGTTCTCGTTCGCGTCGTGGTGCCGCGACTGAGCAAATCGGCGCGCTGGGGCTATTACAAGAGTTGCCGCAAGACGGGCGAGTTTGCCCACGCAATCGGCGCCTTCATGACCGACCCCGATCGCGGCATCAGCCGTGCGGTGATCGGCGCGACGGAGAGCCGTCCGGTCGTCATTGCCAAGGCAAGCAATGTGATCGGCGACGGCCGCGCTCCGCGGCTGAACGACAGTTTCGACGGCGGGGCCGTCGACGAGATTCTGGAGAAGGCAGGGATGGTCGATCCCCTGGACAAGCAAACCCATGTCGCTGCGCTGCGCCGCGCGATCGAGCAGGCACGGTCGCAATGAGCACCTGCAACCTCAACGTCAACGGGAGCGCCGTCAGCGCGGAGATCCAGCCGCGAACGCATCTTGCGGACTTTCTCCGCGAGAAGCTCAATCTGACCGGCACCCATCTGGGCTGCGAGCACGGCGTCTGCGGTGCATGCACACTGCTAGTCGATGGTGTGCCCACGCGCTCCTGCATCACCTTCGCGTTGGCCTGCCAGCAGGCCGACGTCACGACGATCGAGGGGCTCGACGACGACGAGATCACGCGCGAGCTGCGCGCGGCGTTCACACGAGAGCACGGCCTGCAATGCGGCTATTGCACGCCGGGGATGGTTGTGTCGGCGCGCGATGTCGTGCTGCGCATGCAGGACCCCAGCGAGCGCGATATTCGCGTGGCGATGAGCGGAAACCTTTGTCGCTGCACCGGCTATGTCGGCATCGTCCGCGCCATCCAGGGTGTGATCGCAGACCGCAGGGGGCGAGGGATCGCGGCGATTCCAAACGGAAACCGGACGCGTCTTGGGCCTTCGGGCTCAGGCAATGCGATCGCGGTGACCGCGGCCTCCGTTCGGCCCAAAGCAAACGCCACACCAGCTGTGAAAAGGGCGGAAGCTCCGGCAGCGGCGGCGGCCTCGCTCAGGGATACGGGCTGGAAGCCGCAAACGACGTTCACGCAGAGCTTCACCGTCGGGCATCCAGTCGATGACGTCTGGAATTTCTTCTCCGACATCGGCGCGGTCGCGGCCTGCCTGCCGGGCGCATCGTTGGCCGGAGAGCCGGTCGACGGTCACGTCGACGGCCAGATCAAGATCAAGGTCGGGCCGATCTCTGCCGAATTTCAAGGCATCGCCGATGTGACGCGCGATGATGCGAGCCGCACGGGCACGATCGTCGGCGCAGGCAAGGACAAGCGCAGCAACTCGTCAACCCGCGGCCTGATCGGCTATGCCGTCAAGCCGGCTGACGTGGAGAACCAAACCAGGGTCGATCTCAGCATTGGCTTCACCTTGACCGGGGCCTTGGCGCAGTTCAGCCGCTCCGGTCTGATCCAGGATGTGGCCGGACGAATCATCGCTGTCTTTGTCCAGAACCTCGAGACGCGGCTCTCCCATCGATCGGGTGGAGGCGAGGGTGAGCCGGCCATGGTTAGGGAATTCGACGCCGGCGCGCTCATGCGATCGATGGCGTTGGATTATGTGAGACGAGCGCTTCGATGGCTCTTGCGACGATCCTAGTTGTTCGGCGATAAAAACTCGCCTTTGGCGATGAAATGGACTATCTTACTATCATGAATAAGGTAGTCCCAAATTACGAGCGCAGCCGGGTCCCCCTCTACGTGCAGGTTGCATCGGTCATGCGCCAACGGGTCGAGTCCGGGCGATGGCAAGAGGGCGACAAGATCTCGACCATCGAGGAACTCGAAGCCGAATTCGGCGTCGCGCGCGTTACGATCCGGCAGGCGATCGAGATGTTGCGGAACGAGGGTCTCCTCGACGCGCAGCAGGGACGCGGGACGTTCGTGTCCGGAAGACCCAAGAATCGTCACTGGCTGAACCTGGCCAATGATTTCGAGTCGATGGTCGATTCCGTCAGGAACAACGTCCTCAAGCGCGTCTATGTCGAGGAAAATGCGGATCCGCCCCGGCTCGCCGCGCATGAAGGGCGGCCCGCCGCCAGCTACGCGTTTCTCAGAAGCGTGCAATACAACGAGGACGAGCCGTTTTCGGTCGTCAACCTCCATCTGGCGCGCAACCTCTACCTCAAGGACCGCAAGCGCTTCACCCACACGGCCGCGCTGACGAAGATCATGGAGATGGACGACATAACGCTCGCCCATGCTCATCAGGTCGTGACGATCGGCGTGGCCGATCCCGAGACGGCCGAACTGCTCAAGATCGGCCTCGGCGAACCAACGGCCGATTGTCGCCTGGTGCTGGTCGACAGCAACGACATTGCCGTCTATGTCGCCAACATCCACTATCATCGCAGTTGCTTCGCGCTCCGTTCCGATCTTCTCGAAAAATCGAAGAAGCGAACGAAGGCCTGACGAAGGAGCGGACGCAAGGCCCGCTCCAAGGCCGCGCTCGAGCGTTTTCGAGCGAAGTGGCCACCGGTTCGCGTGAAGAAAACGCGTCGAAACAAGAATCTAGAGCTTCGGTTCTGATGCAATCAGAACCGAAAATGCTCTAAGCGAGGATGCTGGCCGGCGAAGCGCCCACGATCTCCGTGTAGCGCTGTTGGTCGGTCGCACCTTCGGTGTTGATCAGCAGCACGCGCGACGCCTGGTTCAAGCCCAGCGATTCACGCGCGGCGCTGCTCTTGGCAGCGCGCCAAAGGCCAGCCAATCCTGCAGCGCCACTTTCGCCGGCCACAATGGCCGGATCATCGCCCGTCGGATGCGCGAGGCGGCGCATAGCTGCCGCGGCACCTTCTTCGCCGACCATCATGAACGCGTCCGCCTTCCGCGACAGAATGCGCCAGGCAACCAGAGAAGGCTCGTAGCATTCCAGCATGGCCATGATCGTCGGCTCGCCATGGGCGATCTTGATCGGCGCGCCCGCGATGGCGCTTTGATAGAGGCACGCAGCCCGTTCGGGTTCGACGACCACGAATGTCGGCCGGCTCTTGCCAAAGACGACATCAAAGTAACCCGCGACTGCGGCCGCGAGGCCGCCGACGCCGGCCTGGAGGAAGACATGGGTGGGGGTCTCCGGCTGCTGCCGGAGGATCTCGTTCAGCATCGCCGTATAGCCCTGCATGACCAGCCCGGGGATGCGCTCATAGCCGGGCCAGGACGTATCAGAGACGACGATCCAATGATTGTCCTGGCAGACCTTGTCGGCGACCGCGACGGAGTCGTCGTAGGTGCCGGGCACCCGCACGATTTCCGCGCCGAAGCGGGCAATCGCCTGCACGCGCTCATCCGTGACTCCGGAATGCACGAAGATGACCGCCTTGGCTCCGACCATCTGTGCGCCGGCCGCGACCGATCGCCCATGATTTCCATCGGTGGCGCAGCCGACCGTCAGGCTGCGCGCGATCTCGCGTATCGCCGGCGTCCCGATCTCGCTGATATCCACCGCGCGGCCCAGCTTGCTGCTGGCATGCTCCAGCAGTAGCCTGACGACGGCGTAGGATCCGCCCAGAGCCTTGAAGCTGCCGAGGCCGAGCCGATGCGATTCGTCCTTGATATGGATGGACTTGACCTCGAATTCGCGGGCGAGCGCCGGCAGCGATCGCAGCGGCGTTTCCGCGTGATTCGGTCGGAAGGCGAGAAAGCGCTCGACTTCGCTCGCTTCTTCACGCGCCAGCGTGGCGGCATCCGTCGGGTCAAGCGGTTGGTCGTGAGATGAACTTGTATTCGACAGGAACATTCGAGCCGGCCTTCGCGATGAGTTGTTTGGTGGGAGCTGCCGCCGCTGATCGGACGTGTCGCCATCGGGGCAGCGTAGCTTGCCAGGATTGGGGATACATACTATCATTGGGATGATGGTTCAATACGGATCGCGAGACCGGCTGCCTGGGGTTTCGTCGTTCCAAAACGGTCTTCGGGAAAACGGGAAAAATTGTTTGCAAGAGGGATTGTCTTACTAATGATAGGACATTATAGCTCAAGCAGACGAGGTGACGGATGACCATATCGATCAACTTGAACGCCGACATGGCCGAAGGGTTCGGCGCCTACGACGTCGGTGACGATGCCGGAATCCTCAAGATCATCGGATCGGCCAATATCGCCTGCGGCTTTCACGCCGGTGACCCGCGGGTGATGCGCAACGTCGTGCGCGAAGCCAAGCGCCTCGGCGTCACGATCGGTGCCCATCCCGGTTTCAACGATCTCTGGGGCTTCGGGCGCCGGCGCATCGATATGCGCCCCGATGACCTCGAATACATGGTCGCCTATCAAATTGGCGCGCTGCAGGCGATGGCGGCCTATGAAGGCGAGCGGGTCACCCACCTCAAGCCGCACGGCGCGCTCAACAACATGGCCGCCGAAGACGCTGAATACGCGCTGGCCATCGGCCGCGCCATCAAGGCCGTCGATCCGCGCATCATCTATGTGGCGCTCGCGGGGTCCGAGATGGAGAAGGCCGGCCGCAAGCTCGGACTTCCCGTCGCAATCGAAGGCTTCTGCGATCGCCAGTATGACGACGACGGCAATCTGACATCGCGCAAGATCGCGGGCTCGGTCATCAAGGATGCGGCGGTCGCCACCCGGCAGGTGCTCGATATGGTGTTGAACAACACCATCACCTCCCGCAACGGCAAGAAGATCACATGCAAGGTCCACTCGCTGTGCGTCCATGGCGACGAGCCAACCGGCGTCGCCACGGCCCGTGCGGTGCGGGAAGGCCTCGAGAAGGCCGGCGTCAAGCTCGTGCCGCTCACCGAAATGCCCCTCGACTAATCCCGGAAAGGCCACCGAGACATGAACACGAAACCGACGATTGCCATCCTTGGAGGAACCGGCGACTTGGGATCCGGCCTTGCGAAATGCTGGCTTGCGGCCGGTTACAAAGTCATTCTCGGTTCACGCTCCGCGGAGAAGGCCAAGAGCGCGGCCCAGACCATGACCGGCGACGTCGCGGGTGACGGCAATTCCGCCGCTGCCCGGGCTGCCGACATCGTGGTCGTTGCCGTGCCGTTCGCGAGCCATGATGCGACGCTGAACGAAGTCAAGGACGTGGTTCAGGGCAAGATCGTCGTGGATGCCGCGGTCCCGCTGGTGCCGCCGAAAGTATCCGTCGTGCAGCTTCCGTCCGCCGGCTCGGCCGCGCAGATCGCGCAGCAGTTGCTGGGGCCGGGCGTGCGGGTCGTCTCCGCCTTCCACAATGTGGGCGCGACCAAGCTGCACCAGGGCAGCCGGGCGGATTGCGACGTTCTGGTCTTTGGCGACGACAAGGCGGCGCGTGACGTCGTCATCGGTCTCGCGAATGAAGTTGCATCCGCCGGTATCGACGGCGGCGTGCTGGCAAACTCGGCGGCGGCCGAGGCGCTCACATCCGTGCTGATCGGGATCAATCGGCGCTACAAGGTGCCCGGCGCGGGCATCCGCATCACCGGCCTGCCCGCAAGCCCGGGTACCTGATCCATGCCTGTGGGGACGCGAGTCGAATACATCGCCCTGCAGGACATTCGGCGCGTCGAGCCGGGCGAGGATATTGCCGCGCTCATCAGGCAAGGTCTGGCCGGGATGTCCCTCGAGCTGGAGCGGGGCGACATCCTCGTCATTGTGCAGAAAATCGTCTCGAAATCGGAAGGGCGGTACGTTCGGCTGAGCGACGTCGAGCCGTCCTCCGAGGCGCTTGAACTCGCGGCGACGGTCGGCAAGGACCCGCGCTTCCTTGAGGTCGTGCTGCGCGAATCCGCGGAGGTAGTCAAGACGCGGCCGAACGTCGTCATCGCCGCGCACCGGCTCGGCTTCGTCATGGCCAACGCCGGCATCGATCAATCGAACATCGAGCACCGTGAAGGCGAAGAGCGCGTCCTGCTGCTGCCCAAAGATCCCGACGGATCAGCGCAGAAGCTGAAGATCGCGCTGGACGCAGCCGGCGACCTCAATCTTGGGATCATCATCAACGACAGTTTTGGCCGTCCCTGGCGCAATGGTGTCGTCGGCGTGGCGATCGGCGCTGCCGGCATTCCTTCGCTGTTGAGCCAAATCGGCGTCCACGACATGTTCGGCCGGGCGATGCGCGTCACTGAAATCGCCATCGCCGATGAGATCGCCGGCGCCGCTTCGCTCCTGATGGGGCAGGCAGGCGAGGGGATGCCGATCATCCTCGTCCGTGGCCTCACGCTTGATGGACCGGTCTCACCCGCGGCCGCGCTCGCGCGACCCAAGAGTCAGGACATGTTCCGATGAGTGGCGCGGACCTCAACGTTGTTGCGCTTTGTGGCGGGGTCGGGGGCGCCAAGCTTGCCTATGGCCTCAACCGCCTGCTGGGCGCCAAGCTCGCTGTCATCGTCAACACAGGCGACGACTTCGAGCATCTCGGCCTCACGATCTCGCCGGACATCGACACGGTCGTTTATACGCTGGGCGAGCTTGCCGACGAAGAGCGTGGCTGGGGGCGAGCCGGCGAAAGCTGGAACTTCATGGAGGCGCTCGGCGGCCTGAACGGCGAGACATGGTTTCGCTTGGGCGACCGCGATCTTGCCATGCACGTCCTGCGCTCGCGCGCGCTGAGCGCCGGCGTGACCTTGACCGATTTCACGGGCAGGATCGCATCGCATCTCGGCATTGAGGCGAGCATCCTGCCGATGACCGACGATCCGTTTGCGACGATCGTCGTGACGGCCGATCAGAAGCTCGCGTTTCAACGCTATTTCGTCGAGCTGCAGGCGCGGCCCGAGGTCAAGAAGATCGAATTCCAGAGCCCCAGCGGTGGAACGGCGACCAGCGCCGCATTGCGGGCCATCGGCGCCGCCGATGCCATCGTTGTCTGTCCGTCGAACCCGTATCTCAGCATCGATCCGATCCTGGCTGTACCCGGTATCCGGGCAGCCTTGGACGCGGCGAAGGCCCCCATCGTCGCCATCTCGCCGCTGGTCGGCGGCCGCGCCATCAAGGGACCGACCGCAAAGATCATGAACGAACTCGGCGTCACGACAAACTGCGCCTCGATTGTCAGGCACTACGGCTTCCTCGATGGTCTGGTGATGGATCGCGAGGACCAGGCGGACGCCGATGCGATCGGCATTCCCGTGCATGTGACGAACACGATCATGCGCTCGAAGGATGAGCGTGTTCAGTTGGCACGCGAGTGTCTCCGATTTCTCGATCGACTAAACAGCTGAGCGGAGCAATGGACGATTCCGAAACCTGGGCCCTGGTGCCTGTCAAACGGTTCAGTCAAGCAAAGAGCAGGCTGGGCGACATCCTGGTGGCGACCGAGCGCACAAAACTGGCGCAAGCCATGCTGTGCGATGTTCTCGGAAACCTGCGGGATACGCGCTCGCTGGCCGGCAGCGCCGTGGTGAGCGCCGATCCGGAAGCGTTTGCGATCGCCAAGCGCTTTGGCGCGGCCATGATCTTCGACGAGGTCGAGACGGGCGTTAATGCCGCGGTACAGCGTGGCCTCGATGCGTTCCAACTGTACGGCCGGCGGGTTCTTGTCGTGCCCGCCGATATTCCGTTCGCCCGGCCGGAGGACTTCGAGCACGTCGTCCGGTTGCTGGACCACACGCCGATCGTGCTCGTGCCCGCACTTTACGACGGTGGCACAAATGCTCTCGCGATGCGGTCGCCCGACATGCTGGAGCCGCGATTTGGCGATGAGAGTTTCCGCGCGCACCGCGCCCTGGCGCGACAGCGGCAATTGAGCTGCAGCGTGTTCAAGTCGCATGGCATCGGCAAGGACATCGACTGCCCGATCGATTTTGGTCCGTATCTGATCTCGTCGCAAAACCTCGGAACGACCGGTTCGTTTCTTGATGAGCTCAAGATTGCCGACCGCTTCGGCGACGACCATCCCGTTCCCGTGAGGCTGTTCTGATGACGTCCGTCTTGAATCTCTCGTTCGACCGTCGCCTGTCCCGAAGCGAAGCCTATGAGCTCATCGATCTTGCTGACATCGACCAACTCCTGACGGCAGCCGCCAGGCGAAGGAATGCCGCGCACGGCGATGTCATCACCTATTCGCCCAAGGTGTTCATCCCGCTTACCCAGCTTTGCCGCGATGTCTGTCACTACTGCACGTTCGCTCACGCGCCGCGTTCGAACGTCAAGCCGTATCTCTCGGTCGAGGAAGCGGTCGCCATCGCCAGGGCCGGCAAGGAGGCCGGCTGTCATGAGGCGCTGTTTACGCTCGGCGACAAGCCCGAGCTTCGCTACCGCGTCGCGCGTGAGGAGCTGACAAGGCTCGGCCACGAATCCTCGCTGTCGTATCTGGCCGAAGTCGCCAGGGCTGTGTTCGAGCAAACTGGCCTGCTCCCTCACGTCAATCCGGGTATCATGAGCGAACTCGACCTTGCCATGCTGCGCAAGGTATCGGTCTCGCAGGGGATCATGCTGGAGTCCGCGTCCGACCGGCTTTGCGCGAAGGGCGGCCCCCACTTCGGATCGCCGGACAAGGTGCCTGCCGTCAGACTTCGGACGATCAAGACTGCCGGTGAGCAGGCTGTTCCGTTCACATCCGGAATCCTGATCGGCATCGGGGAGACCAGGGCCGAACGGATCGATGCATTGCTCGCCCTGCGTGACCTGAACGATGCGCATGACCATCTGCAGGAGATCATTGTCCAGAACTTCCGGCCGAAGGTTGGGACGCGCATGGCCGATGCGCCGGCGCCCTCCGTAGACGATCATCTCTGGACCATTGCTGTCGCCCGCCTGATATTCGAGCCGGAGATGAACATTCAGGCGCCGCCGAACTTGAGCCCGGCGGCCCTGGGGCGCGTGGTTGCGGCAGGGATCAACGATTGGGGCGGCGTCTCGCCGGTCACGCCGGACCACGTCAATCCCGAAGCACCATGGCCGCATCTGCGGCTCCTGGAGGCTGCAACGCGGTCAACCGGCAAGCGGCTCGAGAAGCGGCTGCCGATCTATCCGAGCTTCGCGCGCTATCCCTCGCGCTGGCTCGACAACAAGCTGCTGAAGTCGGTCCTCGATCGCATCGATGGGGACGGATTTCCGCGCACCGACGACTGGCATCCCGGCCACGTCAGCGGGCTTCCATCGCGCGAGCTCGGATGGCTGAAGTCCGCTCCGCGCACCGCACACGGCAGCGAGGTCACGTCCGTCATTGCCAGAGCCCAGCGCGGCGATGAGCTTTCGGAGGGCGAGATCGTCAGGCTGTTCCGCGCTCACGAGAGCGACTTTACCAGCATTTGCCGGGCGGCCGACGAATTGCGGTACAGCGTCAACGGCGACGTGGTGTCCTACGTCGTATGCCGCAACATCAACTACACCAACATCTGCTCCTTCAAATGCCAGTTCTGCGCTTTCTCGAAGGGGAAGATGAGCGAGAATCTGCGCGGGCGACCCTACGACCTCGAGATGTCCGAAGTCGCGCAGCGGGTCACCGAGGCCTGGGACCGCGGCGCCTCCGAGGTGTGCATGCAGGGCGGCATCCACCCGTCCTATACGGGGCAGAAATATCTGGATGTTTGTCGGGCCGTGAAGGGCGCCGTCCCGGCCATGCATCTCCATGCGTTCTCGCCGCTCGAGATCCATCAAGGGGCGCACACGCTTGGCATTTCTGTTGCCGAATTCTTGCAGGAACTGAAAGCGGCAGGCCTGGGCACCCTGCCAGGAACGGCCGCCGAAATCCTCGACGACGAGGTGCGCGAGACGCTCTGCGCGGACAAGATCAGGACCCAGCAGTGGCTCGACGTCATGCGCACGGCGCATTCGATCGGGCTCCGATCGACGGCCACCATCATGTTCGGCCATATCGAGCGTTACGACCATTGGTCGCGGCACCTGCTCCGGCTGCGGCGCTTGCAGGCGGAGACCGGCGGATTTACCGAGCTCGTGCCGTTGCCGTTCGTTCACATGGAAGCGCCGGTCTATCTCAAGGGCCGGGCGCGACCGGGGCCGACATTCCGCGAGGCGGTCCTGATGCACGCGGTGTCGCGCCTCGTCCTCAACCCGCACATCACCAATATCCAGGCATCCTGGGTCAAGATGGGACCGGAGGGTCTGCGGCACTGCCTTTCGGCTGGTGTCAACGACCTCGGCGGCACGCTGATGGATGAGAGCATCTCGCGGTCGGCCGGCGCCTCGCACGGCCAGGAAATGACGCCGCAGGCGCTCGAATCGATCATCATTTCGGCAGGCCGTGTGCCGCGTCAGCGCACGACGACGTATGGCGTCGCGGATGAGGTTCGGCGGCAGCGTTCATTTGACGCGGTCCGCGAGCGGCAGACCAGCACGGGCATGCGATCCGCGGGGTGCTAAAGGACCCGGGCGAGGCCGTGAGATTCAACAGGGATGATTGGAAATGGCGTTTGTAATCGAGCCGAATGTCGTCGACAGGAAAGGCTGGCGGCAAGCCGCGGCGCAAGCGCGCAAACTTAACCTGAGGCTGCCGACCTTCTCGCAG
>NZ_JACMYP010000026.1 GCF_020889705.1 Bradyrhizobium altum | reverse complement strand
CGCGCTGCGCCGCCGGCGTCAGCGGCTTGCGCGGCGCGGGTTCCGGCGGAGACGACAATGGCGATGGCGATTTCTCAGACATGACAAAACTTTCTGCCTGCGAATTTCGTATCTTGGTGTTGGCTCAGTGACGGCATCACGATCAAGAAATCCCGCAAGATGATTCTTACATTTGGCATATTCGCATGCCAGAGGTGTTTTCGAGTTGATGGCATGAG
Organism: Bradyrhizobium altum; assembly: GCF_020889705.1. Lineage (GTDB taxonomy): Bacteria > Pseudomonadota > Alphaproteobacteria > Rhizobiales > Xanthobacteraceae > Bradyrhizobium > Bradyrhizobium altum. Next base: position 50,637 of record NZ_JACMYP010000026.1, on the reverse strand, counting down.
CCGAACGTAACTCAGCACCTTCGAGATATCTCCGCTCCATGCCTCCTTCAAGATTTGCAGTCCCTGCCGAAGTCCCCGGTCTCGCGGCGCGCCGTATCGCGGCCGACATCCTCGATGGCGTGCTGCACAAGCACCGCACGCTCGACGATCAGCTCGACGGCGCCGGCGCGCATCCCGGCCTGAAGTCGCTGGCCGATCGCGACCGCGCGCTGATGCGCCGGCTGGTGTCGACCATCCTGCGCAAGCTCGGCACGCTCGGCCATCTGCTGTCGCGGCTGCTCGACCGCGGCGTCCCGACCGATGCACCGCGCGCGCAGAGCGCGCTGCTGATCGGCGCCGCGCAGATCCTCTGGATGGACGTGCCTGACCATGCCGCGGTCGATCTCTCGGTGCGGCTGGTGCAGTCCGACCGGCGCGCGGCGAAATATGCCGGGCTGGTCAACGCCGTGCTGCGCCGCTGCGCGCGCGAGGGCCAGGGCCTGATCGACGAGATCAGCCCGCAGACGCTGGATCTGCCGCAATGGATGCTGGCGCGCTGGAATGCGCATTACGGTGAAGCCACCGCGCGCGACATGGCGCTGGCGCTTGGCCACGAACCGTCGCTCGATCTCACGGTGAAGTCCGACGCGCCGAAATGGGCGAGCCGCCTGCACGGCGAGATCCTGCCGACGGGAACCGTACGCACGCTGCTGCAGGGTTCCGTGACCATGCTGCCAGGCTTTGCCGAAGGCCAATGGTGGGTGCAGGACGCCGCCGCCGCGCTGCCGGTGCGCCTGTTCGGCGACATCAAGGACAAGCGGGTCGCCGATCTCTGCGCGGCGCCCGGGGGCAAGACGGCCCAGCTCGCGCTGGCCGGCGCACAGGTCACCGCGGTCGACCGCTCGCCGGCGCGAGTCGCGCGGCTGCGCGACAATCTCACGCGGCTGGCGTTGCAGGCCGAGACTGTCGTCGCCGACGCCGCCGAATGGTCCGCAGCGGCCGAGAGCTTTGACGGTATTCTGGTCGATGCACCCTGCACCTCGACGGGAACCATCCGCCGCCATCCCGACGTCGCCTGGCTGCGCCAGGAAGGCGACATCGCCGCACTGACGGCTCTGCAGAAGCGGCTGCTGCATAAGGCCACCAATCTGCTGAAGCCGGGCGGTACGCTGGTCTACTGCACCTGTTCGCTGGAGCCGGAGGAAGGCGAGCACGCGATTGCCGCGCTGCTGGCGAGCGAATCAGGCCTGCGCCGTGCGCCGGTCGAGACAAGCGAGGTCGCCGGCCTCAATGACATCATCACCGCCGACGGCGATTTGCGCACCCTGCCCAGCCATTTGCCCAACGCCGACCCGCGGCTGGGCGGGTTGGACGGCTTTTACGCCGCCCGGCTGGTCAAATCCTGATTTTAAACTTCAGTCTTCTAAGCTCGAAGTGATTCGTGCGGTATCAAGAGGGTGTCTTGCATATCAAGAAGGTGTCTTGGCCGCGTTTCCGGATTAAATAAGGATTCGTTGAAAATTCCCTCCCCACAAGGTTAGGCGTGTCGGTCGCTCAAAGCAGACGCATCTCGACGCTGATTGCTGGCCGATTTGCCCGCAGCATGCTCGCACGCGCCAGCGGGAGCACGGTTGCGCTGTCGCGGCTCTGGCCCGGCCGCACCGACCGGCTGATCATCGCGCCGCACGACCTCCGGACCGCCGACGCCACCCGCGCTGCCGAGATCTATGCCGGGCGATTCGTGTTCGCCGGCAAGATCGTCACCTGCCACGGCCGCTCGATCTTCGATCTCGAGCCGCCGTCGGAGGATTGGGAAGCCGCCCTGCTCGGCTTCGGCTGGCTGCGCCATCTGCGCGCCGCCGACACCGCGCTGACCCGCGCCAACGCCCGCTCGCTGGTCGACGACTGGATCTCCAACCAGGCGCGCAAGCGACCGCTGCAGCGGCGCGCCGACGTGCGCGCACGGCGCGTGATCTCGCTGTTGTCGCAGGCGCCATTGGTGCTCGGCGACACCGACGGAAAATTCTACCGCAAATATCTGCGCGGGCTGGCGCGCGAGATCCGCTATCTGCGCCATTCGACGCTCGACAATGACGGCGTTCCGCGCCTGCAGGTGCTGATCGCGCTGTGCTACGCCTCGCTCTGCCTCGCCAACCAGGCGCGCAACATCAAATCCGCCACGCGCAGGCTGTCCGACGAATTGCAGCGCCAGATCCTGCCCGATGGCGGCCACATCTCGCGCAATCCCGGCGCGCTGGTCGAGCTGCTCAGCGATCTGCTGCCGCTGCGCCAGACCTTTGCTGCACGGAATATCGCGCCGCCGCCGGCGCTGCTCAACGCCATCGACCGCATGATGCCGATGCTACGCTTCTTCCGGCACGGTGACGGCAGCTTCGCGCTGTTCAACGGCATGAGCACCGCGCCGTCCGATCTCGTCGCGACGCTGCTCGCCTATGACGACACCCGCGGCGTGCCGATGGCGAGCATGCCACACACCGGCTTCCAGCGCCTCGATGCCGGCAACATGACCCTGATCATCGACACCGGTCCGCCGCCGCCGGCAAGCGTCAGCCAGGATGCGCATGCCGGCTGCCTGTCGTTCGAGCTCTCCTCCGGCGTCAGCCGCATTGTCGTCAATTGCGGCATGCCGAACACGGGGCGCGACAGTTGGCGGCCGTTCGCGCGCTCCACCGCGGCGCATTCGACGCTGACCTATCGCGACACCTCATCGTGCCAGTTCGTCGAGCTGTCGGCGATGAAGCGGCTGTTGCGCGGCGCGCCGGTCACCAGCGGGCCCAGCAATGTCGAGAGCTACCGCGAAGCCATCCCCGACGGCGACGTGCTGACCGCCTCGCATGACGGCTATCTCTCCCGCTTCGGCGTGATCCACCGCCGCGTGCTGATGATCGCCCAGGACGGCACGCGGATGGAGGGCGAGGACTCGCTATCGCCTGCGCCCGGCGGCCGCATCAAGGGCAGCGAGGCCGATTTCGCGCTGCGCTTCCATCTTCACCCCTCGGTGAAGGCGAGCCGGCTATCGGACGCCCGCGGCGTGATGCTGGTGCTACCCAACCGCGACGTCTGGACCTTCGAGGCGATGGACGACAAGGTCGACCTCGAGGACAGCGTGTTCCTGGCCGGGAATGACGGCCCGCGCCGCACCTCCCAGATCGTGATCCGGCAGGACGCAAGGCAGGCCGCCACCATCCGCTGGAGCTTCGTGCGCTCCTCGACCTCGGCCACCGCCACCAACGCCCGCCGCAACGCCCGCCGCGAGCCAGAACTGCCGCTGTAGGACAGGGTATCGGCAACGCGACTGACCCTAGACCCGTCACCCTGAGGAGCCGAAGCGGCGTCTCGAAGGGTCGACGGCCACCAGCCGGGCCGTGCACCCTTCGAGGCTCGCTGCGCTCGCACCTCAGGATGACGGGGTTAGATTCCCGGGAATCGGCTTCGGAGACCGGTTTCGTGCCGCACAAAACCATGCTACCCGGCTGCCTTAACAGCCAGGGATTTCCTCAATGACCGAACAGCTTCGCCGCGTGACCCGCGCTCTGTTGTCCGTTTCCGACAAGACCGGACTGATCGATTTCGCCAAGGCGCTTTCCGACCATGGCGTCGAGCTGGTCTCGACCGGGGGCACCGCCAAGGCGATCGCGGCGGCCGGGCTCAAGGTCAAGGACGTCTCCGAGCTCACCGGTTTCCCTGAAATGATGGACGGCCGGGTCAAGACGCTGCATCCGAAGGTGCATGGCGGCCTGCTCGCGATCCGCGATAACAAGGAACACGCCGCGGCGATGGCCTCGCACGGCATCGCGCCGATCGACCTGTTGGTCGTCAATCTTTATCCGTTCGAGGCCACCGTCGACAAAGGCGCCGGCTTCGAGGAGTGCATCGAGAATATCGACATCGGCGGCCCCGCGATGATCCGCGCCGCGGCGAAGAACCACGACGACGTCGCCGTGGTGGTCGAGGCGCAGGATTATCAGGCCGTGCTCGACGAGCTCGCCGCGCAGAAAGGCGCGACCTCGCTTGGCCTGCGCCGCCGCCTCGCCGCCAAGGCCTATGCGCGCACCGCGGCCTATGATGCCGCGATCTCGAACTGGTTCGCCGTGCAGCTCGACACCAAGGCGCCGGACTTCCGCGCCTTCGGCGGCCGGCTGCTCCAGTCGCTGCGCTATGGCGAGAACCCGCACCAGACCGCGGCGTTCTACGCCACGCCGGAGAAGCGGCCGGGCGTTGCGACCGCACGCCAGCTGCAGGGCAAGGAACTGTCCTACAACAACATCAACGACACCGACGCGGCTTATGAATGCGTCGGCGAGTTCGATCCGCAGCGCACCGCGGCCTGCGTGATCGTCAAGCACGCCAACCCCTGCGGCGTCGCCGAGGGTCCGGATCTTGCGACCGCCTATGCCCGCGCGCTCGCCTGCGACTCCACCTCGGCCTATGGCGGCATCATCGCGGTCAACCGCATGCTCGATGCAGATGCCGCGCGCGCCATCATCGGCATCTTCACCGAGGTGATCATCGCGCCCGATGCGACCGAGGAGGCGATCTCGATCATCGCCGGCCGGCGCAATCTGCGCCTGCTGCTCGCCGGTGGCCTGCCGAACGCGCGCGCGGTAGGCCTCACCGCCAAGACCGTCGCCGGCGGCCTGCTGGTGCAGAGCCGCGACAACGCGGTGGTCGAGGACATGAATTTGAAGGTCGCGACCAAGCGCGCGCCGACCGACGCCGAGCTGCGCGATCTCAAATTCGCGTTCCGCGTCGCCAAGCACGTCAAGTCGAACACCATCATCTATGCCAAGGATCTCGCCACCGTCGGCATCGGCGCCGGCCAGATGAGCCGGGTCGATTCCGCACGCATCGCCGCGCGCAAGGCGCTGGATGCGGCGGCCGAACTGAAGCTCGCGGAGCCCCTGACCAAGGGTTCGGTGGTCGCCTCCGACGCGTTCTTCCCGTTCGCCGACGGCATGCTCGCCTGCATCGAGGCCGGCGCGACTGCGGTGATCCAGCCCGGCGGCTCGATGCGCGACGACGAGGTGATCAAGGCCGCCGACGAGCACGGCATCGCCATGGTGTTCACCGGCGTGCGGCATTTTAGGCATTGATCTAGCGGCATGGTCGTCCCTGCGAAAGCAGGGACACATAACCACAGGCGTATGTTGTTGGAACAAGCTGGGGCTCCGGCGCCGCGCAACACGAGCAGCGGTGGTTATGGGTCCCGGCTCGCGCGGAGCCTGTCATCGGGCGGCGCTTAGCGCCGACCCGTTGGCTTGGCCGGGACGACGGCGGTGATTTACTCCCGCACCTTCGCCAGCAGCATAAGCCCCACCACGAAAAACCCCACCAGCACCGCCATGCCGTATTTCTGGCTCGCGGTCGCTGCCGTGATCGCACCGATCAGCAGCGGGCCGATGAACGACGTCACCTTTCCGGTGAGCGCGAACAAGCCAAAATACTGCGCGATGCGATCCTTCGGCGCGAGGCGGATTAGGAGCGAGCGCGAGGCTGCCTGTAGCGGCGCGCCGGTGGCGCCGATCAGGCAACCCAACACGATATAGGCGCGCTCGGCAGCGCCCGCGAAAACCGGACCGCCCGGCACCGGCGGCGCGACCGGGATGAACAGGATGGAATCCTTGTTCACCGTGAGGATCACCACGATCGCAAACAGCAGGATCACGAGGCTGCCGGTGATCACGCGCTTCGGCCCGAACGCATCGTCGAGCTTGCCGCCGAGCCAGCCGCCGAACGTCCCTGCCACCGCCAGGATGATGCCGAAGGTACCGATCCGGATCGTGTCCCAGCCGAATGTGCCGGCGGCATAGATGCCGCCGAACGCGAACAGCGAGACCAGCCCGTCGGTGTAAATCATGTTCGCCAGCAGAAACCGCGCCAGCGACTGCTGCTTCGGCAAGCTGGCCAGTGATTCCCTGAGCTCGCGCAGGCCTTCGCCGAGCGCCTCGCGCAACGGGCGCTTCGCCGGATAGTCCGGCGTGAACAGGAACATCGGCGTCACGAAGATGATGAACCACAGCCCGGTCAGCGGTCCGGTGATGCGGTCGCCTTCATGCATGACGGGATCGAGACCGAACAGCGGCGTGAAGCCGAACAGCGTCCGGCCGGTCTCGGCGTTGGCGGCGAGGAAACCGAGGACCAGCACGAGACTCAGGATACCGCCGACATAGCCGGTGGCCCAGCCGGTGCCGGAGAGACGCCCGATCCGGTCCGGCGGCACCAGGGTCGGCATCATCGCATTGTTGAACACGGTCGCGAACTCGACGCCGACGCTCGCGATCGCATAGGCGAGCAGCAGTGCGGGGATGATGTCGGGATTGCCGGGCTTGCCGATCCACATCGCGCTCGAGCCGATCACCAGCAGCGCGCCGAAAACAGCGATCCACGGCTTGCGCCGGCCGCTGGCATCGGCGATCGCACCGAGAACCGGCGACAGCAGCGCGATCGCAAGTCCTGCGGCAGCGGTGGCAAAGCCCCACAGCGCCTGCCCGCTTGCGGCATCGGGCGCAACGAAGCTCGCGAAATAAGGCGCGAACACGAAGGTCGTGATCAGCGTGAAGTAGGGCTGCGCAGCCCAGTCGAAGAAGATCCAGCTGACGACGGCTGCGCGGCCAGGATAGACCTTGGTGTAGGCCTTCGCATGTTCAGCGCCCGTCTGCATTGTTGCCGTCATCGCGAAAGATATTCCCCAACTCGAACCACAGGCAGGCTTTTGCCGCTTCAATCCGTTCCCATATAGCATGGGCCGGTTTGCTGATACGGCGATGAACAGGGCAGGACATTTCGATGGCGCTGACGGCAACGATGTCGCGACGGCTGTTTGCCGCTCTCCTCGTGATCGGCATCGCGACACCCGCCCTCGGTCAGGTGCAGCGGCGCGCTTACGAGCCCTCAGCCACCAATACGATTCAAAGCATTCGCGCCGAAAACGGCATGGTGGTGGCGCAGGAGAAGCTCGCCGCGCGGGTCGGCACCGACATCCTCCGGCAAGGCGGCAACGCCGTCGACGCCGCGGTCGCCACCGGCTTTGCGATGGCGGTGACCTATCCGCGCGCCGGCAATATCGGCGGCGGCGGCTTCATGGTGATCCATCTTGCCGGCCGCAACGAAGATGTCGCAATCGACTATCGCGAGACCGCGCCGCAGGCCGCGTCGCGCGACATGTTCCTGAACGCCGACGGCAAGCCGGACCCGGACAAGTCGCGCAACTCCGCGCTCGCGATCGGCGTGCCCGGCACGGTCGCGGGCCTCGCGCTGGCATTGGAGAAATACGGCTCCGGCAAGTTCACGCTGGCGCAGATCGTCAAGCCCGCGATCGATCTCGCCCGCGACGGCTTCATCGTCACCGACGATACGTCGGACACGCTGTCGGACATGTACCGCCGCATGTCGCGCTGGCCGAACTCGGCCAAGACGTTCTCGCATGCCGACGGCACGCCGCTGCATGAGGGCGACCGCCTGATCCAGGGCGACCTCGCTGGCGTGCTGACGGCGATCGCCGAGCAGGGACCGCGCGGCTTCTACGAGGGCGCGGTCGCCGAGAAGCTTGTCAGCGGAATCAGGAATGCCGGCGGCATCTTTACGCTCGCGGATCTGAAAGCCTACCAGCCGGTGATCCGCACGCCGATCCGCGGCACCTATCGCGGCTACGACATCGTCTCGATGCCGCAGCCGTCCTCCGGCGGAGTCGTGCTGCTGGAGATCCTCAACATCCTCGAAGGCTTTCCGATGTCGGACATGAAGCAGGGCTCGGCCGCTTCGCTGCATGTCATGATCGAGGCGATGAAGCGGGCCTATGCCGATCGGGCCCGTTATCTCGGCGATCCCGCCTTCGTCGACGCGCCGACCCAGCTGCTGATCGACAAGGACTATGCCGCCAGGCAGCGCGCGACCATCGACCTTGCCCGCGCCACGCCCTGGACCGATGTGCGCAACGCCAAGCAACCGCACGAGGGCGACAACACCACGCATTATTCGGTCGTCGATGCAAGCGGCAACGCCGTCAGCAACACCTACACGCTGAACTTCCCCTACGGCGTCGGCCTCGTCGCCGACGGCACCGGCGTGCTGCTCAACAACGAGCTCGACGATTTCACCGCGGCGCCCGGCGCCTCCAATGCGTTCGGCCTGGTCGGCTTCGAGGCCAATCTGCCCGGACCCGGCAAGCGCCCGCTGTCGTCGATGGCGCCGACCATCGTGCTCAAGGACGGCAAGCCCGTGCTGGTGACGGGATCGCCCGGCGGCAGCCGCATCATCTCTGCGGTGACGCAGATCATCGTCGACGTCATCGACTACAAGATGGATATCGCAGCCGCGGTCGCCGCGCCCCGCATGCATCATCAATGGCTGCCCGACGAGGTCCGGATCGAGCGCGGCTTTCCCGACGAGGTGCTCGCCGAGCTGCGCGCCAAGGGTCACAAACCGGTCGAGCCGCTCGGCTACTCCTCCGCGAACTCGATCGTCGTCACGACCAGCGGTCTGCTCGGCGCGCCCGATCCACGTACGCGCGGCTCGGAGGCCGCAGGATACTAAAGGCCAGCAAGCGCGCCTTTGCCCTACCTGCAACATCGCGATAGATTGGCGTTCCGCGCAACTCCGGCCGCGGATCGCAAAGAGCCGGTGAAAGATTTCTCCGGGGAACGCGCATGAGCACGGCCGAATCCAAATCGATGGAAGTCGCAGAGATCGAGGACACCAGCCTCCTCGCCTTCTATCGCGACATGAACCTGCCGGAGCGGCGCACGTTCTGGGCCTGCGCCTCGGGCTGGACGCTCGACGGCATGGATTTCATGATCTATCCGCTGGTGATCGGCACCATCATCACGCTGTGGAAGGTCGATGCCGGCACTGCCGGCCTCGCCGGCACCGTGACGCTGCTGGCCTCCGCCGTCGGCGGCTGGCTCGGCGGCTATCTGTCCGACCGGATCGGACGGGTCAAGACGCTGCAGCTTACCATCATCTGGTTCTCGTTCTTCTCGCTGGTCTGCGCCGTGGTGCAGAATTTCGACCAGCTGCTGATCGCCCGCGCGCTGCTCGGCTTGGGCTTTGGCGGCGAATGGGCGGCCGGCGCAGTGCTGATCGGCGAAGCGATCCGGCCGCAATATCGCGGACGCGCGGTCGGCTCGGTGCAGTCGGGCTGGGCGATCGGCTGGGGCCTTGCGGTGCTGGCGCAGGCGATCCTGTTCTCGATCCTGCCTCCGGAGAACGCCTGGCGCTGGATGTTCGTGATCGGCGCGCTGCCGGCGCTGCTGGTGTTCTATCTGCGCCGCTATGTCACCGAGCCGGAGATCTCGGCCGCGACGATGGCCCAGCAGCAGGCATCCGGCAGCGGACCCGCCGCATTGTGGGAGATTTTCCAGGGACCGATCCTGAAGACCACGCTGCTGGCCTCGCTGGTCGGCACCGGCATGCAGGGCGGCTATTACGCCGTCACCTTCTGGGTGCCGCGCTTCCTCACCACCGAGCGCAAGCTCTCGGTGGTCGGCTCGACCGGCTATCTCGCGACGCTGATCATCGGCTCGTTCATCGGCTATCTGGTCGGCGCCTGGCTCGCCGACCGGATCGGCCGGCGCAATCTGTTCCTGATCTTCTCGATCGGCGCCATCGCGATCGTGCTGCTCTATACCCAATTGCCGCTCTCCAACGAGGTGCTGTGGGTGCTGGGCTTCCCGCTCGGCTTCTTTGCCTCAGGCTATTTCTCCGGCATGGGCGCATTCCTGACCGAGCTCTATCCGACCCGGCTGCGCGGCTCCGGACAGGGCTTCTGCTACAATTTCGGCCGCGGCGTCGGCGCGCTGTTTCCGTTCCTGGTCGGCGCGCTCTCGACCACGACGACGCTCGCCAACGCGATCGCGATCTTCGCGGTGGCGGCCTATGCCGTGTTCTTCATCGCCGCCTACGCGCTGCCTGAAACGCGCGGGCGCGTGCTGCATGCGGGTGGGTAGCGCTGTAACAGGTGCGCGATGGCCGCGACGCTTGCCCCGTCGTTCCCTCCCCCTTGCGGGCAGGGCTAAGGAGAGGGGTGGCCGCGAAGACGGTGCTTGTGGCTTACCCCTCTCCCCAACCCTCCCCCGCAAGGGGGGAGGGAGCCCTGATAGTGTGCGTCCCTAACTGGAGGTCCTCGCCATGACTTCGCTCAAAGACAAAACGCTGTTCATCTCGGGTGCGAGCCGCGGCATCGGGCTCGCGATTGCGCTGCGCGCCGCGCGTGACGGCGCCAATGTCGCGATCGCGGCGAAGACCGCCGAGCCGCATCCAAAGCTGAAAGGCACGATCTACACCGCCGCCGACGAGGTCCTCGCCGCCGGCGGCAAGGCGCTGCCGGTGCTCTGCGACATCAGGGACGAGGCGCAGGTGATGGCGGCAATTGAAGCTACCGTCGCCGAGTTCGGCGGCATCGACGTCTGCGTCAACAATGCCAGCGCCATCAGCCTGACCAATTCGCAGGCGACCGACATGAAGCGCTACGATCTGATGATGGGGATCAACACCCGCGGCACCTTCATGGTGTCGAAATACTGCATCCCGCATCTGAAGAAGGCGGAGAGTCCGCACATCCTGATGCTGTCGCCACCGCTCGACATGAAGACGAAGTGGTTCGAGCACTCGACCGCTTACACGATGGCGAAGTTCGGCATGAGCATGTGCGTGCTCGGGCTGGCCGGTGAGCAAAAATCCGCCGGCATTGCGGTCAACGCATTGTGGCCGCGCACCACGATCGCAACCGCCGCGGTCGGCAATCTGCTCGGCGGCGACGCCATGATGCGCGCCAGCCGCACGCCCGAGATCATGGGCGATGCGGCCTATGCGATCGTCACGCGGCCATCGCGCGAGTTCACCGGCAATTTCTGCATCGACGACAAGGTGCTCTATGCCAACGGCGTGCGCGACTTCGAGCGCTATCGCGTCGATCCCTCGGTGCCGTTGATGTCGGATTTCTTCGTGCCCGACGACGACGTGCCGCCGCCCGGCGTCACCGTGCAGCCGTTGCCGTCGGCGGGCGGCGCGCAGACGGCGCGCTAAACTAGACGGCCGACGCGTTCAGCTGCGCGCGCCAATGCTGCACGCGCTCCTTGAGCAGCGTATCGCGGACATAGGCAAGCTCCTCGTCCTCGATACGCTCCAGCGTTTCGAGCGAGAGATTGTCGGCGCCATGCGCCGACCAGGCGCGCTGCAGCTCGGCATTGCGGTGGCTGGCCATCCCCAGCGTAAACCAGATGCGGTTCTGGATTTTCTCCAGATCGAGCGCCTGCCCGACCCAGACCTCCCCGGTCGCGCGGCAGCGGATCGCGAACACGCCGGCCACAGCCGCGCGCTTCTTGTAGTCGGCAATGGCCAGCTTGCGGTCCTCGGCCTTCATGGCGGCTCCTGTCGGGTCGGTCCACTATTTATATCCGGGTATTATTGACAAAACAACCCGGATAAAACTACGATATCGAAACCGGGAATCAGGCGAACTGACATGGACTCCACCTGCCATCTGGAGCCGACGTGGAATGCCGGGCGCGACTTCGCCCAGCGTGCGATCACCGGCGAGCTGGTGATGCTCAACCTGCTGCGCTTCCGCGACATCGCCGACTATTCGCAAAGCCCGGAGCTCGCCCCGCCACAGCCGGTCACGGGTGCGGAAGCCTACGACCGCTATATCGCCCACACGCTGCCGCATCTGCGGAAGAGCGGCGGCGACATCCTGTTCATGGGTGAAGGCGGCTCGTTCCTGATCGGTCCCGAGGGCGAGCGCTGGGATCGCGCCATGCTGATCCGGCAGAAGAGCCGCGGCGCGTTCCTCGCCTTCGCGGTGGCGGAGGCCTACCTCGCCGGCATCGGACACCGCACCGCGGCGCTGGCCGATTCACGTCTGCTGCCGCTGGTCGAGCTGCCGCGATGAGCGAGATGCTAGCGGCCAACCTCGTACGGCCCGCCCTTCTCGAGCGCCCGCGCATAGGCCGGGCGCGCGTGGATGCGCTCGAGGAAGGCGACACATTTCGGATGGCCGTCAGCGAGCCCGCCGCGCGCGGCGGCAGCCTCGAGCGGAAAGCTCATCTGGATGTCGGCGCCGGAGAATTCGTTGCCGGCGAACCACTCGCTCTTGCCGAGCTCGCCTTCCCAATAGGCCATGTGCTGCTTGATCTGCGGATTGACCAGCGTGGACAGCGCCTGGTTCGAGACCTTGCGCACCAGCGGCCGCAGCAGCGCCGGTGCGCGCTTCGGCATCAGCGTGAACAGCAGCTTCAAGAGCAGCGGCGTCATCGCCGAGCCTTCGGCATAGTGCAGCCAATAGGTGTAGCGCAGCCGCTCCGGCGTATCGGCCTGCGGGATCAGACGGCCTTTGCCGTAGGTCGCGATGATGTATTCGAGGATCGCGCCGGATTCCGCGATGGTGTTGCCATTGTCGGTGACAACAGGCGACTTGCCGAGCGGATGGATCGCGCGCAGCTCCTTCGGCGCCCGCATGTCGGGCTGCCGCTGGTAGCGCACGATCTCGTAGGGCACGCCCAATTCCTCGAGCAGCCACAGTACGCGCTGCGAGCGGGAATTGTTGAGATGATGAACCGTCAGCATGGGCGTCCTCTGAAATATCGGCGCAATCGGGCGGCGTTTGGTGCCAGCCGGGAACAGGAAAGTCGAGATCCACGCGCCGCGCTTGCTGGAAATCACCCGGGCAATACGTCGCGCAATCGGAGAGGTCTACCATGAATCCTGCCTATGTCGCCTTCGAAGGCGAGCATCGCATCGGGGCCGGTGACCTCGCGGAGGTCGCACGCGCCGCCAAGCAGCTGCTCGACCGGCGCAAGGATGCCGCGGTCCTGGTGTTCAACGGCCGCACCTCGGCGCTGGTCGATATCGATTTCCGCGGCTCGGTCGACGACGTGCTGGCGCGGCTGCCGAAGCTCGCGCCTCCGCTCGACGAGGAGCCGGCAACGCCGGCCGGGCCGCGCGGTCCGGGACGGCCGAAGCTCGGCGTCGTCGCGCGCGAGATCACGCTGTTGCCGCGTCATTGGGACTGGCTCGCGCAGCAGACGGGCGGCGCATCGGTTGCGATCCGCAAGCTGATCGACGAGGCGCGGCGCGCGAGCGGCGACAAGGACCGGACGCGCAGCGCCCAGGATGCCGCCTATCGCTTCATGACAACGATGGCCGGCAACCGGCCAAACTACGAGGATGCGATCCGCGCGCTGTTCGCGCACGACCGGCGGCGCTTTGCGACGCTGATCGCGGACTGGCCGGCCGATATCCGTGATCACACGATCCGGCTCGCCTATAGCGATCAAGCGGACTGAGGCGCTTTCGCGCGAAATAGGTGGCGGCCGCGGGTGGGCGATTCGGCTTCAGAGCCGAACCGCAAACCCGCCCCGCCGCCGTCCTGACGGTCTCGATTTTTGGAAGTTGAACGTGTCCAAGCCTCCCTCTCTAGGCAAAGCTTTCCTGTCGTTCCTGGCGCCGATGCTGCTGAGCAATGTGCTGCAGTCGCTGTTCGGCACCATCAATGGCATCTATCTCGGCCAGATGATCGGCGTCGACGCGCTCGCGGCTGCGTCGGTGTTCTTTCCGGTGATGTTCTTCTTCATCTCCTTCGTGATCGGCCTGAGCGCCGGCGCCTCGGTCATGATCGGCCAGGCCTGGGGCGCGGGCGCACCCGACCGCGTCAAGGCGGTCGCCGGCACGACCATGACCGTGACGCTGCTGCTTGCGCTCGCGATCGCGATCCTCGGCGGCCTGTTCGCGCGCCCGCTGTTGATCGCGCTCGCCACGCCGGCAGACGTCCTCGACGCCGCGGTGTCCTATGCGCGGATCATGATGATCACGATGCCGGTGACCTTCGCATTCCTGCTGCTCGCCGCGATGATGCGCGGCGTCGGCGACACCGTGACGCCGCTGGTGGCGCTGACGGTCTCGACCGTGGTCGGCCTCGTGGTGACGCCCGCGCTGATCCGCGGCTGGCTCGGGCTGCCGATGCTGGGCGTCGCCAGTGCCGCCGTTGCTTCCGCGATCTCGGGCGTGGTGACGCTGCTGTGGCTGCATATCCACATGCTGCGGCATAAGCATCCGCTGGCTTTCGACGCCGCGTTCCTGCGCGCGATGCGGCCGAACGGCGCCCTGCTGCGCATCGTGCTGCGGCTCGGCATTCCGACCGCGATCGGCATGGTGGTGGTCTCGCTCGCCGAACTGGTGCTGCTCGGCCTCGTCAACGGCTTCGGCTCGGAGGCCACCGCCGCCTATGGCGCGGTCAACCAGGTGATCAGCTATGTGCAGTTTCCGGCGATCTCGATCGCCATATCCGTGTCGATCTTCGGCGCACAGGCGATCGGCCGCGGCGATTCCGGCCGGGTCGGCGCCATCGTCCGGACCGGGATCGAGATGAATCTCGCGCTGACCGGCGGACTGGTGGTGCTCGGCTATCTCTTCGCGCGGCCGCTGATGGGGTTCTTCATCGTCGACGGCGCGGTGCTCGCGCTGGCGCAGCAGCTTCTGTACATCGTGCTGTGGAGCATGGTGCTGTTCGGCATGGCGACGGTGTTTTCCGGGGCGATGCGCGCCGGCGGCACGGTATGGATGCCGCTGTTCATCTCGATCCTGGCGATGGCGCTGGTCGAGGTGCCGGTCGCGATCCTGCTCAGCCGTGCCATCGGCATCAGCGGCATCTGGATCGCCTATCCCGCCACCTTCGCCACCATGTTCGTGCTGCAGATGGCCTATTACGCTCTGGTATGGCGCAAGCAGACCATCAAGCGGCTGATTTGACATCGCGCGCTACGGCTCACATGATGAGTATCATATTCTCCTGATGGCGCCCGCGGCAGTTGGCCCATGCTAGAGAAATGCTAAACAAGCCCAAACGAGATAAGTCGAGGGGAGAGACCGCCGTGAGCCAGAATCCGCAATTCCTGTTCGATTTCGGCAGCCCCAATGCCTTCCTCAGCCACGAGGCGATCCCGGCCATCGAGAAACGCACCGGCGTCAAGTTCGAATACGTCCCGATCCTGCTCGGCGGCATCTTCAAGGCCACCAACAACAAGTCGCCGGCCGAGACGCTGGCGGGCGTCAAGAACAAGCCCGAGTTCATGAAGATCGAGACCGAGCGCTTCCTCAAGCGCTTCAACGTCAAGCCCTACACCTGGAACCCGTTCTTCCCGGTCAATACGCTGAACCTGATGCGCGCGGCGGTCGCCGCCCAGCTCGAGGGCGTGTTCGAGACATACATCGAGCTGGCTTTCCACCACATGTGGGTCGAGCCGAAGAAGATGGACGATCCGGAAGTCGCCGGCAAAGCCATCGCCGCCTCCGGCCTCGACGCCGCCAAACTGTTCGCCCGCGCGCAGGACGCCGACGTGAAGGCCAAGCTGATCGCGAACACCCAGGCCGCCGTGGAGCGCGGCGCGTTCGGCTCGCCGACCTTCTTCGTCGGCAACGAGATCTTCTTCGGCAAGGAGCAGCTGCGCGAAGTCGAGGAACTGGTGTCGGGAAAGTGAGATGAGCGAATGGCCAATAGCGGGTAGCGAATAGTCGACCAGTATCGCTATCTATTCGCCATTCCCCATTCGCTCTTCGCTCGCTTCTCGGGCAACAACAAAGAAGGACAAATTCCCATGCGCGTTCTCGTGGTCGGCGCCGGTGCGATCGGCGGATATTTCGGCGGCCGGATGATTCAGGCCGGCCGCGACGTTACTTTTCTCGTCCGGCCCCGCCGCGCCTCCGAGCTCGCCTCCGCCGGGCTCGTCATCAAGAGCCCGAACGGCGACGTCACGCTGAGCAATCCGCCGACCGTGCAGGCCGACAAGCTCTCGGACAAATTCGACGTCGTGCTCTTGAGCTGCAAGGCGTTCGATCTCGAAGACGCGATCAAGTCCTTTGCGCCTGCGGTCGGCGACAAGACCGCGATCATCCCGCTGCTCAACGGCATGCTGCATCTCGATGCGCTCGACAAGAAGTTCGGCGCTCAGCACGTGCTCGGCGGCCTCTGCGCGATCGCGGCGACGCTGAACGAGAAGCGCGAAGTGGTGCAGCTGCAGCCGATGCAGTCGCTCGGCTTCGGCGAACGCGCTGGCGGCCTGTCGGACCGGGTGCGCGCGGTCGCGGAGACCTTCTCCGCGATCAACGGTGCGGCTGCCAGCGACCACGTGATGCAGGACATGTGGGAGAAGTGGGTGTTCCTGGCGTCGCTCGCCGCCTCCACCAGCCTGATGCGGACCTCGGTCGGCAACATCCTGGCCGCGCCGGGCGGCAAGGATTTTCTGCTCGGCATCCTCGACGAATGCAGCGCGATTGCCGCCGATGCCGGCCACGCGCCGGGCGGCCCGTTCTTCCAGCGCACCCGCGGGCTCCTGACCACCGAAGGCTCGCCGATGACCGCATCGATGTTCCGCGACATCAAGGCGGGGCTGCCGGTCGAGGCCGATCACGTGATCGGCGACCTGATCGTGCGCGCCGATGCCGCCAAGATCCCGGTGCCGAAGCTGCGCACGGCCTACACGCATCTCAAGGCGTACGAGAAGCAGCGGCAGGCGTAACGCTATTGATGTCGTCCCTGCCTAGTGCGCAATTGCGCACGGGAGCAGGGACGACAACCATTTTGCCGCTACAAATGCGCCAGATAATGCGCGAGCGCGGTGATCTCTTCGTCGCTCAGTGGGTACGCCACGTCGGCCATCGCCGCCTGCGCTCCACCGGAGCGTACGCCCGATTTGTAGTCGTGCAGCGCCTTGACGAGGTATTCCTCGCGCTGGCCGGCGATGCGGGCGACCGCCTTGGTGCCGACAAAGGTATCGCCGTGGCATGAGGCGCAGCGGCGGCCGGCCGCGGCCTGCTTGCCCTTCTCGGACAATTCCGGATTGTCGTCCTTGCCGCCCTTGAACGGCGTCAGCGAGGCGAAATAGGCGCCGAGATTGCGGATGTCATCATTGGTGAGCTGCTCGACGATCGGCTGCATCTGCTCGTTCTTGCGCGCACCGGCACGGAAGAACACCAGCTGCCATTGAATGAACTGGTCGAGCTGGCCGGCGAGCGAGGGAATGTTCTCGGTCTGCGAGATGCCGTTGTCGCCATGACAACCGGCGCAGATTTCGGCTTTCGCCTTGCCGGCGGCGACATCGGCTGCCTCCGCAAAGGAGGTCATCGCGATTGCCGACGCGAACAGGATTCCGAGGGACGCGATACGCATTGCCAGTTTTCTCCTGACGTCATTGCCGGGCTTGACCCGGCAATCCATCTGGCTTGCAGAAGGGTTTTTGTTTGGATGGATGCCCGGATCAAGTCCGGGCATGACGAGTCTGTTCCGTGTTTGGCTTGCTGAACCAAACGAACGGGGCTGCAGCCGCCTTAAAGGCCACCGCAGCCCCGCATGGGTTCAACCGTTACTTCTTGCTGTAGCTGATGCGATAGATCGCACCGGCCCAATCGTCGGCGACGAGGATGGAGCCATCCTTGTCGAGCAGGATGTCGGCGGGACGGCCGAGATAGCCCTGGTCACCCTCGATCCAGCCGGAGGCGAAGATCTCCTGCTTGGCATTCTTGCCGTCGGGGCTCGCGGTGATCTTTACGATGCGGCCGCCCTGGTACTTGTGCCGGTTCCAGGAACCGTGCTCGGCGATCAGGATGCTGTTCTTGTACTCGGCCGGGAATTGGCTGCCGGTATAGAACTTCATGCCGAGCGGAGCCACGTGGGCGCCGAGATTGTAGACCGGCGGGGTGAACTCCGAGCACTTGTGACCCATCGCGAATTTGGTGTCCGGCAGGTTGCCCTGGTGACAATAGGGATAGCCGAAATGCTCGCCGATCTTCGAGATCATGTTGAGCTTGTCGCTCGGCAGATCGTCGCTGATCCAGTCGCGGGCGTTTTCGGTGAACCAGTATTTGCCGGTGCGCGGATCGACGTCGCCGCCGACCGAGTTGCGCACGCCAAGCGCATAGATTTCCGCGTTCCCGGTCTTGGGATCGACGCGGCGGATCTGCGACACCGAGGTCGGCGGGACGCCGATGTTGAAGGGAGGTCCGAACGGAAGGTAGAACCAGCCGTCCTTGTCGACGGCGATGTATTTCCAGCCATGCGCCGCGTAGGACGGCATGTCGTCATACACCACCTTGCCTTCGCCGAGCTTGTCGAGATTGGCTTCGGCATTGTCGTACCTGATCAGCTTGTCGACCGCGATGACGTAGAGCGCGCCGTCGCGGAAGGCGAGGCCGGTCGGCATGTTGAGGCCCTTCAGGATGGTCTTGACCTCCTTCTTGCCGTTGTTGTCCTTGATCGCATAGACGTTGCCGAGGCCGAACGAGCCGACGAACAGCGTGCCCTTGTCGCCCCAGGCCATCTGCCGCGCGGCGAGCACGTTCGAGGCATAGACCTCGATCTTGAAGCCCGGCGGCAGCTTGATCTTCTTCATCATCGCGTCGAGTTCGGCGTCGGATGCGCCGGTCGGCGGACCGGACGGCGGGGCAAGGCCCTTCTGCGCTTCGGTCTCGTCGCCGAGGAACCAGTCATCCGGCGGATGGGTCCAGAATTCCTTGGTGCCGGACTCGTACTTCTTCAGCGCCCGGTTCTTGTCGGTTTGTTGCTGCGCATTGGCGATGGTTGTCCCCGCCAGCAGCGCAATCGCCGCGAACGCAAGTATGGATCGATTGAAAGCCGATTTCATCGCGTCACTCCCCTACGCAAGCCGTTGCAGCTTGCCTGTTATTGATTTTGAACGCCTTGAGAGATGATGGTGGCGGTCTGTGAGGTAGGTCAGACGGCAAAATGGTAGCACATCCAACGACGCTGAAAAGCGCATGCTCGGGTGTGCGCTGCGTCAAAACAAGTTGAGACGAAATTTGAGACGAAATTTTCCTGCGCTGACTGCCTGATAACAAGGCATTCTGCACCGCAGCGTAATATTCGAATGAAGCTAACGCTCGCGATCGCGTCTATCGCGACGAGAGGCGCGAAAGCCCGAGTGCCTGCGCCTTGGCCTTCGACAGCGGACTGAACAACGCGCTGCGTTTCTGCCCGCTGGAGATCGCTGCGATCTCGAAGCCGTCATCGGCGGCGATGATGTCGCCGGTCCGCAGCGTCATGTCGTCCGCGATCGCAATCGGCGACAGTCCGGTGGACGCGCCGGCGCTGCACGCGCATTGCGGCACGATCTCGCGCTGGAATCGGAATGCATCTGCGAGCGCCTTGTAGCTCTCGTCCTCTTTCGGTTGTAGCGCTGTCGATGTCCGAGCCGGAACACAGCTTCACCGCGGCGGCGGGACAGACCGCCTCGCAGGTCCCGACATCCGGCGCCGCACTCACGCGCGGCAGCGGGAAGAAGCGGCCCTCGCGGGCCGCGGCATCTTGACCGCGAGGTCACGGCACTGCCTGAACTGCAAGACCGTCCGAACAGCAAAAAAGCCCGCACCAATGGGCGGGCCTTCATTAGACTGTCAGCTCGGTCAGCGAGATATTTTGGAGCGGGCGAAGGGGCTCGAACCCTCGACCCCGACCTTGGCAAGGTCGTGCTCTACCACTGAGCTACACCCGCATCCGAAATGGCGGCGATCGCTCGCCGGCAACGGCAGACCTATGCCAAATGCCGTCTGTGAATGCAACACAAGAGCGCGGTCCGAACTTCACGAAATCGCACGGTTTCCTTAAAAATTGACCCCGAATCGGCCGAAACCGGTCATCGCGACGATTTCTTTTTATGTTTCGGCCGGAACCAGCCTCAGGGCCATCTCATCCCGGAGCGATTCGAGCCAAGTCTCGAACCAGCCGGTCAGCGTCTGCACCAGTTCGACGCGGCAGTCCGCGTCGCAATCGAACACCGCCCACCATTCGATAAAGGCCCGGTCGCCGTCGACCACCGGGGTCACCCGCAGGGTCGCGCTGAAGTCCGTCACCGGAAGGGTCGGCGGACCGGCAAATTCGTAGGTCTGGAAGCGCTCGACGTCGGACTGTGCGAGCAGCCGCTGTCGGACCCGCCGTTCCCGGTACAGGACGTTGCGCACGGCGCCGATGGTGTCGCCGGACTTGCCGTCCTCGATCTCGCTGGTGCCCGCGCCATGGACCCAGACCGGGTAATTGTTGAAATCGCGGATGATTTTCCAGACCTCGCCGGCCGGCTGCTCGAACACGGTGCTGTAATAGGCCTTTGCCATGGGCGATCTCCTGTTGCCATGAAGGAGCGCCATCGTCGGCCGTTCCGGACCTCAAACCCACCCGATCTCCGATGGAACAGACCTGGCGGCGAGCGATTGAATTTTGCCGGCCGACCGCCATCTACGGAGCATGTTCCGGGATCATGCTCTAGGCTGACAGAACGGCTGAACACGCCGTCCGGAGCGTGCTAGAACGCCCCCGTATTTTTCCGATCTCAGAAGACCAAGGCGAGGACAACGTGACGATAATGGAGCAGGGCGGCCCCACGCCCGAGGCAGCGCCCGATCTGATCAAGGAGACGACGACCCAGACCTTCGTCAAGGACGTCATCGAGGAATCGCGCCGCCAGCCGGTCATGATTGACTTCTGGGCGCCGTGGTGCGGTCCGTGCCGCCAGCTCACGCCGATGCTGGAAAAGGCGGTTCGCAATGCCAAGGGCCGGGTCAAGCTGGTCAAGATGAACATCGACGAGCATCCGCAGATTCCCGGCCAGATGGGCATCCAGTCGATCCCGGCCGTGATCGCCTTCGTCAACGGCCAGCCCGCCGATGGCTTCATGGGCGCGGTGCCGGAGAGCCAGATCAACGCCTTCATCGAGAAGATCACCAAGGGTGTGCCCGCCGCCGGCGAGCCCAATCTTGCGGAGATCCTGGCCGAGGCCGACGCCGTGCTGGCCGAGGGCGATGTCGAGGGTGCGGCGCAGATCTATGCCGAGGTGCTGGCGCACGACGCCACCAACATCGCGGCGCTGGCCGGCCTCGCCAAGTGCTACGTCACGTCGGGTGCGGTCGAGCAGGCCAAGCAGACGCTTGCGATGGTGCCGGAATCCAAGCGCAATGACGCCGCGGTGAAGGCGGTGCAGGCGGCTATCGATCTCGCCGAACAGGCGCAGTCGGTTGGCCCGATCGCGGAGCTGGAACAGAAGGTCGCCGCAAACCCGCTCGATCATCAGGCCCGGTTCGATCTTGCGACCGCGCTCAATGCCATGAACAAGCGCACGGAGGCGACCGAGCAGCTGCTCGCGATCGTCAAGCGTGACCGCAAGTGGAACGACGACGGCGCGCGCAAGCAGCTGGTGCAGTTCTTCGAAGCGTGGGGCGGCACCGATGAGGCAACCGTCGAGGGGCGCAGGCGGTTGTCGACGATTCTATTCTCGTAACGTACGCCCGTCACAGCACCGGGACCGCAGATGCCGATCAATGCCGAATATCGCGGGCCCGGCGAGCTCCCCGAGGTGATCCCGGTGTTCCCGCTGCCGGGCGCGCTGCTGCTGCCGCGCGGCCAGATGCCGCTCAACATCTTCGAGCCGCGATATCTCGCGATGATCGACGACGCGCTGCGCGACGGTCACCGCCTGATCGGCATGATCCAGCCCGACGTGGCGCATTCGCAGAAGGAGGCGAAGCCGGCGCTGTTCCGCATCGGCTGCGTCGGCCGCATCACCCAGCTCGCCGAATCCGGCGACGGCCGCTACATCCTCGAACTGACCGGCGTCGCGCGTTTCAAGGTGGTCGAGGAGCTGACCGTGCAGACGCCGTACCGGCAGTGCAAGGTCGACTTCTTCTCCTTCGCCGGCGACTTCACCGCGCGCAAGGGCGAGGACGCCGTCGATCGTAAGGCGTTGCTCGAAGTGCTCGCGGATTTCCTGGAGGCCAACAATCTGAAGGTCGACTGGGAGGGCATCGAATCCGCGCCGAACGAGGCGCTGGTCAATGCGCTGGCGATGATGTCGCCCTATGGTCCGGCCGAGAAGCAGGCAATGCTCGAGGCGCCCGACCTGAAGACCCGTGCCGAGATCCTGATCGCGGTCACCGAGATGGACCTCGCCAAGAAACGCACCTCCGGCGACCCGCCGGTGCAATAAGGCGCTTCACCGCAACTCTCGTCGGCCCAGCCAGATGTGAAGCGGAAACATCAGGGAGAAGGCAAATCCCGCTGTGAGGTGGATCCAACTCATCCAGGGCCGCACCTGCTCGGATCCAAGATAATAGAGCCCGAAGGCGGTCACGATCAGCACCGCATTGAACGCCGCCATGATCGATCCCGAAATGCGATTCTTGCGGCTCCGCCACGCGCGCAGCAGATGCACGGGGATAAGGGCGCCCAGCGTCAACAGCGCCAGCATGGCGACCCCGCCATGAACCATCAATAAATTGGCCGCGGCCTGCTGCCAGATCTCGTCGCTGGCAACGTTCTTTTGCCAATCCGCCACCAACCAGCCTGCGCCGGTCAGCAACAGCGCTCCGAACGTCGCGTGCATCGAATAGCGAAATGAACGTTTAAGCCGCAAGATGCACCGCCTGAGGCCAGTCGGAAGTGATCTGAACATCGCCGTCGGTCGAGATCAGCAAGGCACTTGCCCTGTAGTGCTCAAGCAGGTCGCCGGCTTCGGTCCCCGAGATCATGACAGCCTTCGTCAACGCATCGGCGATCATGCATGAGGGCGCGCAGACCGTGGCGCCGATCGCGACGTTGGTCGGATTGCCCGTGGCCGGATCGATGATTGCCGAAGTGCCCGGAGGCGCTCCGTCGACCAAATCAAAACGAAGTCCGGTCGATGCCAGCGCCTGATCAGTCAGCTCGACACCAGCGAGCAAGCGGAGCGGGTCGCGGGGGTCGCGCAGATGGACCGTGTGCTGCCCCTGTCCGAACACCCGAAGATCGCCGCCGGCATTCACCACTCCGCCCGGAATATCGAAGCTGCGTAACACCTCGACGGCGCGGTCGACGGCAAAGCCCTTGGCGATCCCTCCGAGATCGATCGCGATGCCCGGTGATCGAAGGCGCACTGCTTGTTCGGGCAGCAGCTCGATCGAATTGTCGAGGCTCCGTTCCGGCCCGATGACGCGATCGCCGTCCGGTTCGGGCAGCAGGCCCATGGCTTGCAACACCGGCGCAACGGTGACATCGAAGGCACCCTTGGAGCGGCGATGCATCTCGAGCGCCGCCTCCAGGACCTCGAACGTCCAGGCGTGAACGCGCGTCGGCCGGACGCCGGCTTCCCGATTGACGCGGCTGATGTCGCTGTCGTGCTCGTGAAAGCTCATCAGCCGATGAACCCGCGCGACGGCATCGAATGCGGCGTCAATAGCGGCATCCGTTTCGGGTCCGGCGGCAGCCGCGACCTCGATCTCGACGAAGGTGCCGAGCAGCGGCCGGGCGCGGCGAATACTATCGGAGGCGATTGGCATAGGCGGCCAAAATCCTCTTCACGCCCTCAGTGACATGCGTCGACGACAGCGTCGCGCCGGAGATATTCCGGATGTCGCCGTTGATCTTCAACGCGCTGCCGCCGGTCTTGCCGACGAATTGCGCCAGCCAGCTCGGACTCCGGATCTCGCCGCCATAGGACTCCCGATATTGCAGGATCTCGACCTTATGCACCGCGCCGCCCGGCGTCAGCGCCACTGCATAGTCGATGAACAGGTGCTTGCCGATCACCCGGTCGAAGACAAAGAAGCCCGCGACGTTGCCTCCGGCTTCGGCCTTCCAGACCCGGCCTGCCTGGACTTCGGTGAAATGCGTCGCCGACGGAAACGCCTGCTTCTGCGCCTCCTCGATCGACAGATACTGAACGGCATAGGCCGGCGAAGCAGCCGACACGATCGCCGCCGCAGGCAGTGTATATCGAACCCACGTCATCTCTCACCTGGCTCCAATCGTTTTCGTCATGCGCGCGGAGCGTTTGCTCCGCCGCGGCCGTGCTGATCTCAGAAGAAGAATCCGACGCCGCCGAGGAACGAATCCGACATCGCGCCGGTGATGCTCTTGTCGATGACGTGCTGATAGGTCGCCTTCAGCGCGATCTTCGGTGACGGGAAGAGCGCGAAGCCGGCGGTGTGGAACTGGCGTTGGCCGGCGCCGGTCGGCATGTTGGCATCCGTTCCGGCAAAGCCGCCGCTCTGCAAATTCTGGTAGGTGTAGCGATAGAAGGGCACCGCCTCCCACTCGCTGTTCAGGATGGTGCCGAGCGGCACGTGATAGGCGATCTCGCCGGAATAGCCGTTCATCGCCTTGCCGACATTGTTGGTGGGATCTGAATCGTTGTTCGCGCGCAGGTTCTCCGGATGGCTGAATTCGGCGTAGACATACTCGCCGCGAAGCTCGAGGCCCGTTTCAGGGACGCGGTAGCGGAACTCAGCGTCGAACATCGCCAGACTGGAGTGGCCGAGGAAGTTGCCGAGATCATCGTGCGCCCCCCGTGGCGTCGTGTTCGGCGAGAAATAGGCGCTCACACTTCCCGCGAAGCCGGGCACGAATGTCGGCGTGACGTCGAGCCGTCCGGAGACGGCGACGGCATTGTTGAGCTGCTGGAAGTCACCGAGCGGAGGCCTGGAGAACCCGAGCCCATTCAGGCCATCGATGCCCGCGGCGTAGGGCGTTCCGGGAAGCGGCACGGTCTTGGCCGCGGTGCGATTGTCGAAGGTATCGCCGAAGTCCTCGTTGCTGGTGCTGACCATCACCTGATACTTCAGATCTTCGCTGATGGTGCCGTAGACGCTGCTCGACGGCACCTTCCAGGTCGATGGAATGAGGCCGTTGTACAATTCGGGCCGGTTCACACTGTAGAACTGCGTCGGCTCGTGATGCTGGTTGATGTAGCCGATCGGCACGAGATCGATGCCGGGCGCGCGCCAGTTGAACTGATCGAGGATCTTGAAATCGATCCAGAGCTGCTCGATCTCCGCGGTGCCGTGCAGTTTGTCGTCGTTGTCAAAACCGGACCCTGCGTGCTCGAACTCGATCTCGGCGTTGAAGATGATGTTCGGCGTGATCGCATAGGTCGGCAACAAGACGAATCGTGCAGCATCGAAGCCCTTCTGCCATTGGCCGTTGGCGGCAGGGTTTTGCATGCTACCGAACTTGATCTCGCCATAGGCGCCGATGCTGAGACCGGCCACGGGCGAGTCCGCCAGCCCGAGAATAGGCTTGTCACCCACCGCCGGAAGCGGGGGCAGCTGCAACATCGGCTTGGCCGGCGTCTGCGCTGATTGAGCCGCGGGCTTGCCCTTGGCGTCCTTCGGGTCCTTGGTGTCTGTCGCCTCTTTCGGCTCGACCGACGAAGCGGCGGCATTGGCGCTCCGGATCGAGGCCGCCTGCGGCGCCGGTGTGCGGCTGTCCTTCTGCTTCAACTCGGCCTCGAGCGCCTGGATACGCCGCTCCATCTTGTCGAGCTTTTTCAGCAACGCCTCGTTCGCGGTATCTTCAGCCCCGAATGCGCTGCCGCTGCTGATGATCGACAGCGCGGTCGCCGCGAGCAGCGCCGCGCGCCTGGAATTAAAGCCAAGTTCGAATATCGATGCACCTAACCCCACGCGACGATGCGATGACATGTGCCCCCTGCTCTGCGGAAACGAAAAGCCCGCGACATAAGGGCGCACCTAACACCACTGAGAATTATTTCGGAGAGTTTCCGTCATCCGAGTGGCAGCTCGGCGATTAGAATCGCTCAAGTTTGGAATTAGAATAAGAATAAGCTTCAACTGTTGGTCGGGATCATCCGGCGCCGAAGGCGGATTTGCGCATGGGCTTCCGAAGACGCGGCCCGGTCCGACGGCTCGAAGCTGCTTACCGAGGACTGCGGAAAAGCTTCCGCCCGGTGAACATCGCGCGCACCAGGTTCTGACGCTGCAGCAATCCCACCACGATGACGCCGAGCACATGCAGGGCGACCAGGATGATGACCGCATCCGAGGCATAGGCGTGAGTGTCCTCGACCCACCAGACCCCGAAGAAGGTCACCGTGACCTCCATTGCACCCGTGATCGCGGAGACCGCGAGCGTGAGCAGCAGTGCCACCAACATCACGGTGCCCGCGGGGTTGAGTCCGATATAGCGGCCGGTGATGCCGCGGCGGAGATTCCAGATGTAGCGCGGCGCGGCGCGCAATCGGACGCCGAGCTTGCCGAAGCGCGCATAGCGCGTGCCGGCAAAGCCCCAGATCAGCCGGAACGCCAAGAGCCCGATCACGGAATAGCCCGCCAGCCGGTGCAGCCGGTCATAGACGTTGGGCGTCACCCATGCGACCAGGACGAGGATGGCGAGCGCCCAGTGCCAGAGCCGCAGCGGCAGGTCCCAGACCTGCACGGTGGTGGCGCCGCGGGCGCCGGGCGCCGCCTTCGTCATCGCGTCTGTTTCACTTCGCGATCGTGTGCTTCAGGCTGAGATCCTCCGGGCTGTAGAACAGCTCGTAGAGCTTGCCTTCCTTGACGCCGTACACTTCGTAGCAGGAGCCCTCGACCTTCGAGCGGCGCACCTCGTAGCCGGCGGCCTTGGCCTTGGCTTCGGCATCGGTCGCCGGCTTCCACGACGCCTTGTCGAGCTTGGTGCAATTCTTGTAGCCGTCGGCGAACGCCGCCGAACCGGTAAGCCCCAGAACGCACGCTGCAAGCGCAGCGCTCATAATCACTCTCACGCGCATCTCCCCTCCGTTGACGATCATGCCCACAACGCCATCGCGCTGAGCACATGCGTGAACAATGCCGAGGTGATTGCCAAGTCAAGGAAGCGCTGACGCGTCACGCTTTAGAGAAATTCTAACGGCCGCGAAAACCGCTTTGCGCTCCACACGCAATTTGGTTTTGACCGCTTGCTGCGGCCTTACGTCTCATAGGTCTGCCGGCGCGGCCTTTCGGTCAGGACGCGGCACCCGCCATTGCCAGACGAACCGCGGGGCGTTCGGTTGCTACGGGCATCCGCCCACTGATCATCTGTGCGACCTTCTCGCTCTGGACCGCGGGGCTGAAGTGGAAGCCTTGCACTTCCACGCAGGCGTCGGCGCGCAGGATGTCGAGCTGCTCCCTCGTTTCAACGCCTTCGGCCGTCGTCGTCTTGCCGAGGCTGACGGCGAAGCGAACGATCGCGCGCGCGATCCGGCGCGACTCGTCGGTTGCGCCCGCGAGTTCGGACACGAAGCTGCGGTCGATCTTGACTTTGTCGAACGGAAACTTCTGCAGGAAACTCAGCGACGAGTAGCCGGTGCCGAAATCGTCGAGCGCGATCCGCACCCCGAGATCGTGCAGCTGGCCGAGCGCCGCGAACACCGCCTCGCTGTCCTGGATGATCGCCGTTTCGGTGACCTCGAGCTCGAGCCTGTCAGGCGAAACGCCCGAGCTCGCCAGCGCGTGCACGATCACCGGGACCAGTTCGGGGCTCCTGAATTGCACCGGCGAAAGATTGATCGCGATCTTGAGGTCATCGGGCCATTTGGCGGCTTCCGCACACGCGGTGCGCAGCACCCATTCGCCGAGCGGCACGATCATCCCGGTCTCTTCCGCCAGCGGGATGAACTGCGCCGGCGAGACCATGCCGCGTTGCGGATGATGCCACCGCAGCAGCGCCTCGAACCCGCAGGTCTCCCCGCTCGCGACGTTGATGAACGGCTGATAGTGCAGCTCGAACTCGCCGTCGGCGAGCGCGCTGCGCATGTCGCGTTCGAGGCTGCGCCGGGTCTGCAGCAGCCGGTCGAGCTCCGGCTCGAAGAAGCGGAACGAGCCGCGCCCGCCGCTCTTGGCCGAGTAGAGCGCAAGATCGGCGCTGCGCAGGACCTCGTCGGAATCGGTGCCGTCGCGTGGTGCGATCGCAATCCCGATGCTGGTCGTTGTGGTCACCCGATGATCGCCGAGATCGATCGGCTCGCTGAGCGCCTTCCTGATTCTCTCGGCGAGCACACCGGCTTCCGCGACCGGATCGGTGACGTAGTCGATGACAGCGAACTCGTCACCGCCGAGCCGCGCGACCAGCGTGGTATCGCTGACGCACCTGCGCAGACGCGAGGCCACCGACTTCAGCAACGCATCGCCCGCCGGATGCCCGAGGGTGTCGTTGACGTCCTTGAAGCGGTCGAGATCGAGCATCAGCACCGCAAGGCTCGGTCCGCCGCACCGCGCGCCGGAGAGCGCCTGCTCCATCCACTCCTTGAGCAGCACGCGGTTCGGCAAATCGGTCAACGCGTCGTGTTGCGCCATATGGGTAATCTTGGCCTCGGAGCGCCGCTGCTCGGTAACGTCGCGATGCGTCGCCACCCAGCCGCCGCCGGGCATCGGCTGCCGCGTCACGCAGATCAGCCGACCGTCGGCAAGCTCGTCGACCCGGCTGCTGATCTCGTCGGCCGGCAGCGCATTCAATGTCGCGAGCACCTGGGTCGCGGCGCTGTCGCTGGTCTCGCCCCTGAGAATGCCATTGGCGATCCGATGCGTGATGATCTCGCGATGCGCGGTGCCGGGCAGCAGCAATTCGGGCGGCAGCCGGTACATCTTGGCGTAGCGCTCGTTGCACACCACGAGGCGCTTCTCCGCATCGAACATGCAGAGCCCCTCACCCATGTGGTTGATCGCCGTATCCAGCCGGAACCGCTGTTCCTCGAGCTCCTTCTGCGACGCCTCGACCTGCTGCCGCGCCAGCGAGAGCTGGCTGATGATCTCCTCGAAGCGGCGGGTGCGAAGCGCGAGGCGCCGGTCGGCAAGCACGCCGACCAGGCTCATCCCGAGCACCGAGAGCGCCACGCCCGCGATCACGATGGCGAGGAAGGCGGGAGAGAGCGACAGGGCTTCCGGAGCCAGCAGCAGGTCCGGAACGATCTCGACCGCGCCCATCGCGGTGAAATGATGCGACACGATCGCAAGCGTCAGCAACAGCGCCGCGACGAGCGACATCCAGCGATCCTGGTAGCGGACCGCGACCGACAGCGCGGCGTAACCGAACAGCATGCCGAGCACGATGGAGGCCGCCACGAGATCCATCGACCACACCACATGGCCCGGCACTTCCAGCGCCCACATTCCGAGATAATGCATGCTGGCGATGCCTACGCCGATCACCGCGCCGCCGACGGGCGCACGCCAGCTGCTGGAGTCGCTGGCGGCAAGGCCGAGGCCGCCGGATGTCAGCATCATCGCTGCGACGAGCGACAGGCCGGTCAGGACGATACCGTAGCCGGTCGGCACGCCCGGCTCGTAGGCGAGCATGGCGATGAAATGCGTTGCCCAGATGCCGTAGCCGATCGCAGCTCCCGCGATCGCGATCCAGATCAGCCGCGTCCTCGCCTGTGAAGCGATCGCGCGATGGAAGATGTTGACGGCGACGATGCTCGCAACGAAGCAGACCAGGCCGGCGAGCAGAACGAGCCGCCAGTCATGCTCACCTGAAAGACACGTAAGAACACGAAACATACGTCGGTCCATGGTTGTCCGCGCCGACAAGCTAGGCCGATTGAATTGTCTTCTCGATAATTTTCTACAACTTTCAGTGGCATGGTTATCCACGCGTAAGCCGATTCCGCACGGAAATTGATGGCTCCATAAATATTGCACACGTCCTGCGATCGCGCGGGTCCTCAAGTCTCGAGCGGGACGAGCAGCGTTTCACCGGTTGCGACGGCGACGCCACGCCCTGCGCGTTCTCCGCGAATCATGCGCAGGCCGATGCGATCGGTCGTCATGCGCCCGCTAGTAACCGGCGGCGGCAAGCGCCACGACGGCGCTCATCGCCATCCAGCCGAAATGCCGGCCACGGGTCGCGACTGCATTGGCGAGCGCGGCGCTGCCGAACACGATGGCGAGCGTTGCCACGATCCAGTGCCGCGCGGCATCGGAGGCCATCGCCGGCGCGGCGACCAGCAGCACGCCGCCGCCGATCCAGGCGACCGTGCCGGCCTGATAAACCAGACGAAGCAAGAGACGCAGCCGCGGCGGTTCGACGGTGGCGCGTGCGAACACTTTGGTCTCGCCGAGAACGCCGTGGATCAGGCTGACCAGGATGGCGATGATGCCGGCGCCTTGCAGCAAAAGATCACGCATCGCGACACCTCCATACAGTTCTGTATGGATAGGACACCGCCGGCTGGCGCCTGTCAATACACTTGTGTATGGTCGGGCGCGGGCGGGGAACCATGACGGAACAGCTCTCGGTCAAGGACTGGCTCGATCAGGGCCTGAAGACACTGGCGAAGCACGGCTTCACGGCGCTCAAGGCCGAGCCGCTGGCCAAGGCCATGGGGGTCTCGCGCGGCAGCTTCTACTGGCATTTCGCCGACATCGGCGCCTACCGCACCGCGATCCTCAACCATTGGCGCGAGGTCGCAGCCGAGCAGGTGATCGCCGAACTCGAGACCATTCCGGAAGGCGGCGATGCGCTGGCGCTGCTGCTGCGCCGCGCCTTCTCGGCGCGGCTAGCACTGGAACGCGCGGTGCGCAGCTGGGCCACCGCCGATGCCGCAGCGCGCGCCGCCGTGCTCGAGGTCGACCAGCGCCGCATCGGCTATATCGAAACCCTGCTCCGGCATGCCGGATTCCCCGACGGCGTGGCGCGCGGCCGGGCGCAGATCTTCTATTGGGCGTTCATCGGCTACGCGCTGTCCGAGCAGACGCTGCCGAAGCCGCGTCAGCAGGCCGCAATCGACGAGCTGTTGCGGATGACCAAGCGCTGACAGCTGACACGAGAATGTGCTACACGACGGCCAGTTAGTTCTGACGCGTTTTCTTCACGCGAACCGCTGCCCACTTCGCTCGAAAACGCTCCAGTCGGAGACATCAATGAATTCGACGACCGACCACCTCGAGAGCACCGCCGACCCAAAACTGCTCGAAATCCTGGTGTGCCCGATCACCAAGGGACCGCTGGAATTCGACGCCGCGCGGCAGGAGCTGATCTCGCGCTCCGCAAAGCTCGCCTATCCGATCCGCGACGGCATCCCGATCATGCTGCCGGAAGAGGCGCGCAAGATCGACTAGAGCATGATCCGGAAAAGTGTGAAGCGGTTTTCCCGCGACAAACGCAAGCGTTTGCGCTGAGATCATGCTCCAATAAGAGGACCACATGCGCGCCCTCGTCACATGGCTGCTGCTGCTCGTCTCGGTGGCGAGCGCGACAGCCGACGAGAGCAGGCTGCGCATCGGCGCCATTGACGCGGTGCTGACGGTGCCGCCCGACATCGCAAAACCGCCGGTGGCGCTGCTGATCGCCGGCTCCGGCTCGACCGATCATGACGGCAACGGGCCGCAGCTCAAGCCGGCGACATTGAAGAAGCTCTCCGAGCAGCTGGTCGCACGCGGCATCGCGACGCTGCGCTACGACAAGCGCGGCGCCGGCGAATGGAAGAAGGAGTTCGGTCGTCCGGAGGACTTTCGCTTCAAGGACTATGTCGGCGATGCGGCGGCACTGATCGAGTATCTGCGCGGCAGCGGCAGGTTCGCCCATGTCGCGGTGGTCGGGCACAGCGAGGGCGGCCTGGTCGCGATCCTCGCCGCACAGCGCGTGCCGGTCGACCGGCTGGTGCTGCTGGCAACGGCGGCGCGCAAGCAGGGCAACCTGTTGAAGGCGCAGCTCGAAAAGCAGCTGCCGCCGGACAAATTCGAGCCGATCGGAAAGGCCATCGACGACATCATGGCCGGGCAGATCGTCAACCCGCCGCCGGCGGGGCTGGCGATCGCGCCTGCGATGCAGCCCGCCATCGCATCCGCCTTCACCGAGGATCCGATCGATCCGATGAAGAAGATTACCGGGCCTGTCCTGATCGTCGCGGGCGGCCGCGACCATCAGCTGGCGCGTCTCGACTACCTCGCGCTCACCACCGCCGACGTAGCGGCCAAATCATTGTGGCTGCCGGACATGAATCACCTGCTGGTCGACGTCACCGACGCGGCGGACGACATGGCAAGCTACAACGAGCCGGAGCGGCCGCTCGATCCCGACCTGATCGACGCGGTGGCTGGCTTCATTTCGCAGAAATAGTGGATGCGAAGGCCGTAGCCCGGATGAAGCGCAGCGCAATCCGGGGCCGATCCACCCGTGGAGAGACTGCTCCCGGATTTCGCTTCGCTGCATCCGGGCTACGGCACCGCGCGAGTCCTACAGCGCCTCGCCCTTCAGCAGCCGCGGCACTTCGCCTGACAATCCCGCTGCCTGGCGGATGAACATGCTCTTCAGCGGCGGCGCGCGATCGACGAGGCCCAATCCGATGTCGCGCACGGTGCGCAGCAGCGTCGATTCGTTAGAGAACAGGAAGTTCAGCGAGTTGGTCGCAACACCCATCGCCATCGTGTCGAAGCGCCGCCAGCGCTGATAGCGCTCGAGCACGTCAGCCTGTCCGAGATCCATGCCGAGCCGCGCCGCATCGACGACGACCTCGGCAAGCGCTGCGACATCCTTCAGGCCCATGTTGAGCCCCTGTCCTGCGATCGGATGGATCACATGCGCGGCGTCGCCGATCAGCGCCAGACGTTCGGCAATGAACGAGCGCGCGACGAAATAGCCGAGCGGGAATGCGCGCGGCTTGTCGAGCGCCTTAATCTCGCCGAGGTGCAAACCAAAACGCTGCTCGAGCTCGGCGTGGAATTCCTCCTCGCTCAGCGCCGTGATGCGCGCGGCCTCCTTGCGCGTCTCGGTCCACACCAGCGACGAGCGATTGCCGGTCAACGGCAGGATCGCGAACGGACCGGCGGGCAGGAAATGCTCCTCGGCGCGACCGTGATGTTCG
The DNA here is from genome assembly GCF_020889705.1 of Bradyrhizobium altum. Lineage (GTDB taxonomy): Bacteria > Pseudomonadota > Alphaproteobacteria > Rhizobiales > Xanthobacteraceae > Bradyrhizobium > Bradyrhizobium altum. Next base: position 18,049 of record NZ_JACMYP010000026.1, on the reverse strand, counting down.
CGCTCATGCCCGACGGTGACCACGATGCCGGATTGGTCGTAGTCCCAGCCATGGGTCGCAATCCCGGCGCGCTCGCGCAGCTTGGATCGCGCGCCGTCGGCGGCAACCAGCAGGCTCGCATCGATCTCGGTGCCGTCGGCCAGCCGGACGCTGATGCCGTCGGGCCGCGAGTCGAAGCTCGACACCGCGGTGGCGCGCAGCTCGACGCCCTCGGCCTCGGCGCGGGTCGCGAGCGCATCGATCAGATAGCGGTTCTCGACCATATGGGCGAACGGCTCGCCGGGCTCGACATTGCCGGCGAAGGTCAGGAACACCGGGCGCGTCGCATCCTCCAGCTTGGAGTCGGTCACGACCATGTCGGTGATCGGCTGCGCCGTCGGCGCCACCTGCCCCCAGACGCCGAGGGTCTCGAACAACCGCCGGCAGGCCGCCACGATCGCGGTCGCGCGCGGATCGCGGCTCGGGCGCTGGCTCAGCGCCGGATCGGCCACGATGACCGGAATGTCCGGCCCCAGCCCCTGGCGCAACGCCACGGCCAGCGCCAGACCCGCAAAAGCGCCCCCGCAGATGACAATACTTCGCTGTGCCGGCATGCCGTTCCTTTACGCGCCCTGCGCTCTCAGACTGTGCTTGCTACCTGATAATAGCTGGGCGAAACAGGAGACAGAAACAAGGCCAAATCCAACGGTCGTCATTCCGGGGCTCGCGCAGCGTGAACCCGGAATCCATCAAGCCGCATGTTCCGTGGACGAATGGATTCCGGGCTCTCGCTTCGCGAGCCCCGGAATGACGAAAGAGAGCCCCCTCATGTCCAAGAGCCTGATCGACCTGTTGTCCATCCTCGATCTCGAGCAGCTCGAGGTGAATTTGTTCCGCGGCAACAGCCCGAAGACGAGCTGGCAGCGCGTGTTCGGCGGCCAGGTGATCGGCCAGGCGATGGTCGCGGCCTGCCGCACCGTCGAGGGCCGGCTGCCGCACTCGATCCATTGCTATTTCATCCTGCCGGGCGATCCGCAGATCCCGATCATCTACCAGGTCGAGCGGCTACGCGACGGCAAGAGCTACACCACCCGCCGCGTCACCGCGATCCAGCACGGCAACGCGATCTTCTCCATCATGGTGTCATTCCACGCCGAGGAAGAGAGCAACTTCAATCATCAGGAGAAGATGCCCGACGTGCCGCCGCCGGAGAAGCTCACCGCGGAGGAAGTGTCGAAGCAGCCGATGTTCAAGGAAATGCCGGAGTTCATCCGCCGCTACTATGAGAGCGACCGGCCGATCGAGCTGCGCCCGGTCGAGCTCGGCCGCTATTTCGGCCAGCAGATCGAGGATGGCCGCATCCACGTCTGGATCCGCACCGCGGCGAAATTGCCCGACGATCCGGCGCTGCATCTGTGCGCACTCGCCTATGCATCGGATTTCTCGCTGCTCGATGCGGTCATGGCGCGCTACGGCCGCACGCTGTTCGACCGGCGCATGATGCCGGCGAGCCTCGATCACGCGATGTGGTTTCACCGCCCGTTCCGCGCCGACGAATGGCTGCTCTACGCGCAGGATTCGCCGAGCGCGCAATCAGGCCGCGGCCTGACGCGCGGCCAGATCTTCAAGCCCGACGGCACGCTGGTGGCGTCCGTCGCGCAAGAAGGTTCGGTGCGCGAACGCAAGGCGTAAGCGTGATCCGGAAAGGTGCGAAGCGGTTTTCCGCGACAAACGCGAAGCGTTTGCGCTGAGATCATGCTCAAACAAGAGCCTAAAGCGCGATGACGATCCAACCTGACCTCATCGCGCTTTAGCGCGCTCAGGCGCCCGCGTAAGCGCCGCGCTCGGTCAGCGCGAATTGCGAGACGATCCAGTTGGCGTACCAGCGCAGCACCCACGGAATCGGGATCAGGAAGGCGCAGCCGATCGAGAACACGATGGTTCGCCACAGCACCTCGAGCCCGGATGCGTTGAAGGTGACCTCGCGGCGCGTGCCCTCGACGTTGCGGCAGATCCAGCGCAGCCATGCGGTCAGCACCCAGGCCCAGCCGACGATGGTGATGGCCGAGATCACCATCAGCAAATACCAGCCGATATAGACGAGCGGGCTGCCCGTGAACGAGATCGGCAGATCCTGGCCGCTCGAGCTGAGGCGGCCGAAGATCCAGCGCACGATCATCCAGCTCAGGAAAGCCTGCAACAGCAACGAGAGCAGCGTGACGATGTTGCTGTTGGCCGCTCCGGCATAGGTCAGAAGACCGAGCACGATGAAGACGTACCAGATGTCGAGCGGCTGCCCGGTGAAGCCGAGATGCGGCCGGCCCGGCACGCGGATATAGGGAATCGCGAAGCGGTATAGGCCGGTCGCAGTCCACGGCGCGGGGATGACGAAAATCTGGCCGATGAACATCAGCAAGCTGCGTCCGAACAGGCCCCAGATCGGGAAGTCGGCCGACAGCGCGCCGCCACTATAGTTTGCCGATGCGGCCACCGGCGGCGGTCCGCCGGCCTGCGGAAACGCCGGCGGCGCACCCGCGCTCGGAACAAGGCCAGGAATCTCCCCGGCCTTCTGCCAGCCGGCCATGCCCTCGGTCCACACCAGGGTATCGGCGCCCACCATGCCACGGGTGATCAGGTCGCGGAGCTGAGCTTCAGGCAGGGGGCCCTTTTGCTGGCCTTCAGATGCATAAAACCAGTTTCGATTCGACATTTTATTGTTCCTCGGGGCGCGGGCGCACGCGCTGTGGCGAGAATGAGCCAGCGGGAGCGCTGGCCGGGGCGGGAAAGCCATATTCTGGCCGACGGTTGTCGTCCCGTACAGTGACGGAGTTCACGCGCTGCGCACGTTTTCCCCTTCAACCTGCAACTTTTTTATGCCATTTGCCCAGAAAGCTGCCAGATTTGGCGGATGGCAAATTGCCGCTCCGGTGGCGGAACGTGCAGGCTCGGAGATGGCAAGTGCCGCTCCGGGGATGGGCGCACACGGAAAACCTCAAGGAAATGAAGGCCTGAACCATGAAACTCGTCGTCGCGATCATCAAACCGTTCAAGCTCGATGAGGTACGCCAGGCCCTGACCGCGATCGGCGTTCACGGCATGACGGTGACCGAGGTGAAGGGCTATGGCCGCCAGAAGGGCCACACCGAGATCTATCGCGGCGCCGAGTATGTCGTGAATTTCCTGCCCAAGCTCAGGATCGAGATCGCCGTCGATACCGCGCTCGCCGACAAGGCAGTCAGCGTCATCACCGAGCACGCCCGCACCGGCCAGATCGGCGACGGCAAGATCTTCGTGACGCCGATCGACCACGCGCTGCGTATCCGCACCGGCGAGACCGACAACGACGCGCTCTGAGCCTTGAAGCATGAGTCTTGGAGCTTGATCCGGAAAAGTGGAAGCCGGTTTTCCGAAAAGATCATGCTCAAGAAAAGTTCGAGATCACCGCCGGCAACGACGCCGGTGCACGCCGAAATCCACACCAAGCAACGACGACACGCCGGGGAATGATGATGGGGGCACGGGCTCTTCGTGCAGCGATATCAGCTGCGCCGATCACTGCTGCAATCCTGCTCTCGTGGGGTACGCCGGCGTCAGCGCAAGACTCCAGCGCCTCCGGCGTCAACGCCGCCGACACCGCCTGGATGATGGTCGCCACCGCGCTGGTGCTGATGATGACGATCCCGGGGCTCGCGCTGTTCTACTCCGGCATGGTGCGCAAGAAGAACGTGCTGGCGACGATGGCGCAGAGCCTCACGGCCGTTGCGATCATTTCGATCCTCTGGGTCGTCTTCGGCTATTCGCTGACCTTCGTCGGCAACGGTCCATGGCTCGGATCGCTCGACAGCTGGTTCCTCGCCGGCATCACGATGGACAGCGTCAATCCGGCGGCAAAGACCATCCCGGAAGCGCTGTTCATGCTGTACCAGATGACGTTTGCGATCATCACGGTGGCGCTGGTTGCCGGCTCGGTCGCCGACCGCATGCGGTTCTCCGCCTATGTGCTGTTCTCGATCGGCTGGTTCATCTTCGCCTATGTGCCGCTGGCGCATTGGGTGTGGGGCGGCGGCTTCCTCGCCTCGATGGGCGTGATGGACTTCGCCGGCGGCCTAGTCGTGCATCTGTCCGCCGGCATCAGCGGCCTGGTCGCGGCCAAGGTGATGGGCAACCGGCACGGCTACGGCCATGACAATCTGTCGCCGTTCGACCTGTCGCTCGCCGTGGTCGGCACCGGCCTGCTCTGGGTCGGCTGGTTCGGCTTCAACGGCGGCTCGGCGCTGGCGGCCAGTTCACGCGCGGTGATGGCGATCACCGCCACCCATCTTGCCGCCTGCGCCGGCGCGCTGACGTGGGGCGCGATCGAATGGGCGACGCGCCGCAAGCCGTCGGTGCTCGGCATGATCTCGGGCGCGGTCGCAGGGCTCGGCACCATCACCCCGGCATCCGGTTTCGTGGCGCCCTGGCACGGCATCGTCATCGGCATCATTGCCGGCCTGGTCTGCTTCTGGGCCTGTACCTGGCTGAAGCATCGCTTCCAGTATGACGACTCGCTCGACGTGTTCGGCGTACACGGCATCGGCGGGCTGACCGGCACGCTCCTCGCAGGCGTTTTCGCCACCGCGGCGATCGGCGGCACCTCCGGCCTTCTGGAGGGCAACCGGTGACAGCTCCTGATCCAGCTCTACGGCGTCGTGGTCACGCTGGTCTGGTGCGGCGGCGTCACCTTCGTGCTGCTCAAGCTGGTCAGCGCCTTCGTCCCGCTGCGCGTCTCGATGCAGCAGGAGCTGGAGGGCCTCGACATCTCGCAGCACGGCGAGGCGCTGCAGTAAGCCGGCTGCTCGAGCCTCAAGTGGTTCGGGGCTTGCACAACACATTAGTATATGCTTATGTGTTGGCATGGTCGACACCGATATCTTCAAGGCACTGGCCGATCCGACCCGCCGCAGGGTCTTTGAGAAACTGGCTGGCGGCAGCCTGAACGCCAGCGCCTTGCGCGACGGGCTTGAGATCAGCCAGCCGGCGATTTCGCAGCATCTGGCAGTGCTGCGCGCGGCTGGACTGGTGCGCGAGCAGCGGCAGGGCCGCTTCGTGAATTATGAAGTCGACCCGGACGGGATCGCCAGCATCGGGACCTGGCTCGCCCGCTACCGCGCCTATTGGCCGAAGCGCATCGAAGCGCTCTCTGACCTCTTGAAGGACATGGATCAATGAGCGACACGGTTGAGCCTGACGCCGACGCAGCCTTGGTGATCGAATACGAGCTCGACGCGCCGCCTGACAAAGTATGGCGCGCCGTCACCATTCCAGCCCTGCGCGAACGCTGGCTTCCGGATTGTGATCTCGCGGGCGCTGAACCCCTATCATCGATCACGGGCGAAGAGGTGCGTTACCGGCTCCGCGACTCCGAGCCGCCGTTTCGCGAGAGTCACGTTACCTTCCGGATCGAGCCGAACGAGGCCGGCGGCACCCGGTTTCGCATCATCCAGGAAGCCTGCGACCAGCGCGCAAACCAGCCGCAAGCGGCCAACAGCAACAGCCGCGTGCTGATGCGCGCGGCCTGATCGCAGACTTCATCATCCGCTGAAACTTCATCACCTGCTGAAATGGGAGGTCGCCGATGCGCGACATGATGCAACTCGTCCCGATGGTCGTCGAACAGTCGTCCCGCGGCGAGCGCTCCTTCGACATCTATTCCAGGCTGCTGCGCGAACGCATCATCTTCCTCAGCGGCGAGGTCAATGATGCGATGTCCGGGCTGGTCTGCGCGCAGCTTCTGTTCCTCGAGGCCGACAACCCGAACAAGCCGATCAACCTCTACATCAACTCCTATGGCGGCGTGGTCACCAGCGGGCTTGCGATGTACGACACCATGCAGTTCATCAAGGCGCCGGTGCACACGCTGTGCATGGGCACTGCGCGGTCCATGGGGTCGTTCCTGCTGATGGCCGGCGAACCCGGTCATCGCGCCGCGCTCCCGAATGCCAGCCTGCACGTGCATCAGCCGCTCGGCGGCTTCCAGGGCCAGGCGTCCGACATCCAGATCCATGCCGCCGAGATGCAGGCGACCAAGCGGCGCATCATCCGGCTTTATGCGCAGCACTGCCGGCGCACCGAGGCGGACGTGGAACGGACCCTGGACCGCGATCACTTCATGTCGGCGGAGCAAGCGCTCGAATGGGGACTGATCGACAGGGTTTTTGAAGCGCGCGACGCCGTCTAATGGCCTGGCATTGCTTTATCTAAATACCGACGCCTGCACCGCGGCTGAGCAGAATTGTGTCCAGACCCTGGCTTGCTCACGAATTAGGCCAATCTGATTAGATTTTAGGCGCGACGGAATAGCGCAGCAGCACCTTGCTCCCGCAATGCGGGAAAAGGTCCGGATTCATAATCCATTAGCGAACCCGAGCCGTTTGGCACGGCATTTGATTCTAAGGGTCTCGGCTGTGCCCGCGTAATGGATGTCTTCCGCGTGGTGAACCTCAGTCGAAACTCCCGGTGTTCGTTCGCACCGGGCCCAAGCGGGGATAGGACTCATGAAAATTGTTATGGCGATCATTAAGCCATTCAAGCTGGAAGAGGTCCGTGACGCCCTGACCGCCATTGGCGTTCACGGTCTCACGGTGACGGAAGTCAAGGGGTACGGCCGCCAGAAGGGCCATACGGAAATCTATCGCGGCGCCGAATATGCGGTGAGCTTCCTGCCCAAGATCAAGATCGAGGTCGCAGTCGCCTCCGATCAGGTCGACAAGACCATCGACGCCATCACCGCCGCCGCCAAGACCGGACAGATCGGCGACGGCAAGATCTTCGTCATCAGCCTCGAGCACGCCGTGCGCATCCGCACCGGCGAGGCCGATGCCGCGGCCCTCTGATTTCGCGCTCAACCCTTAAGACCTCAGGAGTGAAATAACATGACGTTCAAGCGTCCCTATGGCGCGGGATTGGCGGCCCTCGCAGTCGGCCTCTTTGCCGCGACCGCCGCCTACGCCGAGCCAACCGTCAACAAGGGCGACAACGCCTGGATGCTGACATCGACGGTGCTGGTGCTGTTGATGACCATCCCGGGCCTCGCACTGTTCTATGGCGGTCTCGTCCGCTCCAAGAACATGCTCTCGGTGCTGGCGCAGGTGTTCTACACCGTCTGCATCGTCACCGTGCTCTGGGCCCTCTACGGCTACAGCCTCGCCTTCACCGGCGGCTCCGACTTCATCGGCGGCTTCTCCAAGGCCTTCCTGATGGGCGTCACGCCGGATTCCAAGGCCGCGACCTTCTCGGTCGACGCCAATATCTCGGAGCTCGTCTATGTGTGCTTCCAGATGACCTTCGCGGCGATCACGCCGGCCCTCATCGTCGGCGCCTTTGCCGAGCGCATGAAGTTCGCGGCGATCGCGCTGTTCATCCCGATCTGGGTCACCGTGATCTACTTCCCGATCGCGCACATGGTCTGGTACTGGCCGGGCCCGGACGCCATCCAGGATGCCGCCAAGGCGCTTGCCGCCGCGGCTGACGGCGATGCCAAGACGAAGGCGCAGGCCGCCCTCGACGCGATCAACGCCGATGCCGGCTGGATCTTCAAGAAGGGTGCGATCGACTTCGCCGGCGGTACCGTCGTGCACATCAACGCGGGCATCGCCGGCCTCGTCGGCGCGCTCCTGATCGGCAAGCGCACCGGCTACGGCAAGGAGCTGATGGCTCCGCACTCGCTGACCATGACCATGATCGGCGCCTCGCTGCTCTGGGTCGGCTGGTTCGGCTTCAACGCTGGTTCGAACCTCGAAGCCAATGGCGGCGCCGCGCTCGCCATGACCAACTCCTTCGTGGCCACGGCCGCGGCGGCGTTGGCCTGGATGTTCGCGGAATGGATCATCAAGGGCCATCCCTCGCTGCTCGGCGCGCTCTCGGGCGCGGTCGCGGGCCTCGTCGCGGTGACGCCTGCGGCCGGTTACGCCGGTCCGATGGGTGCCATCGTGCTCGGCCTCGTGGTTGGCGTGGTCTGCCTGTTCTTCTGCACGGTCGTGAAGAACGCGCTCGGCTATGACGACTCGCTCGATGTGTTCGGCGTCCACTGCGTCGGCGGCATCATCGGCGCGCTCGGCACCGGCATCCTGGTCAACCCGGCGCTCGGCGGTGCCGGCATCATCGACTACACCGCGATCCCGCCCAAGGTTGCCGATTACGACTTCGTGGCGCAGATGACCTCGCAGGTCTGGGGCGTCTGCACCACGCTGGTGTGGTCGGGCGTCGGCTCTGCGATCCTCTACAAGATCGTGGACGTGATCGTCGGCCTGCGTGCCAACGTCGAGACCGAGCGTGAAGGCCTCGACATCACCGAGCACACGGAGCGCGCCTACAACATGTGAGTTCTCCCGGGGCGCGACCTCCCCAAGCGGTCGTTCCCAGAACTACGGTCCGGGCACATACCCGGCAATGTCCGGACCGTTGAGGGGCTCCAGCGCAAGTTGGAGCCCCTTTCTTTTTTCTCCGGCTTGAGAAAATATTGTCGGAATGGCCTGCCATTGTGGAATGACAGGCCACAAACAACGAAAATGGGAGGACGTCATGAAGGTGCAAGGCAGGTGCTATTGCGGCAACGTGCGCTATGAGGCCGAGGGCGAACCGATGATGGCGGCGCAATGCCTGTGCCGCGAATGCCAGTACATCACCGGCGGCGGACCGAACATGTTCATGGCGATGCCGACCACCGGCTTCAAATACACCGCAAGCCAACCCAAGCAGTTCACCCGCAAGGACCTCGACCGTGCCGTGACGCGCGAATTCTGCCCGGAATGCGGCACGCATCTGGTGACCAAGGTACCGGGCCTGCCGGCCACGATCCTGAAGGTCGGCACGTTCGACGACCCCAGTGTGTTCACCCCGCAGATGACGATCTACACCTGCGACAAGCAGACCTTCCACCATCTGCCCGAGGGCAAGCCGTCGTTCGAGAAGCTGCCGGCGCGCTGAAACGCGCAAGAAGCTGAAGGCATTCGGCCACGGCGAACGGTTATCCCGGCACCTTCCGGGATCTCCATCGCCGCAGGCCACGGCGCGCCAGCCACCAGATTAGTGCGATGACCGGCAGCCACGGCACAATGGCGACGATCGTCGTGATCAACGCGGCGACCGAGCTGACAGCTGTCTCACCGACCGCTCTAATGGCTTGGTGAATCGGAGTAAGGTCGGCTCCGCCAAGCAGACTCGCGGCGCCCAGATAGGCGACCTCAACACGCACCATGTCGGTGCGCGCACGCAGATTGTCGTGATGTGCCGTAATCGACTCGACGTTGGCCTGGGCCTGGGCGAGCTCTTTCTCGATCGCGACGAGGTCAGCCGCCGATTTCGGCGACTGATCGCGCAGCAGCGCCGTCAGACGGTCTCGCAGCATGGTCTTCGCCGCGAGCCGCCGTTCGTCGTCAAGGATGGGCGCAGCAAGATCCTCTGACGATTGCGCATTCATGATGATTTGGGCGGGTGGCGCCGCCAACGCCGCGGCGAACGCTTCGAATGATTCGGGTTTGATACGGACCGAGGCGTGGGCATGGATGCGCCCCTCGTTCGAACGATCGATCGAGGTAGCCAGAATCGAACAGCCGAGCTTCGCGCATTCGGCCATGTGCTGACGTTGAACGGCTTCGATTTCGGCGCTGGGAACGCGCAGCGTCAGGCGATGCGTGACCGCAACGTAACGATCGGCCGCAGAGGGATTGCCCTGCACCGCTACGCCGGGCATGGCAACGTCGGCAAAAGCGTTGGTTGGGCCCGCACCGTACTGCTTCTGTGCGCAGGCGCTCAACAACGATAACAACAGCGCCACCAAGCATACCGTTCGACCCGTTCTTCTCGTCATTCGCATCCGCCAGCCAATTTGAGTTCCGGCGACCCAATGTGTGGAACATTGCGGCACGGTGGTGGCGCTTCGGGGTACAATCGCAGGTAAGCACGTCCAGGCTCGTGCTGGCACTCGATCTGGTCGCTTAGAGCGGCATACTCGTGCCCGCACAGAGTTTGGCGGTCACGCTGCGTCGCGCGCGTGCTCGAGTGTGCGGCTTTGTTCAACCCTGATCAGTCGATCAGGACTTCCTCGTCCGATAGCTCGCTCGGCGCGCCGTCGCGCAAATAGCTTTCGAGGATACCGGCGAGCGACAGCGGCGTCAGCCGCTCTTCAGCGCTCGCGAGATCGGCGATCGGCCACCAGCGGAAGCAATCGAGCACCTTCGCCTCGGCCTCATCGGCCATCACGGGATCGAATCGATCGGCGCGAACGATCCGGTACTCTTCTTTCTGCGAGATCCGCCGGCCGCCCCAATTGAAGATGTGGTGACGCCGCCAGACGGCGGGGCCGGGTGCGAAATCGACCAGCCCCAATTCCTCGGCCAGCTCCCGCTGCAACGTCGCCTCAGCCGTCTCGTCGCCCTCGATGCCGCCGCCGGGCGCGATCCAGAAGCAGTCGCCGCCATGCGGCGGCCGAATCCGCATCAGCAGTACTTCGCGTTCGGCCGTAATGATGAGCGCCCTGACGGCGCGGCGGTGAAGCATGTCTCGGAGCAATTTGGTGCGATTTTCGCGGTTTTCCCGGAGCCAGCGCTGATATCACGGGCCGGCCAATCGCGCGCGCCACCGATGGTTAATCGCGTCTTAACCTCGCCCTATCTATGGTGATTTGATCGGTTTACGGTCGGCGCCCTTATCCTCCGACCGCAGTGAAAGTGCTGGCATTTCAATCATGGCAATGACCGCCTCATCCGGCTTGGCGCAGGGCGCCGGCGATGTCGCATCCGCCGGCCAGGCCGAGCGCTCCCCATTCGTGCGGACCACCGAGCTGCTGGCGCCCTACCAACCGGCTAAGCCCTTGATTACGCTGTCGGTAGGCGAACCGCAGCATCCTGTGCCCGATTTCGTTGGGCCGGTGCTGGCGAGGCACACCGCCGAGTTCGGCCGCTATCCCATGGCCAAGGGCATCGAGCCGTTCCGCCGCGCGGCCGCGACCTGGCTGGGAACCCGGTTCCAATTGCCGCGTCCGGTCGATCCGGAGAGCGAGGTGATGGTGCTGAACGGCAGCCGCGAGGGGCTGTTCTTTGCCGCGATCACGGCAGCACGCTACGTCTCGCCGCGCAAGGGCCGGCCGGCAGTCCTGATGCCGAATCCGTTCTATCCGGCCTATGGCGCCGGCGCCCGCGCGGCCGGCTGCGAGCAGATCCATCTGCCGACCACGCTCGCTAACGGCTTCCTGCCCGACCTCGATTCGATCGACGAGGCGACGCTGGCGCGCACCGTCGCGTTCTTCATCGCCTCGCCGGCCAATCCGCAAGGCTCGGTCGCCTCACGCGCCTATTTCACGCGGCTGAAGCAGCTCGCTGATCGCTACGGCTTCATGATCCTCTCCGACGAGTGCTACTCGGAGATCTACACCCGCGACGCGCCGGGCAGCATGCTTGAATGCGCCGGACCCGACTTCACCAATGTGGTCGCGTTCCAGTCGCTGTCGAAGCGCTCGAACCTGCCGGGCATGCGCGTCGGCTTCGCCGCGGGCGACCGGGAGTTCCTCGCCGCATTCCTTGAGCTGCGCAATGTCGCAGCACCGCAGGTGCCGGTGCCGCTGCAACATGTCGCGGTCGCCGCCTATGGCGACGAGGCGCATGTCGAGGAGAACCGCAGGCTCTATCGCATCAAGTTCGATTTCGCCGACCAGATCCTCGGCAACCGCTACGGCTACAAGCGTCCTGCCGGCGGCTTCTGCGTCTGGCTCGACGTCTCCGACCGCGGCGGCGACGAGGAGACGACGGTCAGGCTCTATCGCGACGCCGGCGTTCGCGTGATTCCCGGCAGCTATCTGGCGCGCGAGCAGAACGACGGTTCCAATCCGGGCGCGGGCTATATCCGCCTTGCGCTGGTCTCCGACAGTGAATCGACGGCCGAGGCGATGCATCGCCTGGTCGAAACCCTGGGTTAATCGCGAAGCGCGAAGATTGAGTATGCCAGCGATCGAACGTGTCATCCCCCTGGTCGGCCATCTGCCGCTCTCGTTGCGCGAGGCGCTGGCGCGACGGCTGCGTGAGCTCACCGGGCTCGGCCTGATCGCGCTATCGGGCGCCATCACGGCCGCGCTGATGACCTGGTCGGTGCAGGATCCGTCGCTCAGTCACGCCACCTCGCGGGCGATCCGCAACGTGCTCGGCTATCCCGGCGCGATCGGCGCCGACCTGTTGATGCAGATCCTCGGCCTCGGCGCGATCATGCTGCTGCTGCCGGTCGCGGTCTGGGGCTGGCGGATGCTGACGCACCGTCCGTTCGACCGCGAGGCGCTGCGGCTCGGTTGCTGGGTCCTGTGCACGGTGATCGCGGCGGGCTTCGCCAGCTGCTGGCCGCACAACACCGCATGGCCGCTGCCGACCGGGCTCGGCGGCGTGGTTGGCGATGCGCTGCTGCGCGCACCGGCCGTGGTGTTCGGCCCGCCCGGCTTCATCTACCGCGTCGTGCTCGGCCTGATCCTGTTCGTCGCGATGGCGGCATGCTTCCTGTTCGCCTGCGGCTGGGGCGCCAAGGAGCAGGACGAGGAACTGACGCCGATCTCCGACGACGACGAGCCGTTCGTCGAGGAGGATGAGGACCGCAGCTCGGTCTCGCTCGGCTGGCTGTTCCACGCGCTGATGAGCGCCAAGGCCCGGCTCGGCTGGCTGTTCACCACCGCCTACAAATCGCTGGTGTCGAGCGGAGCGCAGGGCCGCAGCGCCGCGTTCGAGCGCCAGGAGCCCAATATCAGCGGTGGCCGCGCGGCGCCCTCGATCGCGCCCGCGCATGACGATCACGACGAGGATGAAGACGAAGCCGAGGACCTCGGCGACGACGAAGAGGAAGAAGAGGACGAGGAGGAAGTTCCCGTCGCGCGCGCACCGCGCAAGAAGGCCGAGCCGAAGCCGAAGAAGAAGAATTCCGACAAGTTCGAGCTGCCGTCGGTCTCGGTGCTCAGTGCGCCGAAGGCGAGCGATCGCCAGCCGCTGAGCAAGGCCGAGCTGGAGGCCAATTCGCGCTCGCTCGAAGGCGTGCTGCAGGACTTCGGCGTGCGCGGCGAGATCGTCAAGGCCAACCCGGGCCCGGTGGTCACGCTGTACGAGCTCGAGCCCGCGCCCGGCATCAAGTCGTCGCGCGTGATCGGATTGTCCGACGACATCGCGCGTTCGATGAGCGCGCTGTCGGCCCGCGTCGCCGTGGTCGCCGGCCGCAACGCGATCGGCATCGAGCTGCCGAACGCGCATCGCGAAAAGGTCTATCTGCGCGAGCTGCTGGTCGCCAAGGAAAGCGTCGATTCGGTTGCGAAGCTGCCGCTGTGTCTCGGCAAGACGATCGGCGGCGATCCTGTGATCATCGATCTCGCGCGCACGCCGCATATGCTGATCGCCGGCACCACCGGCTCCGGCAAATCGGTCGCGATCAACACCATGATCCTGAGCCTGGTCTACCGGCTGCGTCCGGATCAGTGCCGCCTGATCATGGTCGATCCCAAGATGCTCGAACTCTCCGTCTATGACGGCATCCCGCATTTGCTGACGCCCGTCGTCACCGACCCGAAGAAGGCCGTCGTCGCGCTGAAATGGGCCGTGCGCGAGATGGAAGAACGCTACAAGCGGATGGCCAAGCTCGGCGTGCGCAACATCGACGGCTACAATGCGCGCCTCGTCGAAGCCAAGGCCAAGGGCGAAGAGCTGACGCGCACCGTGCACACCGGCTTCGACAAGGAGAGCGGCAAGGCGATCTACGAGGAAGAGAAGCTCGACCTCGAGCCGCTGCCCTATATCGTCATCATCGTCGACGAAATGGCCGACCTGATGATGGTCGCCGGCAAGGACATCGAAGGCGCGGTGCAGCGCCTGGCGCAGATGGCGCGCGCCGCCGGCCTGCATGTGATCCTCGCCACGCAACGTCCGTCGGTCGACGTCATTACCGGCACGATCAAGGCGAACTTCCCGACCCGCATCGCCTTCCAGGTGACGTCGAAGATCGACAGCCGCACCATCCTCGGCGAGATGGGCGCCGAGCAGCTGCTCGGCCAGGGCGACATGCTCTACATGGCGGGCGGCGGCCGCATCAGCCGCGTGCACGGCCCGTTCGCGTCCGACGAGGAAGTCGAGAAGGTGGTGCGTCACCTCAAGACGCAGGGCCAGCCGGAATATCTCGAAGCCGTCACCGCGGAAGAGCCGACCGACGAGGACGGCGCCGTGTTCGATGCCACCGGCATGGGTGGCGACGGCGGCGGCGACCTGTTCACGCAGGCGGTTGCGATCGTCAAGCGCGACCGCAAAGCGTCGACCTCCTACATCCAGCGCCGGCTGCAGATCGGCTATAACCGCGCCGCCTCGCTGATGGAGCGGATGGAACTTGAAGGCATCGTCGGCCCGGCGAATCACGCCGGAAAGCGCGAAATCCTGGTCGGGGAGGAAGAGGGCCAGTTCTGATCGGGGGCGATCATCACGGAAAAACCATATCTCCCTCGGAAGAGGCGGGATAAAATCCGGCGAAGCGGGACGAGCGTCGAACAGAGACCTGACATATCTGATGGCAAAACATCTCATTGACCGCGGCACGCGCACTGCGCTGGCTCTTCTCGTCACCGCCGCGATCGCCGGCGGCGCGACTGCGCAGAATGCGCCGGCGCCGCCGAAACCCGTAGCCAACGCCGGACCGAAGGCTGCGCCGAAGGCCAAGGACGCCGGCGCGCAGAGCAATGCGGACAAGGGCCCGGCCACCACGGGCGCCACCCAGGCACCGCCGGACCCGGTGATTCCCGATCCACGCCGCAACGTGCCGGCCAACATCTTCCAGACCTTCGACGCCAACCAGAAGGCGCAGGCCGCCAAGGTCTCGGCGTACCTGTCGTCGCTGCAGACGCTGGTCGGGAATTTCGTCCAGGTCGGTCCCGACGGCACCAAGACCAAGGGCGATTTCTACATCCAGAAGCCCGGCAAGCTGCGCTTCGAATATGACAATCCGAGCACCATCGAGGTGATCGCCGACGGCTCGTCGGTCGCGGTGCGCGACCGCAGGCTCGCTACCCAGGACGTCTATCCGCTGTCGCAGACCCCGCTGCGCTATCTGCTGTCGGACCGCATCGACCTGATGAAGGACACCAACGTCGTCAGCGTCACCGCCGACGACGTGTTCGTCAGCATCACGATCGAGGAGAAGCAGGCGCTGGTCGGCACCAGCCGCTTCCTGCTGATGATCGGCGCCAAGGACGGCAAGCTCAAGCAGTGGACCGTCACCGATCCGCAGGGCTACGAGACGACAGTTGCGGTCTACAATCTCGACGCCACGCAGAAGCCCGATCCGGGGCTGTTCAAGATCGACTTCACGACGTATCCGGGTTCATCGCCGGGTTGAGCGGGATGCGTAGGATGGGTAGAGCGCAGCGAAACCCATCGTCTTTGTGCCGCGGATTGAGATGATGGGTTTCGCTGCGCTCTACCCATCCTACAAGCGCTTGCTTGTGGACAAAGCGCTAACCCGCACCGAGAACCGTGCTAAGACGCACCTCTCATGCGGTTCTCCGTCACCACCTGGAACATCAACTCGGTGCGCCTGCGCATCGACATCGTCGCCAAATTCCTGAAGGGCGCGCGGCCGGACGTGCTGTGCCTGCAGGAGACCAAATGCATCGACGATGCGTTTCCGCTGAAGCGCTTCAAGCGGCTCGGCTATGAGCACATCGCGCTGAACGGGCAGAAGGGCTATCACGGCGTCGCCATCGTCTCACGCCTGCCGTTCGAGACGACCGACATCCGGACGTTCTGCGACAAGATCGACTCGCGGCACATCTCGGTTTCCTTCGGCGAGAAAGCGCAGCTTTCGAAACCGCTGGTGCTGCATAATTTCTACGTGCCGGCCGGCGGCGACATTCCCGATCCCGCGCTCAATCCGAAGTTCGAGCACAAGCTGCAATTCCTCGACGAGATGAAGGCCTGCGAGCCGCTGCATCCGCGCGGCGACGACCGTCACATCCTGGTCGGCGACCTCAACGTCGCGCCGCACGAGAATGACGTGTGGTCGCACAAGCAGCTGTTGAAGGTGGTCTCGCACACGCCGGTCGAGACCGAGAAGCTGCTCGCGGCGCAGGCGCATGGCGAATGGTTCGACATCGCGCGTGAGCGGATTCCGATGTCGGAAAAGGTCTACACGTGGTGGAGCTATCGCGCGGCGGACTGGACCGTCGGCGACCGCGGCCGCAGGCTCGATCACATCTGGGTCTCGCGCGCGCTGAAGGATCACGTCAGCGACTTCAAGATCACCCGCGACGCCCGCAGCTGGGAGCGGCCGTCGGATCATGTGCCTGTGACGGCGGTGATGGAGGTTTAGACGCGGCGTCAGCCTAAGCACCGTCATCCTGAGGCGCGAGCGGAGCGAGCCTCGAAGGATGAATCGGCCCGGCTGGTGGCCGTCGACCCTTCGAGACGCGCGCAAGAGCGCGCTCCTCAGGGTGACGGATCAATGAGCTGTCGCCGCAACGACGGCGGCTACGTGCTCAGCTTCCCGCCCGCGATCAAAATGTCGCTCGCGAGCTGGCTCGTCCGCAGCGCGAGCTCGTCGCGCAGGCGGCGGGCCGCGGCCGGATCGCTTTCCAGCACGCGCTGGAACAGGCTGCGCGCGACGCGGATCACCGAGCCGCGCTCCAGCGCGGTCGCGGTCGAGGGCCGTTTCATCGCGACGATCAATGCGAGCTCGCCGATCAGCGCGCCGGGACCGGCGATGATCTCGGCGCCGCCTTCCTCGACCCGGAACGTGCCGCGCTGCACGACATAGCCGGCATCGGCCGTGTCGCCGGTCTTGAACAGCACCTCGCCTGCGTTGAAATCGCGTTGCTCGGAGCCAATCGCCAGCATGCGCAAGGAGCTGTCGCCCAACAGACGCATCGTCGGGACCTGCTCAAGCAGGGCTACGTCATCATCGATCGACATTCAGGGCCGGTAACCGCGGTGCGCCTCGATTTCACGAATCGTTGAGCGCGAAGCGTATCACGGCACCAGCTTGTAGCCACCGGCTTCCGTCACCAGGATTTCCGGGTTGGCGGCGTCCTTCTCGATCTTCTGGCGGAGGCGGTAGATGTGGGTTTCCAGCGTGTGGGTGGTGACGCCGGAATTGTAGCCCCAGACTTCCTGGAGCAGGGTCTCGCGCGACACCGGCATCTGGCCGGCGCGGTAGAGGAAGCGCAGGATCGCGGTTTCCTTCTCGGTCAGCCGGACCTTCCTGGCATTGGCGCCGGTGAGCATCTTCGAGCCGGGCCGGAACGAGTAGGGGCCGACCGAGAACACCGCGTCCTCGCTGGCCTCGTGCTGGCGCAGCTGCGCCCTGATCCGGGCCAGCAGCACCGCGAAGCGGAACGGCTTCGCCACATAATCGTTGGCGCCACTTTCCAGGCCGAGGATGGTATCGGAATCGGTGTCGTGGCCGGTCAGCATGATGATTGGGGCCTTGAAGCCGCCCTTGCGAAGCGAGCGGACCACTTCGCGGCCGTCGGTGTCGGGCAGGCCGACGTCCATCAAGACCAGATCGGGGGAATTGGCTTTGGCGGCAGTGGCGCCCTTGGCACCGGTATCGACTGCCGAGGCTTCGAACTCCTCGTGCAGGGACAGCTGCTCGACCAGCGTATCGCGCAGATCGGTATCGTCATCCACGATCAAGATCTTGCGGGCATTGGCCATAGGTACAATCCTTCGGGGGGCGGGGCGGTCAGAAGCGGAGGGCGCTTATGGCCGTAGCATCGGCTAGATACGTGCTCAGGTAGGCCGTCGTTACCGATTCACAAGGCAGCGCAGTCTACCTCAAATCCGGCGGGGCAGGACGTGAATGTCCTGTAATGCCGGGAGATAGAATGATCTGTTCATCCAAGGCAAGTTCAGTTTTGAACGATTCTTAAGGGAACACCAGCTATTTCAATCACTTATATGACAGTAAAACGTGATCGCCCGCTCTCCGCCATCGAGGTCCGCAGCGCCGCCGGCGATCCGCGCCGGGGCTGGCTGACGGCCGATGGCTGGACCGTTCCCGTGGCGCTTGGGCGCGGCGGAATCCTCGCCAACAA
>NZ_JACMYP010000025.1 GCF_020889705.1 Bradyrhizobium altum | reverse complement strand
GGCCGCGGCCTGCGCCAGCACGCCGGTGGCGGCGCGGAATTCCGCCTCCGCCTGCTCAGCCTGCAGCTTCAAATCGACCTCATCGAGGGTGGCCAAGGGCTGGTCGACGTCGACTGTCTGTCCGACCTCGACCAGCCGCTTGGCCACCTTGCCGGCGACCCGAAAGCCCATATCGGCTTCGATACGGGGCTTGATGGTGCCGACAAAGCTCCGCTCAGGCGTTTCGGCCTCGTAATGAACGGTCGCCACCAGCACGGGGCGTCCGGGATCGGCGTTTTCGGCTGCCTTTTCATTGCAGCCGGTCAGCGCAAACACCGCGAAAGCCAGCGTTGCTCCGGTCAAGAGCCTGTAATAGCTCGACAAAACGGAACGAACGAACATCTGAAATCTCCATCAGGCTGACGACTGATGAAGAGTATCGATTTATCACTGATGAATGTCAATATTCGTCAGTAGTAACCAATTCGTGAGGAACGCAGTAATTAACGTGGGGTTAAGCGGGGAATTCTGGAAATTGCGTAGCCCGGATGGAGCGCAGCGAAATCCGGGGACGATCTGCACACGGCGACCCCGGATTGGGCTTCGCTCCATCCGGACTATGACAACCCGTTCGGTACGGCCAAGTCGTAGGATGGGTAGAGCGAAGCGAAACCCATCATCCCGCCGCGGACAATGAACGATGGGTTTCGCTTCGCTCTACCCATCCTACGCAGCCGTCACGACGCTCGCGTCATCCCTACTTCGCGCTCGCGAACTCGGTCTTGGTTTCGTGGCTGCCGAGGAAAACCAAGAGGCCGGCCGCGAGCGGCAACAGCGACAGCACCAAGAGGCCGGTCGACGTGCTGCCGGTCGTCTCCTTCACCCAGCCGATCAGATAGGGCCCGCCGAAACCGGCGAGATTGCCGATCGAGTTGATCAGCGCGATCGCGCCGGCGGCGGCGGTGCCTGACAGCCAGGCGGTCGGCAGCGTCCAGAACACCGCAAACGTACAGAACACGCCGATCGCGGCGACCGTCAGCACGACCATGGTCATGGTCGGATCGGTGATGTAGCTGGAGACGGCGAGCGCCAGCGCCGTGAGCAAGAGCGGCGCGCCGACGTGAAACACGCGCTCCCGCATGGCGTCGGACCGGCGCGCCCACAGGATCATCGCGACGGTGCCGAACGCATAGGGGATCGCGGTGACGAATCCGGTCTGCGCGTTGGTGAGGCCGAACGCCTTGACGATCTGCGGCAGCCAGAACTGCATGCCGTAGAGCGAGGCGACGAAGCCGAAATAGATCGCGCTCAGCGCCAGCACTTTCGGCGAGGACAGCGCCTGCCCGAGCGTGAAGTGCTGCGCCGCCTGCTTGGCGGCGACCTCGGCATCGAGCTTCGCCTTCAGCCAGGCCTTCTGCTCGGCCGAGAGCCAATCGGCCTTCTCCGGCCGGTCGGTGAGATAGAACCAGGTGACGACGCCGAGCAGCACCGAGGGGATGCCCTCGATGACGAACAGCCACTGCCAGCCCTTCAGCCCCATCACGCCGTCCAGCCCGAGCAGCAGGCCGGAGATCGGGGCGCCGATCACGGTCGAAATCGGCACGGCGAGCGCGAAGGCGGCGAGAAAGCGCGCGCGATACTCGGCCGGATACCAGTAGGTGAGATAGAGGATGATGCCGGGGAAGAAGCCGGCCTCGGCAACGCCGAGGAAGAAGCGCAACGCATAGAAGCTGTGCTCGTCATAGACCGCCGCCATCAAGGCCGAAAGGATGCCCCAGCTCACCATGATGCGGGCGATCCACTTGCTGGCGCCGAATCTCTCCAGCGCCAGATTGCTCGGCACCTCGAAGATGAAATAGCCGATGAAGAAGATGCCGGCGCCGAACGAGAACACCACCGGCGAGAACTTCAGCTCGCTGTTCATGGTCAGCGCGGCGAAGCCGAGATTGACGCGGTCGAGATAGGAGAAGAAGTAGGCCAGGATCAGGAACGGGATCAGCCGCCAGGAGATCGCGCGGATCGTGGACGTCTCGATCTCGCTGCGGGCGCCGCGATCGGGCGCGACGGTTGCGGTCTGGCTCATCTGTTTCCCCCCAAAGCTATTGCTTGCCTTGAGGATTATTGGGTGGCCCCGCATTGAGCAATGGCAAAAACTCATAGCACACAGGCCAGACGGGACCCCGGGCTGCGCCCCGCCGGCCATCACCGTCATTGCGAGCCAACGGGTCGCGCGAACGCGCGCCCGATGACAGGCTCCGAAGCAATCCATAGCGCCGCAAATGGTGAGGTGGATTGCTTCGCTCCGCTCGCAATGACGAATGAAAAAGCCTGCCCTTACTCGGCGAGCTGGAAACGCTCGAAGCGGTCGAGCTCCTCCTCGATGCGGCGCTTCAGCTCCTTGCGCGCCGCCTGCTTCTTGCCGTTGCCGACCCAGCTCCATTTCTGCATCAGGAGCTTCCTGTTCTGCCGGTCGGTCTTCAGGTCGAGCGCGGCAACGATATCGTCGCCGACCAGCACCGGCAGCGCGAAATAGCCGAACAGGCGTTTATCCTTCGGCACATAGGCCTCGAAGCGGTGGCCATAACCGAAGAACAGCTCGGTGCGCTTGCGCTGGATGATCAGCGGATCGAATGGCGACAGGATGTGAACCAGAGCGGGATCCCCCTCGCCGGTCTCCTCCAGCACCTCGGGCCGCGCCCAATGCTCCTGCTTGCCGGCGCCATCGAGCGCGATCCGCACCAGCTCCCGGCGGCGCACCCTCGCCTCGATCAGGCTGCGCACCGCCTTCTTGCTCGGCGCGTCCAGATGGCAGATCGAGTCCAGGCTGACGATGCCTTGCGAGCGCAGCGCGCGGTCGAGCAGATAGGCGATCCGCACCGAGGCCGGTGCCGGCTTCGGCGGCTTATCCCAGCCGAAATGCCTGCTCATCAGCTCGTAGGTCTTCAGCATGCCGGCGCGCTCGCTGATCGTGACCACGCCGCCATAGAAGGCGAGTTGCAGCGCCCGCTTCGAGGGTTTGCGGCTCTGCCAGAGATGCTCCTTCTCGGTCAGCACGTCGTCGTCGATGTCGCGGATGGTCAGCGGACCGGCCCGCAGCAGCCGCAGCACCTTGCGGGTATCCGATGGCGTCACCGACGAGAACCATTTATGGCCCTCGCGCTTGTGCGCCTTCATCGCCGGCAGGAAGATGTTGATGTCCTTGGCCGGCACATAGGACAGCGCGTGGGTCCAGTATTCGAACACGCTCTTGTCCTGGCTCTGCGCCTGCTTGAGGTCGGCGCGGCGGTAGTCCGGAATCCGGCTGAACAGGATGTGGTGGTGGCAGCGCTCGATCACGTTGATGGTGTCGATCTGCACATAGCCGAGATGATCGACGGCGGCCGCCACGGCCGGCGCCCCGTCCCCGAACGGCGCCGTTGTATCGAGCCGTTGCGCGCGCAGCCAGATATGGCGGGCGGCGGCATTGTTCAGGGATAAGGGTTCGGCGGCGCGGGGCATTGCCCGAGCAATGTAGTGAGATTCGCGCAGCTGTGGAGAGCCGCGCGAGGGAAATCAGCCGTGCGGAATCATCGCCCTCTGGCGTGGGGGCGCTTCGGACCGGCTACTGCGATCCAACGGCCCGCCGCAACCAGGGAACGTCCGCCATCGCCGCCGCGAGCGCGGCGCTTTCCTCATGAAAAATCCGGGACGAATGACCGCCAACCGGAAACCAGCCGCGGCCATCTTCCACGTCCCGCCGATATTCTTCGAAGCCGATGGTCCCTTCCGGGCGAACGAAGATATCGACGCAGCGCGAAGCACCTTCGTCATTGATCGAGCGGAGGACGCGATTGACGTGGGCCAAGATGCTCTCCTCTCCGTCGCCGGCCCCTGCCCGGCACGGCACGGGCCCCGGGACACTCATCCGTGATCTGGATCACATTGCCGGCTTTGAACCAGTTCTAGGTTCGCAGCATCAAAACGACAACAGCCGGATTGGCTGGCGCCTGACATTTAAGGACGAAAACCATGACCCACTCCCTTTCCCTGTCTCTTATGACGATCGGAGCTGCGCTGTCGATGACGGCGGGCGTCGCACTGGCCGGCAGCGACACCGTTCCGGCCGCCCAGATCCTCAATGCGCTGAAGCCGAAGTCGGCCACCCGCGGCCTCTCTGCCGGCACGCAGGTCGACCCGGCCGCTTCGGCCAAGGAAGCGAGCTTCCTCAACACCGTTCGCAACAGGCAGACCCGCTCGCTGTCATTGGGCGAACGCCAGGAGATCGCCGACATCGCCGCGAACAAGCCGAAGATCGATCTGGAGATTCACTTCGACTACAACTCGGCTGACATCGCCAAGGGTTCGGCCCAGGCGGTGCAGGAGCTCGGCAAGGCGCTGTCGGACGCCAGCATGAAAGGCACGACCTTCGTCGTCGCCGGCCACACCGATGCGATCGGCAGCGAGGCCTATAACCAGGATCTCTCGGAGCGCCGCGCCGACACCATCAAGAACTATCTGGTCGAGCATTACGGGCTGAACGGCTCCGATCTCGTGACCGTCGGCTACGGCAAGACCCGGCCGAAGGACCCGAGCGCGCCGATGGACCCGACCAACCGCCGCGTGCAGGTCGTCAACATGGATACCAAGACGGCGTCGCAGTAATCTCCCCAACTTCCGATCCGCTTGCCACGCCCGGCAGGCGGATCGCTTGTTCCGAGAGATTCAAATCCAGCTCTGGAACAGCATCAGTCGATTGAAGGTCGCCATCGACGTCCCGATGGCGGCAACCGTGATCGGCAGCATCGCGATGAAGCCTGCGCATCCGACGGCCACGAAGGCCCACAACAGCCAGCGCGGCTTCCCCTTGCGCGTCAATGCGTAGACCAGAACGAAACTCGCGGTGGTCGCGACCGGCAGGTAGTAATAGATGAAGCCGAGTGTGCGCGGCAGCAGCGCCCAGGCGAGATACGGACCGAGATAGAACGCCAGCACGAGAAACGCATCGCGGCTGCGGGTCACGATCCAGTCGCGCAGTGCGACCATCAGCGCGATCAACGCCGGCCACAGGATCAGCGGATTGCCGAGAAACACGATCGCGGCGAAGCTGTCGTCGCCGACCTTCTCGAACAGATACCAGACCGGACGCACCAGGAACGGCCAGGACGGCCACGAGCTCATATAGGTGTGGCCAGCGATCGCGGTCGTGGTGTTGTCGGCAAAGATGCGGCGCTGTGCCTCGAGGAGGTCGGTGAGCGAGAAGCCGTACAGCGGCACGAAGCTCGCGAGATAGATGGCCGCCGGGATCAGCACGAAACAGACGATGAAGTGGGGCAGACGGAAATCCGGCCACAGGTCCGGCCGGTACCAGTCCTCCGCATTGGCGTCGACGAAGCGCGTGCGCCAGCCTTGCATCAGGCGGATCACTGCCACGATCGCGATGCAGGTTGCGAGCATGAACAGCCCGCTCCATTTGCAGGCACAGGCAAGCCCCGCGAAAATTCCCGTCAGCGCGAAGGCAGACTGCGGCCGCTTCTGCCTGAAGCCGTGGATGAAAGCCGCGATCGCGAACAGACAGAAGGCGAGCGCGAAAATATCCAGCATCGCGATCCGCGACTGCACGAACAGCATCTGGTTGAAGAAGGCGAGCAGCACGGCCGCGATGGCGCGTTCCTGCGATGCGAACAGCACGAGGGCACCGAGATAGACGGCGACCAGCGCGAGCGCTCCGAACAGCGCCGCGGGATAGCGCCATCCGAGCGGCACGTCGCCGAATGCCTTGATCGACAGCGCGATGATCTCCTTGGCGAGCGGCGGATGCATCGGGTTGAGGATAGGGCCCTCGATTACCGGCAACAGCATCTGGCGCGCCGCCGGCACGTAATGCACCTCATCGAAGTAGAGCTTGTCCGGTGTGGTGATCCCGAGCAGCAGCACAACATGGGCGACGATGAAGATGATCGCCCCGACGATCGCCGTGCGCGCGACCGGACGCCGCAGAACAGAAGGAGATCCGGATGCGATGATCAAAGGGCGAGCACGCTGCAAGGGGAACCAGTGTGAGCGAAGTGTGAGCTACGATGACCGCGAGTGTGATGTATGTGACGAGTGTGATCAAATCTCACGTTGATGTCCGCAGCCGCGAGCATTTTCGAATCCATCGACACTCACCATCCGGCGCAACTCAACACCGCTTGTGACAATTATACAATATCAGCCGCGTCGGCGATCCGGTACGATGAGAGGGTTAAGTCGATCGGTATTGCAATGAATTCGCGGCACAGCTTTTTCTCCTTACTTGCACTCGGTCTTGCGGTCGCACTGACGGCTCATCCCGTTCAGGCGCAAACGCGCGTCGGCGAAGCGGCCATGGTGAAGAACGAGGTCGTCCGCGTTGCGGCCGCGACCACGCCGATCAATGTCGGCGACGCGCTGCTGCGCGACGAGACGGTGCGCACCGGCCTCGAGAGCGCCGCGCGGCTGGTGATGGCCGACAGCACCAACCTGTCGCTCGGACCAAATGCCTCGCTCAAGCTCGATCGCACCGTGTTCGACGACGAGCATCACTATCGCGATGTTGCAATCCGCCTGACCTCGGGAGCGTTCCGCTTCGTCACCGGCCACTCGAACAAGGCCGCCTACACGATCACGACGCCGCTTGCGACCATCGGCGTTCGCGGCACGGTGCTCGATATCCTGTCGCAGCGCGGCAAGACCACCGTGGTGTTGCAGGAAGGCGCATCGACGGTGTGTACGTCGAACCGGCAGTGCATCGACCTGACCCAGCCCGGCGACACGGCGATCATCACCTCGAGCGGCGGCCGCACCACGATCCAGAAGACCAACAATCCGCCCTGGACCTTTGCCGCGACCTGCACCCAGGCCGCGGGCCTCTGCACCGTCACCCAGTTCGCGGATGCCTCGCCGGTGACGCCTCCGGTCGACGACCCGACCGGCATGCTGTGCGGACGGTGAGCATGCTACGGCGCATCCATCATTTGATCCTGTCGGCGGCGCTGACAATGGCGCTGTCGCTCGCGCTGCTGCATGCGCTGGCTGCGCCGGCCGAGGCGCAGTCTCCGAGGCCGAACTGCACCTCGAATCCCGATTCGTTTTCGTCGAACTGTACATCGACCCCCACGCCGACACCGACTGCCACACCATCGCCAACGCCGACACCCACGCCTGTCCCCACGCCGACACCAACGCCCAGCCCGTCGCCGACACCGATCACCGGCGCGCCGTCGAGCGGCAGTTCGATCAACAACCTCGCCGACCAGCGCTTCAACCAGATGATCACCAACCGCGTGCTCGGATCGGTGCTGCTCGGCGTCAACGAGCAGGTCAATTGCGACGACTGCATCAGTGCCTTCGGCTCCGCCGGCTCGTTCTCGGCGGGCATCCATGGTCGCAAGACCATTACACCGAATTTGTCGCTGCTCGCCGGCATCGCTTACACGCAGTATGGCGAGGGCGGCTACAACGTCACCAGCGCGCCGATCGGCGCCTTCGCGCTGCGCTACGACTTCGTCGACTGGGGCTCGTCGCGGCCGTTCTTCGATATCGGCACCATCCTCTCGCCGTCGGAGAAAGTGCGCTACACCCGCAGCTACGCGACCAGCCTCGGCCCGGTGTCGGTCACCGGCCAGACCTCGAGCGAGAATTACGGCGTCTATGGGCGCGCGGGCTGGATCAACCGGCTGTCGGCGCGCGACGAGGTCGCGGCTTCGGTCGAGGTCTGGCAGCTCTGGCAGCGGGTCAAGGGCTATAGCGATCCTGCAATTGCCGTCAATCCGTTCGATGCCACCATCGCCGACGGCACCGATCGCACCAGCCTGGTCAAGATCGGCGGCCAGTGGACGCATCTGTTCGGATCGAACATCGAAACCAACATCAATGGCGGCTGGGTGCAATCCTTCGCCACCCATTCCGGCATCGTCGCCACCGTGACCGGCGATGGCACCATCGTGCCGACGATCGGCAACCAGGGCTGGTTCGAATATGGCGGCCGCGTCGGCTTCCGCATCACCAAGGGCTGGATCGCCGACCTCTTCCTCAACGGCACCGCCGGACCGCAGCCGGTCGGCAACACGCTTCACGGCGGCGTGGGACTGCGGATCAGTTATTAGGACGGGACCTCGCGTCCGAACCCGCACTGTCCGGCAATCGTGTCACAACGGCCCGCCGGCGACGGCGCTGATCTCCATTCAATCGTGTCCCAATAGCCGTCCGAGTAGCCTTCCCGGTACCCGGATCGATAACCGTAATCATATCCGCCCGGATGTTCGTCGCCATATTCGTACACGTGACGATGGTAGTGGACGACAGCGGCCGGCGAATAATAGTCCCTCTCGTAGACATAGGCCGGGGCCGCACCGGCAGCCATGGTGGAGCCCAACAGCGCGCCGACGGCCAAGCCGCCGACGATGCCAACAGCCACCGCATCTCCGCGCCGGCCACCTGCCGTGGCTTCCGTCGACCCAAGACATCCCATGGCGATCACCGCCATGGTGGCAAAAACAGCTACTCGTTTCATTGAAGCATATCCTTGTTCGCGTTCAACAACCGCATCGCTTTTTGGCAGCGATCGACAGAGGCCCTCTAGAACGTGACAAGCTCCTTGAGCTCGCTCCTGACGAATCGCGGCACAACCCGTCGGGCCACGAAATCATTCCAGTCCTTGAACTTGGACTTTGCTCTCGCCTCGGTGATCGCAGTGACGCCGCGCACGCTGAGGTGCGGAAGCTTCACCAGCTCGCTGACAGGAGCGGTGTTGAGGTTGATCTTGTCGGCGCGACTGATCGATGGCCGTGCTGCGGTTGCCGGGTGAGTTGAACCGGTCATTGATGGAGATGTCTGCGCGACCGCGGTGGCACCGATGACTCCGCAAACGCCGAGGCTGATGCAAACCAACCTGATAAGCATGGACCGTTATCCTTCGTGATACGACGCCCTTGACCCCGCCGCCGATAAAGCGGGAGCCGATTACCGCAAGATTACGGGTGCGATCATCACGGCGGCATTCCGGGAATAAGCCTGATCAACGCAGCACGACGAAGAGCCTTGCCGCTCCATGATCCACCAGCATGTTGGCTCCTGGATCGCTCGTCTGCGGCGCATTTCCGGGCGGCTGATTCTCCGGCAGCGCGACATCCGGCTCCGCGCGGAGCGGCGGATCTGTTTGCGGAGAAACAGGTCCTCCGCCCTGACCGGCATCATTGACGAGGCTTGACGGTGCATCGTCCGGCTCACCAAGCGGTGCCACCAGGAATGCAACGAGGTTTCGCTTGATGCCTGGAATTCCGAACAGGCTCGATTGAACGGAAAACTCGCGTTTGACATGGCTTCCGGCGCGAGCCGCCATTCGCCCGGTCCATTCAAGGCAATCGTCCTGGTCATCGAAACAGAGCGCTGCCCAGCCGCGCTCCGGTGTCACCTCGCGAGGTAGTGCCAATGAATATTGGTAGGCGAATGGATCGCCATAATGCGGGTGATCGGAGCTGTAAAAGGCCACCGCAACCCCTAGGCTATCGTTGCCGCCGACGATCGACAGCGGCGTGCCCATCTGCTCGCGCCACAGCCGGGTGAGTTTGTCTGCGGCCTGGTGATAGACGTTTCGCCCTTCCTCATAACCGTAGCTGTTGCGGTAGAGCGCATGGGCTGGGGCCGCCATCACGGCGGCGACGATTGCAATTCCGGCAACCAGCAGCGCTGCATTGACCGTATAGAACCGCTCGATCCGATAACGCGTGCTGCACACGACCGGCACGGCGAGCAGGAACAATCCCTGAAGCGCCCATAGCGACGGCAAGTCGGTGCCGAGCAATATGGACGTGATGAAAGGAAGAGCGATCGTGCCGATCGCGACGTGGCCGATGAGCCTCAGGTTGGGATCCGCCGCAGCGAGATCCCGCGGAAGGCGCTTGATCCGATACCCGGCGATCATCGCCCACGTCACGGCGGACACGATCGTCGCCGCAGCAAGGCCCAACAGGAAATTGACGGCATCCCGCAGCGACGCAGGAAAACCGGCCCCCACATGCGTCGCGGCATAGTGGATGGGCTCCGCGCCTGTCGTAGCCAACCAGTGCAGATGTGGAAATAGCGCAATCAGCCCGACAGCCGTGGATATCCAGGGCGAACTGGACGTGAAATAGGCTCGCCGCGAGGGATGGATGATTGCCGACAACGCGAAGCTGGCGATCAGAAAGATGGAGTAATACTTGCCCAGCATTGCTAGCGACGCCGTGACACCCGCAGCAATCGCCCAGAGCGGCGCCCTCGTTTCAAATGCGCGCAGGAAGCAGTAGGTTGCAAGCGGCCAGACCGCGAGCAACACGGCGTTGGCGTTGAAGCGCTGCGCATGAAACTGGTATGCCGGGGTCAGCATCAGCAGGAGCAGCACGATCAGGCGCTTGTGCCCGGTCACGAACCTTCTTGCAATGAGGTCAACGAACCACAAGGCCAACGCCGCATTTGTCATCGCCATCAGCTGCAGCGACCAATCGGTCAGCGGAAAGACCGAGGTCCACGCACCGGTCGTCCACCCCATCAACGGCGGATGCTTGGGATAACCCCATGCGAAATGCCTGCCATACGTCCAGGTCTCCAACACGTCCGGATGCAGGCCGGCGCCGTGATAGGCCACCGACAGATACACCGTCCAGATGCCGACGAAGCAGGCGAGCAGCAGCGGCACCGACCACCCTGCCTCGACCCCCTCCAGCCATCGATTGAACGGACGGCGCCATGACGCCGGGCTGCGATCTGACCGCTTGGCCATCGCTGAGAACGCAAAATCGACCGGCATATCGTTCGGAAGCCTGGGGACGGAGATCGGAAAGCGCGATGCGAGCCGCGTTGTCCGCCATGCTTTTCACAGCGACCATTACGATAGCCTGACGTGGCCCTGTTCATGCCTCTGTCAACGTATTCTTGCGCGCGCCGAGGCGCCGTCGGTCGCCGGTCATGTTGATAGACGTCTCTGGTGGGGAAATCGCTGAGAGGGGATGCGCATGCGAAAGCTCGCTCGCTGTCATGACGCTGATCGGCTCTGGAGCGCTGATGTGGTGCGGCGCCCCTGATTGAGACTTTCGGACGAGCCCCCGTCAGGTCTCGATCCGATCATCGCGGCCATTCGCGGATGGCCGACCGAGCCACCAGGAAAAGGCCAATTACGTCAATGTATCCGTGTGGACACCGCAGTTTTCTTGCCGGCCGTAATCTTATTGTAATCCGTCCGTAATGGTAGAAGCCGTGGTTTATGCTTGGGAGAATGCGGTGCGAGTTCTGGTCGTGGAGGATGACCCTCAGCTTGGGCCATGGCTGCGGGATACCTTGGCTACGGCCTTCGGCGCATCCGACATGGTCACGACGCTTGAGGAGGGTCGCGCCGCAGTCGCCGTGCGAAGCTTTGAACTCGTGGTGATCGACCGTGGACTGCCGGATGGCGACGGTCTGGCCTTGCTGCGCGACCTGAAGCAGCAGAAGCCCAGCCCCGCGACGATCGTGCTGACGGCGCTTGATGACCCCCTTGATATTGCGCGCGCCCTCGACGACGGGGCGGACGACTATGTAGCGAAGCCATTCGAGCCGATTGAGCTGATTGCGCGAGCCAAGGCCGTGCTGCGCCGTCTGTTTCTGGATCGAGGGGCGATCGTTCGCATCGGCAATCTGAGCTACGACGTCCTCAATCGCGAGGTCTGCGTCGATCACGCGCCCATCGTTGTCCCGCGGCGTGAACTGGCGATTCTGGAAGCGATGGTCCGGCGCATTGGGCGCGTTGTGCTGCGCGAGACCCTTGAAGTCGCCGCTTACAGCTTTGATGACGAGATTCAATCAAACGCGATCGAGGCCCACGTTTCGCGGCTGCGCCGGCGCCTCCGCGCGGCCAATTGCAAGGTCGTTATCAAACCGGTCCGTGGCCTCGGATATCTGCTGAGTGGCGAATGATGATTTTGAAGTGGCAAAGGCTCAAGCGCGTCCATCGCTCGATCGCGGTGCTGTCCGCGACGCTGATCGGCGCCGTGACGACCATCATGCTGCTCTGCGCAGCAGCCTTGCTGATCCGATTTGGCGGCGACGATGACGGCACCTGGGCCGCCGCCGACGTCGCCGATGCATTGAAGGAAGCCGTCATCCGCAACGAGACCGGGCAGCTGGCTCTCAAACGGACCTCAAGGCTGGACGAGATCACCCGCAATTTCCCGACATTCTGGTATGTCGTGTCCGACAAGAGTGGAGAGGTCAGCTACGGCCCGATCCCGAAGTGGCGTCCGCAAAAGACCCAGACATCGCGCGACGGGACGAGTTTCCTCGCCTACGCGTTTGACGGCGAAACCACCAATCTGAAGAAGATGTCGGCGGTCAGAAATACGCCTGTGGGTGAGGTGTGGATTGAGACCGGTGGCGTGGCCTATACGGCGGCGCAACTGACGACCGGAATGCTCACCGATGCGACGATCGTTGCGCTCCCGATCATCCTGGTCCTGGCGGCGACGGCGTTTACCGCGATGGTTTTCGTGCCGACGCTGATCGCACGCCCCGTCCGGGCCGTAGCGGCGGCCGCCGAGATGATCGATGGGGTTTCGGATGGCCGGCGATTGCCCGAACAGGATGCGCCAGCCGAGCTCTTGCCTCTGGTCGCGGCTTTCAATCGCGCGCTATCGCGAATAGACGTCGCGTCGAAATCACAACGAAATTTCCTGTCGAATGCGGCACACGAACTTCGTACGCCCTTGACCAATGCGCGCACCATACTCGAGCAGGTCGAGGATGCCCCGTTGCGCGCCAGGCTGATAGCTGAGAACCAGAAGCTGTCGTCGATCGTCACCATGCTGCTCCAGCTGGCGCGTATCTCCGCGGAACCGGCCGAACTGATCGAGATGGATCTTGCGGCGCTGGCGCGCAGGGTTGCGGCCGAACACGTGCCGATGGCGTTGAAGAACGGAAGCGATGTCGAGTTCACCGAGCCTCGTCACCCGGTCTGGGTGCGTGGCTCGGAAGCGGCGATCGCCGTCGCGCTCTCGAACCTGATCCGAAACGCCGTGACGCATGGCAGCGCGGGCGCTCCGTCCTCATCGAGGTCGGAGCACCAGCGCGGTTGCGCGTTATTGACTACGGGTCGGGACTCCAACTCGGTCAGCCCGAGCTGCTGCTGGAGCCCTTCAAGCGCGGCAACACCCGCACGGAAGGAACAGGGCTGGGGCTTTCGATTGTCTCCCAGGTGATGACCACCCACGGCGGCACCGTTTCCCTCTGCGAGACGCCTGGAGGCGGCACCACGGTCGAACTGAACTTTCCGGTCCCAGGCTGCCGGCAAGCCGACCTGCCTCAGGGGAGAAAAGCCGCCCAAGCC
This sequence comes from Bradyrhizobium altum, assembly GCF_020889705.1. Lineage (GTDB taxonomy): Bacteria > Pseudomonadota > Alphaproteobacteria > Rhizobiales > Xanthobacteraceae > Bradyrhizobium > Bradyrhizobium altum. The sequence continues at coordinate 38,361 of NZ_JACMYP010000025.1, read as the reverse complement.
ATGACCGAAGTCCGGCCGGACGGCATTTCCGCAGCCTGAGCGCCGTCTCAATCCGTCAGGCGGATTGCCAACTGTCGCTTATTGTCGGCTTCGAACGCCTGCATGGCGCGGCGGCTCACGCGGTGGCTGCAGACTGCGCCTTCATCGCGGCCTCGACATCCATCCACATCACTTCCCAGATGTGTCCATCGGGATCCTCGAAGCTGCGGCCGTACATGAAGCCGTAATCCTGCTGCGGCGACGGATCGGCGGTGCCGCCCGCGCCCTTCGCCCTCGTCACATAGCTGTCGACGGCCTCGCGGCTCTCGGCGGAGAGGCAGATCAGCACCTCGCTCGTGGTCCTGGCATCGGCGATTGCCTTCGGCGTGAACTGCCGGAACTTGTCGTGCGTCAGCAACATGACGTGGATGGTCTCGGAGATCACCATGCCAGAGGCGGTGTCGTCGGAGAATTGCGGATTTTTCGTCGCGCCGATCGCCTCGTAGAAGGCGGTGGCACGGGCGAGATTGCTGACCGGCAGGTTGACGAAGATCATTGTCGGCTTGGCCATGAAAGGCGCTCCTTTTTGCGGGTTATGCCCCGAGGACGAACCGCATAGCCGGATCCCGACATCGCCGCGCAGATTTTCTTGCGGCGTCCTGCCGCAGGCTGCTTCAGGTCACGATCGGCGTCGGCATCGTCAGAAATGCCCGTGTCACATGCCAGAACAGCTCACGATTGGTGGCCAGCGCCACCGAATGGGCAGTGCCGGGCAGGATGATGAATTGCCGGTCGCCATTCGGCAGCTTGTTGAAGAACTCTTCGAGGTCAAGGACCGCCGCGATCCCGTCATACTCGCCGCGAACCAGCAGCACCGGCGCCAGCACCTTCTCCGGATGCACCACCGGCAAATTGGCGGTCATGTCGAGATAGGTGCCGGTCGGGATCTGGTCGCCGAACTGCATCTCGACATCGGCCAACGCTTCCATCACGGCGGGGTCCGAGGTGCCCGGCCTGTCGCGGGTCGCGATCGAGCGGATCATGTCGCGGTCGCGCTTGCGCATGTTGTGGCTGCGGTAATAGGCAAGCTGCTCGGCGCGCTTTGCCAGTGTCGGCGAGCCCTCGCCCTTGTAGGTGAAGGCGGCGAACACCAGGCGATCGATGCGCTCGGGTGCGGCCATCGCGAAGGCGCCCGCGCGCAGCGCGCCGGAGGATTCGCCGATGAAGTGATATCGCCTCTCGCCGGTCTCGCGCGCAATCACCTCGACCGCGGCCTTCAGATCCTCGACGCCGCTCGCGATATCCGCATTGCCCGAGGTGCGGCCCGACTTGCCGTAGTTCTCGTGATCCATGGTCCAGCAATCGAAGCCGTAGCGCGCAAAGACATTGAGCAGCGAATACTCGCCCTTGCCGGGCACCGTGAGGTCGAACACCCTCGACGTCACCGACGAGCCGTGGACGAAGAACACCACAGGCCGCGCCGGCTCGCCCGGTTTGGGCGCGCCGATCCGCTTGCGGAACATCCACAGCGGGATGTCACCCTTCTTCGCCCAATATTCGTTGCTCCATATTTCTCCCTCAGCAGGAACTGCGGTCGTGGCCTGCGCCGGCGCTGCGCCGAGCACACCGGCTGCCGTCGCAACGCCGATGCCCTTGATGATGGTGCGCCGCGAATGGTCTGCTGGCGTCATGGTTCGCTCCCTTCCGGATTTCTTCGTCCGACCCGGTGTGATCGAGCATAGCAGCGCGCATGACCGGTTGCGCAGCGGACTCATCTCGCGGCCGCAGATGCGATGCACGATTTTGTGAACGCGGTTTCCGGCAATCGGCGCGGACGACGGACGGACTTGGTCCTAGTCTCCGCCGCGGTCCGACCGGAAAAATCCGGCGAGATGCGGGAGCGAAGAATGAGCAGCAATCTCACCGACGAAGAACTTGCCGCCTTGATGCCCTCCGAACTGTGCCAGTACCAGACGCCGATTCCGACCCAGATCGTCTCCAGCGACGAGTTCTATCCCGACCCGCAGAACGAACGGCAGCGCGAGGTCGAGGCACGCCTGCTGGCGATGGCCGACGATCTCGGCGGCAAGCAGGGCCTCGACCGCCGCCGGTTCTTCCAGACCGCGGCCGGCATGGCCGCTTCCTTTGTCGCGATGAACCAGGTCTACGGCCCGTTGTTCGACGTGACGCCGGCCGAGGCCGCAACGCCTGCGATGGCGCAAGAGCGCGCCAACGGATTGAAAGACCAGTTCATCATGGACATGCACACGCATTTCCTGCGCGACGACACCCGCATCATGGGCTTCGTGGAAATGCGCAAGGCGGTCGGCAAGGCCGGCTGGAACAAGGAGCTCAAAGGTCACGAGCAGACCATCGAGGATCTGAAGTTCAACAACTACAAGAAGGAGATGTTTCTCGATTCCGACACCAAGATCGCGCTGATCTCCTCGGCGCCGTCGGACATCGAGCAGGACTGGTTCCTGACCAACGAGCAGATGGCCGATGCGCGCAAGAAGATGAACGACGAGGCCGGCTCGCGCCGCGTATTCTGTCACGCGATCTTCACGCCCGGGCAACCCGGCTGGCTCGACAAGCTCGATGCTGCGCTGGCCTTGAAGCCGGAATCCTGCAAGGGCTACACGATCGGCGACAACACCCACAAGGAGATCAGCCGCTATCCCTGGCGGCTGGACGACGAGAAGGTCGCCTACAAGGGCTATGAGAAGATGGTCAAGGCGGGCATCAAGAATGTCTGCGTGCACAAGGGACTGTTTCCGCCCGGGATCGAGAAGCAGTATCCGAACCTGCGCGGCTTCGCTGACGTTGCCGATGTCGGCCAGGCGGCCAAGGACTGGCCGCAGCTCAACTTCGTGATCTACCACTCGGCCTATCGCCATGTCGGGGGCGATCCCAAGGTCGCGCTGGCCGAGTTCGAGCGCACCGGCCGGATCGCCTGGACCTCCGACCTCGCCGACATCCCGGCGCAATACGGCGTCAACAATGTCTACGGCGATGTCGGGCAATTGTTCGCGACCACGCTGGTCGCCGAGCCCAATGTCTGCGCCGCGCTGATGGGGACCCTGATCAAGGGCCTCGGCGTCGACCACGTCTGCTGGGGCACCGACGCGCTGTGGACCGGCGCGCCGCAATGGCAGATCGAGGGCCTGCGGCGGCTGGAAATCCCCGAAGTGATGCAGAAGAAGTTCGGCTACGCGCCGCTTGGGCCCGCCGACGGACCAGTGAAGACGGCGATCTTCGGCGACAACAATGCCCGGCTCTACAACATCCAGCCGAAGCGCGCGATGCTCGACATCAAGGGCGACCGCTTCGCGATGATGAAGGCGCAGTATGAGAAGGCAGGCCCCGAGCCGTCGCATACGCGCTACGGCTATGTGGTGCCGAACGGGGCGATCGATCACCGGGTGTTTGCGTAACTCTCACTCCCCGTCATTCCGGGGCGACGCGCAGCGTCGCTTCACGAGCCCCGGAATGACGAAACAGCGAGAGCGCCCTCTCGCCCTACTTTCCCGTAAACTTCGGCCTCCGCTTCTCGGCGAAGGCCTTCACGCCCTCCTTGAGATCCTCGCTGTCCCTGACCTCATCGAGCAACCGCCGCGCGTCGGCGACTGTTTCAAGAGGTCCCTTCGGCATCGCCTCGCGGGCGAGCTTCTTCAGCGCGCGGACCACCAGCGGTGCATTGCCGGCGATCTTCGCAGCCATCTCCTGCGCCAGCGCGAGGTGCTGACCTTTCGGCGCGACCTTGTTGACGAAACCGATCTGGAAGGCGCGTTCCGCCGACATCTCGTCGCCGACCAGCAGAAACTCCATCGCGATCTTGTGCGGCATCCGCGCCATCACCGATGAGACGCCGCCCGCGGTGGTGCCGATCCTTCCCTCGGGGTAGATGAAGCGCGTCGTCTCCGACGCCACACACAGATCGGCCATCTGGACCAGCACGAAGGCGCCACCCACGACCCAGCCGGATGTCGCGGCAATCACCGGCTTGTCCAGCTCGACGCCGAGGCCAGGCACGGCGTGCCACATGTTGGCGGGGAGATCACCAACGTCGGCGCCGACTGAGAAATACTTTTCCTCCGCCGAAGCCAGCACTGCGACACGATCGTCGCTGTCCCGAAACCGCAGCCAGGCGTCACGCAGCTCGGTACACAACGCGTTGTTGAGCGCGTTGTGCTTCTCGCTGCGTGCCATCGTGATGGTCGCGACGTAGTCGGCGCTCTCGTAACGAACGAGCGTCATGCTGGCCTCCCTGCTTTTATTGTTATTGTCTTTCGTCGCGGCTGCGCCGCGACGTTATTTCTTCTCGTCGGGATGCCGGTGCACCGGATCGACCCACAGCACGTTCTCCGGCTTCTCCACCGGTTCGATGTCGAGATTGATCGCGACCGCCTCGCCGTCGGAACGCACCAGCACGCATTCCAGCACCTCGTCGGGACTGGCGTTGATCTCCTGATGCGGCACGTAGGGCGGCACGAAGATGAAATCGCCGGGACCGGCTTCGGCGGTGAATTGCAGCTTCTCGCCCCAGCGCATCCGCGCCTTGCCCTTCACGACATAGATGATGCTTTCGAGATGGCCGTGATGATGCGCGCCGGTCTTCGCGTCCGGCTTGATGCTGACGGTGCCGGCCCACAATTTCTGCGCGCCGACCCGGGCGAAGTTGATCGCGGCCTTGCGGTCCATGCCGGCGGTCGACGGCACATTCGGATCGAGCTGGTTACCCGGAATCACCCGGACGCCGTCGTGCTTCCAGCGCTCGTCGTCGTGATGGTGATGATCGTGGTCGTGCGAATGGGTGTGATCGTGGGAACCGCTCATCGTTCTTGCTTTCGTTGGTCAAGTTTTCGTGCGTGGAACGCTACCGAAAAGCAGCCGCGCAGGCGAGCGGAAAATCGGAACGTTCCGGCGCCGCCGCGCGTTGCCCCTGCGAAGTTTCAAAGCATTTGGAGGAACAGGCCAATGGGTAGCACCACCGACAAGATCAAGGGTACCGCCAACGAGGCGATGGGCAAGGCCAAGCAGAAGATCGGCGAGGCCACCGGATCCGATCAGATGCAGGGCGAAGGCGCGATCCAGGAAGCTAAGGGCAAGGGCCAGAAGGCGCTCGGCGACGCCAAGGAGATCACAAAGGATGCCGTGAACAGGGCCGCGGCCGCAGCGAACAAGAAGCTCTGATTTGCCGGCGATCAGCTTTTGAGAAGGACCGGCCCATTCGGCTGGTCCTTTTCATGCCGCGATCAATCAGCCACGCGGCCGCGAATGTGCGAGCACATCCGGATTGACCACATTCGTCGGCGTACCGGCGGCGTAGGCCAATATCTGATCGAAGATATCGGTGAACTGGATCTCGTATTCGTCGCGCGAGACGTAGCCGAGATGCGGCGTGCAGACCACATTGTCCATGTTGAACAGTGGGTCGGCGGTGTCGCGCAGCGGCTCCTTCTCGTAGACATCGACCGCGGCCATTCCGGGCCGGCCGGCGCGCAGCGCGTTGACCAGTGCGCCCGGCTCGATCAGCGGCGCGCGGCTGGTGTTGACAATCAGCGCGGTGTCTTTCATTCGCGCGAGGTCTTCCGCCTTGACGATGCCGCGCGTTGCGTCGACCAGCCGCATATGGAGCGACAGCACGTCGCAGCGGGCAAAGAAATCGGCCTTGCTGGCGGCGGTCTCGTAGCCATCGGCGCGCGCCTTGGCCAGCGCCGGCTCGCGTGCCCAGACCAGCACGTTCATGCCGAACGCCCTGCCATAGCCCGCGACCACCGCGCCGATGCGCCCATAGCCGTAGATGCCGAGCGTCTTGCCGCGCAACGTATGGCCGACGCCGATCTGCCATTTGCCAGCCTTCAGCGCCGCCATCTGTTGCGGGATCGCGCGCATCGCGGCGAGGATCAGGCCCCAGGTGAACTCGGCAGTGGCATAGGACGGCGTATCGGCATGCTGGTCCGACGACACGATGATGCCGAGCCGCGTGCAGGTGTCGATGTCGATGTGCGGATAGACACTGCGCTGGCTGATCAGCTTCAACTTCGGCAGCCGTTCGAGCAGCGGGGTGCGGATCTGGGTGCGTTCGCGGATCAGCACCAGCGCGTCGGTGTCGCGCAGCCGTTCGGCGAGCGCATCGACGTCCTGGACATGATCGTTCCAGATCGTGACGTCGTAGCCGTCGAGCTTGCGGAAGCAATCGAGGGTGCGCAGCGTGTCGAAATAATCGTCGAGGATCGAGATCTTCATCGCTGCGCCCTCTTGTGGTGGGCCGGTTACTTGACGGCCATCCGGTTATTTTACGCCAAGCAGTTCGACGTCGAACATCAGCGTTGCATTCGGCGGGATCGCCCCACCGGCGCCGCGCGCGCCATAGCCGAGGTTCGGCGGGATGACCAGCGTGCGCTTGCCTCCGACCTTCATGGTGGCGACACCCTCGTCCCAGCCCTTGATCACGTGGCCCTGGCCGATCGGAAACTCGAACGGCTCGTTGCGGTCGACGGAGGAGTCGAATTTCTTGCCCTTCTGGCCGTTTTCGTAGAGCCAGCCGGTATAGTGCATGACGCAGGTCTGGCCGGTCTTCGGCGAGGCGCCGGTGCCGACCTTGCTGTCGATGATCTGAAGGCCTGAAGCTGTGGTCATGGGCTTTCCTGCGGTTTGGGCCATTGCCGTCCTGCCGGCAACGGACGTGGAGACTGCCGCCGCAAGTCCGGCGAACGCAGTCGTGATGATCGTGCGTCGGGAAGATCGCATCTTGCACCTCTCGTGAAGGACGGCCGTCTCTAGCCCAGCGCGGGCGAAATCCCTAGCCGCTTTTTCAGTGACCGGCCATGCCGTCATCGCGGTCCAGCGCAAAATCGTCGAGCAACGGCGAACTGCCGCCTGCGATGAGATCGCCGATCAGTTGCGCCGCCAGATAGGAAAAGGTGATGCCGTTGCCGCCATAGCCATACGCGGCATAGACGCCCCTTGCGCCGGGGACGGGACCGATCAGCGGCAGCCCGTCGCTGGTGGTATCGAACGTGCCGGCCCAGCGGTATTCGATCTCCGTTGCGGCGAACGGCCAGAGCGCGGCGAGACGCTGCACGAGCCGTCGCGCCTTCTCCGGGATCAAGCGGTCGCGGGCATCAGGCGCGATGATCTCATCGCTATCCTCGCCACCGATGATGATGCGGCCCGCCGGCGTCGTCCGGGCGTAAAGATAATCCTTGGCGTTCTCCCAGATCAGCGCGCCGTCCTTCCAGATCTTCTGCGGCTGCGGCGTGGTCGCAATCGCCCAGCTCGAGGACACGGTCTGGATCGTAGACCGAACGATATCCGGCATCACATAGCCGGTCGCCAGCACGACGGCTTTTGCGGCAATTTCGCGACCGTTCTCGAATCCCACGGTCACCGCTTCGCCCGCCGGATCGAAGGCTATGGCCTCCGCATCGAACTGCCGCGCACCGCGCGCGAGTGCGAGGTGGAGCAGCCCGCGGGCAAGTTGGAGCGGATCCGCATCCGCCGCGCCGGGCGAGACGATCGCGCCTGCGCGCGCTATACGGTAGCTCTCGAGCAATTGTCCATGATCGAGGAAGTCGCCGGGCAGGCCGGCGCGGCGGCGGAGCCGATGCTCATCGAGTAACTCGGTTACGGAGCTGCCGGCAGCCAGATAGAGCGAGCGCTTCTTTCTGATCTCTCCGGGCAGCTTGTGCTCACGAACCAGCGAGATCAGACCGGTCACGGCATCGAGGCTGGCCTGATAGGTACGCGCAGCCCGATCGAAACCATACATCGCGGTCAGTTCGACAAGCGGACGGTCGATCTCCCACAACAACATCGCGGTGCTGGCTGCCGTGCTGCCCCGGCCGGGCGCTCTCGATCAACAATGACGACGTCCAGCCCCTGACGGGTCAGGCGCTCGGCGACCAGCGAGCCGGTGATGCCGGCGCCAACGATAAGCGCATCGCAGCCGAGATTTTCCGACAGTGTGGGATACGGTGGTGGCGTTGCGGCGACAAACCATGGCGAGATGCCGCCGCGCAAATCGGCCTGGTCAGTATCATCTGAATCGAGGGAGCTGATGGCGGGCCTCGCGGGGAAAGGGCTCCCAGCACCAATCCCTGCGAGAACAGCTTGTTCCTCAACGCATATCCGGCCCTGCTGCCTGCGACATCAGTAGCCCAGCGCGCAGCCGTCCTTGCGCGGATCGGAGCCGCCGGTCAGCGTGCCCTTGTCCCAATCGATCCAGATGCCTTGGCCGCCGCCGAGCGGCGCGACCACGCTGGTGGTCTTGTGGCCGATCTTCTTCAGGCCTTCAACGATCTCCGCCGGCACGCTGTCCTCAAGCTGGTAGACGCCCTCGTAATGCAGGCCGCGCGGCATGTCGATCGCCTCCTGAAGGTCGCAGCCATAGTCGAGCATGTTGGTCAGAACGTGGGTCTGGCCGACCGGCTGGTACTGCCCGCCCATCACGCCATACGGCATCACCGCGCGGCCGTTCCTGGTGGCCAGCGCCGGGATGATGGTGTGCAGCGGACGCTTGCCCGGCGCGATGCAGTTCGGATGGCCGGGCTGGATGCGGAAGCCGCCGGCGCGGTTCTGCAGCAGGACGCCGGTCTTGTTGGAGACGATCGCCGAGCCGAACGAATGCGCGATCGAGTTGATGAAGGAGCAGACGTTGCGGTCCTTGTCGACCACCGTGATGTAGACGGTCGAGGGATTCATCGGCGGCGCCACGTTCGGCAATTCGAGCAGCTGGTCCATCCGGATGTTCCTGATGTGCTCGTCGGCGAACTCCTTGGAGAGGATACCGGCGACATCGACATGGGCGTGCTGGGGATCGCCGATATACTGCTCGCGCATCATGTAGGCGATGCGCGCCGCCTCGGCCTCGAGGTGGAAGCGCTCGATGCTGAGCGGCTTGAACTTGGTCAGGTCGAAGCGCGACAGGATGTTGAGCATCACCAGCATGGTGATGCCGGGGCCGTTCGGCGGGCACTGCCAGACGTCATAGCCCTTGTACATCGTGCCGATCGGCGAGGTCGTCTCGGTCGAGTGCGCCGCAAAGTCCTCCAGCGTGTGCAGGCCGCCGATACCGCGCAGCGTGTCGACCATGTCGGCGGCGATCTCGCCGCTATAGAAGGCGTCGCGACCTTTTTGCGCGATCGCGCGCAGCGTCTTGCCGAGTTCGGGCTGGCGAATCACGTCGCCGGCGACCGCAGGCTTGCCGTGTGGCAGCAGATAGCGCTCGGTGTTGGTGCCGTTCTTCAGCTTCTCAAAACCGTTCTTCCAGTCGAAGGCGATGCGCGGAGCGACGACATAGCCCTCTTCGGCGGCCTTGATCGCGGGCTGTAGCAGCCGGTCGAAGCCGAACTTGCCGTGATCCCTGAGGATCACGTCCCAGGCGTCGATCGCACCGGGAATGCTGACGGCATGCGCCGAGGTCAGCGGCACCGAATGGATCTTGCGTTCGAGATACCACTCGGCGGTGGCCGCCATCGGCGCCCGGCCGCTGCCATTATAGGCCGTGATCTTGCCCTCGCCCTTCGGCTGGATCAGCGCAAAGCAGTCGCCGCCGATGCCGGTCGATTGCGGCTCGATGACGCCGAGCAGCGCACAGGCCGCAACCGCAGCGTCGGCGGCGGTGCCGCCCGCGCGCATCACGTCGATGGCCACCAGCGCCGCTTCCGGATGCGACGTTGCAACCATCGCGTTCTGGGCGTGGACCGTGGAACGGCCGGCGAAGTGGAAATTCCTCATAACGGAGAGCTCGCTTGATCGTGATGGTCTGATGCTGCTGCGGCGGGTGGATGCGGAGTACATGGCACATTCGTCCCCGGCAGGGCAATGCATGGTATGCCAGAGGAATTATCCCGATAATGCATGGCTTTGCGGGGTTTCGCCGATCTGGCTGGCCTGATAAACCCCGGCCATGCCCCGCAAGGTCGCCGCCTTCTACCAGTTCGCCGCGCTGCCCGACTTCCGCGCATTGCGCGAGCCGCTGCGCGCGCTCTGTACCGGGCTTGATCTCAAGGGCAGCGTGCTGCTCGCACATGAGGGCATCAACGGCACCATCGCCGGCAGCGACGAAGCCATCGATGGTTTCGTCGCGGAGCTTAGGCACGGGCCGCTGTTCGGCGGGCGCCTCGACAATCTCGAGCTGAAATTCTCCGAAGCCACGCAGATGCCGTTCCAGCGGCTCAAGGTGCGGCTGAAGAAGGAGATCGTGACGCTCGGCGATACCACGGTCGATCCGACGCGGCAGGTCGGCACCTATGTCGACGCCGGCGACTGGAACGAACTCATCGCATCGCCTGACATCATGGTGCTCGACACCCGCAACGCGTTCGAGGTCGCGATGGGCAGTTTCGAAGGCGCGGTCGATCCCAGGATCGCGAGCTTCGGACAATTCAAGGAATTTGCCGCGCGGCACCTCGATCCCGCGAAGCACCGCAGGATTGCAATGTTCTGCACGGGCGGCATCCGCTGCGAGAAGGCGAGCGCCTATCTGCTCGCGCAAGGCTTCAGCGAGGTCTATCACCTCAAGGGCGGCATCCTGAAATATCTCGAGGAAACGCCGCGGCAGGACAGCCGCTGGCGCGGCGACTGCTTTGTGTTCGACGAACGGGTCGCGCTCGGCCACGGCCTGCGTGAACGTGGGCACGAGGACGCCGTGCATGAATGACGCGGCAAAGCTGAGCGAACGGATCGATGCGCTGGAGGTCCGCCTGACCTACCAGGATGAAGCCATCGAGACGCTGAACCAGACCATCACGGCACAATGGAAGCAGATCGACGCGCTGACGCGCCAGCTCGCCGAGCTGCGCGACCGGCTTCAGGAGGCGGAACGCCAGGCGCCGGGCCCCGCCAACGAGCGCCCACCGCACTACTGATCGGCGCCGCCGGATTACATGTTGCTCACCTGACGCATCGGCTTCGCGCCGCTGAAGAACAGGCTGGACAACCGCTGCACCATCGCCGTCGCGCGGCTTCCCTCGAGGCCCGGGCGAACACACAGCAGGCGCTTCTGCAACGGAAGCTCCGGCAGATAATAGTCCTTCGCCGAAATGAGGGAGGACGGCATGATCCGCTCGGGGCACGCCGTCAGGCCGTATCCCGCCCGTGCGGCTTCGAGTCGCAGCTGGTGGTTCGGGCTCCTGAACACGATCTTGTACGAGATGTTGTGCTTGGTGAGCGTCCGGATCATCCAGTCGTCACCCGGCCACGCCAGGATCGGGATCGGGGCGCCCGGCCGCAGAACAAAATCGCGTGACCGGACCCAAACCGAACGCTCTTCGGCTTCGGCGGCGATCGTCACCTCGTTTTCCGCCTCGAGCGAAGGGTTGCTGTAGACGAAGGCGATGTCGATGTAGCCGTCGATCAATCCTCTGATGACGGTCGGCGACATGTCGGCGTGAACCAGCACGTCGGCGAGCGCGTCGGTCGGGTGGAGCTTGAGGAATTCCTCGGCGAGCATCGTGCTTATTCCGAGCCGCAACGGCTGCGGTCCTTCGTGATTGCCGCCGAGCCGAAGCAGTTGGTCGTTCGCTTCAAGGATTCGCCTTGCCTGCTGCACGGCGACCTTGCCGAGCTCCGTCGTCGTGGTGCCGTTCGCCGTTCTGATGAAGAGCGCGCCGCCGACCAGGCTCTGCAGTCGCTTGATCTGCGAACTGATCGCCGGCTGACTGAGGCCGAGACGCTCGCCGGCCTTCGATAGACTTCCCGTCTCTGCAATCGCAACGACGGTGCGAACAATCTCTGTAGGGATATTCAAATGTTGACGTGGTCTATGCATTGCGAGCCCTCCAATCTCAGCACGGGGCGCAACTCCGATCTCCAGTATGTGATTCAGCTATACTAACATTTGGTTGCACTTTCGTTTAGCTGCAATTTACCGCGACGGCGCCGTGAATGCAGGCCATATGTATTGTTACGTGCATTGCCACGTAGTGCTACGGTATCGGACGGCTGCATCTGCACACGCACGCAGCACCTCCACACCATCAGCCCCCGGATTTCTGCGGGCACGGCATCAAAGATTCTGATCGCCCCATAACGTGTCGAGCACCCAATAAGTTTGAACGCTGTCATTGATCTGAATTGACGTCACTGATTCGCGGAAGCGTTTTCATAGTTTTCCTTAATCAAAGGCCCGCACCGTGGCGCCGTAGTTTGCGTTTCGAGGTGTGCCATGACGAGGTTATTTCGCTGTCGAAGCGGCGCTTCTGCTGTCGAATTTGCGCTGATGCTGCCGCTGTTTCTCGCCTTCATTTTCGGGATCATTGTATTCGGTTCGTATCTCGCGATGGTGCATGGCGTCCAGCAACTCGCCGCCGAAGCGGCGCGGTCGTCGATCGCCGGAATGACCGACACCGAACGCAACAGCCTCGCGACGAGCTACGTCACCGCCAACGCATCGACCTACCCGCTGCTGGTAGCCAGCAATCTCACCGTCAATGCCGCACCGTCCCCATTGAACGCCAACGTCTACGTCGTGACGGTCAACTACAACGCGGCCGGCAACTTCATCTACAAGCTGCCTTTCGTCCCCGCTCCGGCGAGCACCATCGTCCGCTCCGCTGCGATCCAGTACGGGGGATTCTAGCATGAGCGGCATCCTCATGCTGATGCGGCGCTTCGGTGCCGACGAACGAGGCAACTTCGCGATGATGTCGCCGGCCTGATGACGCTCCTGATCGGGTGCGCCGGGCTTGCCATCGATCTCGGCACGATCTTCGCCGACCGGCGCAAGACCCAGAGCACCGCCGACCTCGCCGCGATCGTCGCTGCCGCCAATCTGAGCAATCCGGTCAACGCCGCCTCCGCGACGGTGACGCAGAACAATTATCCGGCCAGCGCGCTGGTCAAGGTCGAGACCGGGACCTACACCGCAAGCAGCGCCATCGCGCCGCAGGCCCGCTTCGTGACCCCGGCGGTCGGCATTCCGAACGCCGCGCGCGTCACGTTGACGACCAAGACCCCACTCTACTTCGCGCGCTATCTGACCGGCGCGAGCAGCTTCGACATCACGACCACCGCCACCGCGACGTCGACCGAAATGGCCTCGTTCGCGATCGGGTCGCGGCTGCTCTCCGTCAACGGCGGCGTGATCAATGCGCTGCTCGGCTCGATGCTCGGCACCACGCTGTCGCTCTCGGTGATGGACTATAATTCGCTGATCAGCGCCAAGATCGACGCACTCGACTTCCTGTCGGCGCTGGCGACCCGGATCAACCTGACCGGCGTCACCTACAGCGACCTCTTGAGCAGCAACGTCAAGGTCGGCGACCTCATGGCGGCCGCGCTCACCACACAACAGATCACCAACGGCGCCAACGCCGCGACGACCGCGCTGTCGACGATCTCCCAGGCCGTCACCGGCTCCTCAACCAAGGTTTCGCCGGGCACCCTGGTCGATCTCGGTCCGTTTGCCAACCTGACGGTGGGCCAGAAGCCGAAGGTCGGCGCCAGCGTCTCGGTCTTCGACCTCATCAACACGGTGGCGCAGATCGCCAACGGCAGCCATCAGATCGCAACTTCAGTCAATCTCGGCCTGCCCGGCATCGCCAACGTGTCCGTGATCGCGACGATCGGCGAGCGCCCAGTCGGCTCGAGCTGGATCGCGATGGGCACCCAGGGTGTGAGCGTTCACACGGCGCAGACCAGGATCCTGGCGACGATCAACGTTCTCGGCTCCGGCAGCGTTTCCGCGATCAACCTCCCGGTCTATGTCGAGGTCGCCTCGGGTACCGCGACGCTCAACGCGGTGTCCTGCGGCCATCCGAACATCAACACCTCGCAGGTCACGATCGGCGTGACGCCGGGAATCGTCGACGCCTGGATCGGCAACGTCACGGTCGCCGACATGACCAACTTCACGACCAAGCCCAATCCGCCGCCGGCGCTGCTGGTCAATCTTGGCCTCGTCACCGTCACCGGCCTCGCCCATGCCGGCATGGGCAACACCACGCCAACCAACGTCAACTTCAGCTACAGCGACATCCAGTCCGGGACGAAGAAGACGGTGACGACGACCAACTTCCTCACGTCGCTCACGTCAACCCTGCTCGGCGACCTCTCGCTCACCATCAATGTCGGACCGCTCGGGCTTCCGATCCCGGGACTGGGCGCGCTCGTCATGAGCATCCTGAACGGCGTGACGAGTCCGATCGATCAGGTGCTGGCGTCCCTGCTCTCGACACTCGGCATCGGGCTCGGCCAGGTCGACGTCTGGGTGCTGGGCGTTCGCTGCGACGGCGCGGTGCTGGTGAACTAGGGCGTTCTCTGGGGAACGATCGCGAGCGGGCATCACATCGGGGTAGGAAGCTGCGTGAGTACAACAATAAAAAGATACAAGACCGACAGCCAGCGAACCGTCCTGATGAAGCGCGGAACGATCTTCTTCCGCAACGCCAGCGTCGGATGCCTTGTGCTCAACATCTCGACCGGCGGCGCGGGGCTGGCCGTGGAAGGCGATGTCGCAATTCCGTTCGCGTTCGATCTCGAGATCGAGAGCGAACCGATCCGGCGGCACTGCATTCTGGTCTGGCGGCTGGAGCGCCGGCTCGGCGTGACCTTCGAATTTGACCGGGTGCAGCGCCCCGAAAGCGGTCCGGTCTAGCCGGTCCAGCGCATCACGATACGGCGATTCCTGCCGCGGCGATCGCGCCCCACACCGCGGGCGCGGTGTGCTTCGAACCACCGCTCCGCAGTGAGCCGCTCCTCGCACGACTGAACCCATTTCGCATCGTGGTTAGCGAGCGCTGGGATATAATAGCTAATTGTCCCGATTGCCGTCGTGCTTCGACGGCGCGGGCTGCGTGGCACTGACCGGATCGGAGGCCGGGAAGGTATCCTCCAGCCCCTCCTTCAATCGGGAGCGTGCCTTGCGGTCGGCAGCCCGTGCCTCGTGCGGCTTCTCGGCGTGCTTGTCATGTCCAGCAGGATCGAATTTCTCGGCCATGTCGTCCCTCCATTCCGGGAGACAACGCCCCTCCGCAAACCGGGGTTCCAGAACCGCCTTGGCCCATTGCGCCGCAGCGTGTATCAGGGGCCAAATTTTGACCTTGATCAGGAACTTTCGCGTGCCCCAGGATCC
This sequence comes from Bradyrhizobium altum, assembly GCF_020889705.1. Classification (GTDB taxonomy): domain Bacteria; phylum Pseudomonadota; class Alphaproteobacteria; order Rhizobiales; family Xanthobacteraceae; genus Bradyrhizobium; species Bradyrhizobium altum. Next base: position 23,303 of record NZ_JACMYP010000025.1, on the reverse strand, counting down.
CACCAAGAAGCCGCTCATCGACCTCCTGTCGGGCCACCGGCAAGCCGTGCCGCCGCTCTGGATGATGCGGCAGGCCGGCCGCTATCTGCCGGAATATCGCGAGCTGCGCGCCAAGGCCGGCGGCTTCCTCGATCTCTGCTTCACGCCCGAATTCGCCACCGAGATCACGCTGCAGCCGATCCGCAGGTTCAACTTCGACGCCGCCATCATCTTCTCCGACATCCTGGTGATCCCCTACGCGCTCGGCCGTTCGGTGCGCTTCGAGGCCGGCGAAGGGCCGCGACTCGATCCCCTGGCAACGCCCGGCGAGATCGCGACGCTGGCCACCCGGGCCAATTTCGACAAGCTCGAGCCGGTCTTTGAAACCCTGCGCCGCGTCCGCCGCGAGCTTGCGCCGAACATTACGTTGATCGGCTTCTGCGGCGCGCCATGGACGGTCGCGACCTACATGGTGGCCGGACAGGGCACGCCGGACCAGGCGCCCGCACGGATGCTCGCCTACCGCCATCCGGACGCCTTCGCCAAGATCATCGACGTCCTGGTCGAGAACTCGATCCACTACCTCGTCGGCCAGCTCAAGGCCGGCGCCGATTGCCTGCAGATCTTCGACACCTGGGCCGGCGTGCTGCCGCCACGCGAGTTCGCCCGCTGGTCGATCGAGCCGACCCGGCGCATCGTTGCCGGGGTGCGCAAGCAGGTCCCCGGTGCCCGGATCATCGGCTTTCCGCGCGGCGCGGCGGGCATGCTGCCGGCCTATGTCGAGCAAACCGGCGTCGATGCCGTCTCGATCGACTGGGCCACCGAGCCGTCGATGATCCGCGAGCGCGTGCAGAGCCGCGTCGCCGTGCAGGGCAATCTCGATCCGCTGGCCCTGATCGCCGGCGGCGCCGCGCTCGACCGCGCGGTCGACGATGTGCTGGAGAACTTCGGCAGCGGCCGGCTGATCTTCAATCTCGGCCACGGCATCCTGCCGGAGACGCCGATCGCCCATGTCGAGCAGATGGTCGCACGGGTGCGCGCGCATAGGGGGTGAGGCCTCGTGGCGCGGGTTAGCGGCCCCCGGCCCACTTTGTCACCGTCACCCTGAGGAGACCGCGGAGCGGTCGTCTCGAAGGGTCGATGGCCCGGGTCTCGCCACGGGCCGCGCATCGAAATATCGGGGCCGTGCATCCTTCGAGACGCGCGCAAGAGCGCGCTCCTCAGGATGACGGAACTGAAGACTGCTACCTTGCATCCTCCAAAATCATGTCCGACGCCTTCTCCGCGATCATGATCGTCGGCGCGTTGGTATTGCCCGACATCAGGTCCGGCATGACGGACGCATCGACCACGCGCAGACCCTCGACACCGCGCACCTTGAGCTGCTGGTCGACGACCGCGAGCGCATCGTTGCCCATCCGGCAGGTCGAGGTCGGATGATAGACCGTGCTGCCGGTGCGGCGGCAGAAATCGAGCAGATCGTCGTCGCTGACCACCTTGGCGCCGGGATCGACCTCCCCGACCGAGTATGACTTCAGCGCCGGCGCGGCCAGGATCTTGCGCAGGATGCGGATGCCGTCGATGAAGGCGCGGCGATCGGTCTCGGTCGCCAGATAGTTGATGCGGATTTCCGGCGGCACGCTCGGGTCCGCGCTCCTGATCTTCAGCGAGCCACGGCTCTCCGGACGAAGCTGGCAGACCGACGCCGTGAAGCCTGAGAACGGATGCAGCTTCTCGCCCATCTTGTCGGTCGAGAACGGCAGAAAGTGGATCTGGATGTCGGGCGATGCCAGCCGCGGACTGGTCTTGAAGAACGCACCCGACGTGCCGGCGGCAATCGTCAGTGGCCCCTTGCGCAACGCCGCGTAGCGCAGGCCGGCCATGACGCGGCGCACCGGATTGTTGATGACGTCGTTCAGCGTGACGCTCTGGGCGCAGCGCGTGACGATGCGCACCTGCATATGATCCTGCAGGTCGTTGCCGACGCCGGGCGCATCGAGCAGAACCTCGATGCCATGCTGCCTCAGCAGATCGGCGGGGCCGACGCCGGAGAGCTGCAGCAATTGCGGCGAATTGTACGCGCCGCTCGACACCAGCACCTCCTTGCGCGCTTTGGCCGTGCGCAACTGCCCGTTCTGCCTGTACGCGACGCCGCTCGCGCGCTTGCCGTCGAACAGGATGCGCTGCGCCAGCGCCGATGTCTCGACATGCAGATTGCCGCGCGTCAGCGCCGGCCGCAGATAGGACCGCGCCGTCGAGGCGCGCCGGCCGCGCCGCGTCGTGGTCTGGAAGAAGCCCGCACCCTCCTGGGTCGCGCCGTTGAAATCCGGGTTGGTCGGGATACCGACCTCGGCCGCGGCATGCACGAAAGCTTCCGACAGCGGATCGGCATGCCGCCAGTCCGATACCGGCAGCGGACCGCCCGCGCCATGATATTTGTCGCCGCCGCGCTGCTGATCCTCCGCCTTCCTGAAATAGGGCAACACGTCGTCATAACCCCAGCCGGCATTGCCGCGCTGCCGCCAGCGGTCATAGTCTTCGTGCTGGCCGCGGACATAGAGCAGGCCGTTGATCGAGCTGGAGCCGCCGAGCACCTTGCCGCGCGGCTGGAACACCTGCCGCCCGTTCAGGCCGGGCTCGGGCTCGGTCTGGTACATCCAGTTGACGGATTTTTCCTTGAACAGCTTGCCGTAGCCGAGCGGGACATGGATCCAGATGTTGGTGTCCTTCGGCCCGGCCTCGAGCAGCAGCACCGAATGCTTGCCGTCGGCGCTCAGGCGGTTGGCGAGCACGCAGCCGGCCGAGCCGGCGCCGACGATCACGTAATCAAATTCGGCGACGTCGTTCGGCGACGCGCCATCTTTGTTGTTGTTCATTGGTTTCCCCCGGCCATGCGGCGCGGCCGGCAGGGTTGCGCCCCTGCCCAGCATTGGGAAGAGACGTAGCGAGCGTGGCAGATACGGTCAAGAAAGTTAGCTGACGATCCGGAGCGGTACCACCGGACCTCTAACCGCGGGATCGGCGGCCACAAACCATCAACGCGACGGGCGCGTTCAGCTCTCTGCTTTTCGCCGCCGCGTACCGGCGCGCTGCTGGTTCCGGCGCGTCGGCTTGGTCACCGTCTGATCCACGCGGGAGCCGGACGGCAGGCCGTATTTCGCCGACGCCGCCTCCAGCGAGGTCTCCTCATCGGGCACATGGAGGCTCGAGAGAAAATCCGCACCGGCGCGCATCACGTGCTCGGCGGCAAGCGTCGCGGCAGCGCGCTCGTCGCCGGCGATGATGGCGCGCAGGATCGCGGCGTGCTCATCCCAGGTCCGCGCCTGGCGCACCGGATCGGTGGGTGCGAACAGCATCGCCGTGCGCTCGCGCAGGCGCTTCAGCAGATCGGCGAGCACGCGGTTGCGGCCGGCCTCCGCCAGTTCATGATGGAATTGCTGGTTGAGATCCGACAACAGGTCGTAGCGCCGTCCCGCGACCGCCTCGTTGCCCTGCTTCAACACCGCCGCGATCCGCTTGATGATGCTCTCTTCGCGGCGACGCGCAGCCAGGCGCGCGTTTTGTCCCTCGAGCAGCGCGCGGACTTCGACGGTCTCGCGCGCTTCCTCGTCGCTCATCGTGATGACCGAGGCACCGCGCCGCGCGGTCACCTCGACGAGCCCCTCCGACTCCAGCACGCGGATCGCCTCGCGCACGGGATTGCGGGAAACACCGAGCTCATCGGCGAGGCGGCCCTCGACCAGCCGCTCGCCGGGCTTCAGCCGCCGGCTCAGGATCGCCTGCCGCAGCTCCTCGATGACCCTGCCGTGGAGGGAGAGGTAGTCGTCGCCGAGACGTTTGGAGCTTCCGAGCTTGCCTGCCATGAACCGACCTGTCCGGCCGCGCTTCGCTCAATGCATGGACACCGGAGGTCCAACGAGCTGCCAGAGTCCTGGCCGATTGACCGCAGTTGCGTATTTAGACCGCCGGCTGCATGCCATCAAGCCGCGCTCATTCGCCGTCAACAGCTACAGGTCGAGCCGGCGGCACCGCGGCTTTCGGCACCCACGACACGCTCACGCTGCCGGTGAGAAAGGTCTGGCACGCCATCCGATAGCCGGCGGCGAACTGCGCGTCGGTGAGGTGCTTCCGCTCCTTCGGCTTGATCGCATCGGTGTTCTCAATGCCTTTCTCGATCAGGCATTTGCAGGTTCCACACAGGCCGCCGCCGCACTTGAACGGAATGCCGCCCTGCTCGCGCAGCGAGACGCGCAGTAGATTGCTGTTCTCCGCCGCGGTGACGGTTTTCCCGCCATTGGTCAGAAACGTGACTTCGATCATCCCGCCATCCGCTCAGCGCTTGCGCAGCTTGGTGTCCATGTGACCGAATGTGATGAGGTGCTCGAGCTCGTGCAGCGCCCGCTCGGGGGTCTCGAACTTCTCGAGGAATTTCGAGGGCACCTCGTTCACGATCGGCGGCGACCAGGCCTCGTCGATCACCCTGACCTTGGTCTCCTCGACCAGCTCGGCAATCACGAACGTGGCTTTCCTGATGCCGTAGAACAGGTAGTCGTAGGCCGCGAGCGGCCGCAGGCCGTCAGCGATCTCGGTGCGAAACTGCCCCGGCTTACTCGTCAGTATCACATACATCGGTCACGTCCTCCCAACCGCGGCGCCGGCCGGCGCGACGACGTCGACCAGCGGGGCTGCCTCCTGCGACAATTCAACGTCATGCGTGAGCCAGAGCTGGCAGGCGAGGCGATAGCCCTGCTCGATCCTGGCACCGAGGCGCTTCTTTTCCTTCCAGTTCGGCTCCGGCAAGTGCTCGCCGCCCTTGATGATGAGCGACGCGCACTTCCCGCACTTCCCCATCCCGCAGCCGTAAAGGAAGTTGGGATAGGGAAACTGGCGGATGCCGGCGCGGACGACGAGATTGGTATTCTCCTTGACCTCGCCGACAAAGGTCTCGCCGTTGCGGTGAAAGATGACGTTGGGCATCGCGCCGCTGCTCCCCGCGGCTCAGGCCTGCAACAGCACGCGTTCCTCAGCGGAGACGCCGCTGGCAAGATCAAGCTCCGCCAGCGGAATGTCGCTTGCGACATAGTCGTGGTACAGCGCGGTCGTATAGAGCAGCCGCATCTGTGCGCCGATCTCGCAGATCTTGAGGCAACGCTGCTGCAGCTCGACCGTATTGGCGTGCTCGAGCACGATCTGGTAGCCGCGCTCGCCGTGAATCTCGTCCGACACGATGTGAAGGTCGAAAAACTCGACTTCCTCATCGGTGAATTTGTACTTCTCGCGCAGGGTCGGCGTCTGCTTGCGATAGATCGAGGGCACCTGCGATTCCAGACCGACCACGAGGCCGGCCACCGCGACGATCGGATCCTCGCGCATCGCGACCGCATAACACCAGCTCTGCAGCCCGCGCGTCGTCGGCGTCATGTTGTCGGGGTTCTTGATGCGCGCCGCAGTCGTGCCGCAGGCCTCCGCGAAGCGGATCAGCAGATCGGTGTGACGGTCGCCCCCGATCTCTTCCTCATACATATTGGCGAGCAGGAAGTCCTTGGCTTCCTGGTACTGCTCCGGCATCCGCGCATAGATGTAGCCGAGGTAGTCGGCGAACGGACCGACATAGTGGTAGTGGTTCTCGGCCCAGCGCGCGAGATGCGCGCGGCTGAGCTTGCCGCTCGCCCAGGCGACGCTGAACGGAGCCTTGTTGGCGCTCTTTCCCTTGATGGCATTTTCGAGGGCCGCTCGAAATTCCACGTGATCCATCAGCTTTTGCATCGTGGCGCTCCTGTGCCGTGAAGAAATCGCCGTCCGGCAACGGACCATCGGTTCGTTTCGGTCGGCTATTTCGGTATACTGTATACTATCTTGGCGCCTGTCAACACCGAAGGCCGGGTTCCCCGCCGTCCATCCCACCAGACACCAACCGCATTGAATTGCCGCTATTTTTTGCTTCTAATGCACAAAAAATGCCCCATCCTTTTGCGACGCACGGATTGCAAGCTCGCAATTTGCGCTTGCCATTGCGGAATACAGTATACATTATTCACCGCATTAGAGGGGGAAGCAACAACCATGCAGCACGCTCCGATCGTTGCCGCGCACTGGGTCTATTTGCTCGGCGTCGCCGTCATCGTTCTCACCATGATCTGGCGCGCCAACGTCGTGGTGCCGTCGGTGATCGCGACACTCCTGGTCGCGCTTGCCTGGACGCACAGCCCGGTCGCGGCGCTTGCCAGCGTCTTCAACGCGAGCTTCACCGCCGCCAAGGAGCTCTTCAACATCTTCCTGGTGATCGCGCTGATGACGGCGCTGCTGAACGCGCTCAAGGTGCTGCGCTCGGACATTCGCATGGTCGAACCGTTCCGCGCCATTATGAAGAGCGGACACACCGCCTACTTCGTGCTTGCCGCCATCACCTATGTGATCTCGCTGTTCTTCTGGCCGACGCCGGCGGTGCCGCTGGTGTCCGCGGTGCTGCTGCCCGCGGCGATTGCGGCCGGCCTGTCGCCGCTCGGCGGTGCCATTGCGATCGCGATCGCCGGACAGGGCATGGCGCTGTCGTCGGACTATGTGATCGGCGTTGCGCCCGGGATCAGCGCCAAGGCGGCCGGCGCCGCGGTCAGCGCCGCCACCGTCGCGGACCGCGCGCTGGTGCTGTCGCTCATCACGGGCGGCATCGCGTTGACGCTCGCCTATCTTTCGATCCGCAAGTCGATCACCAAGCCCGACGAGCGGCTGCTGGAGCGCTGGCAGGCGCAGTCCAGCAACGGCGAATTGGCGCGGCTGGAGCAGGAAGGCAGCTTCGACAAGGCGGAGATCGCACGCGGCACCGCCGACGGCCAGCGGCCGCTCGCGACCCAGGCGCAGATCGACAAGGAACTCGCCGGGGTGCCGACGCGCCGCGAAGGCTGGTCGAAATTCTTTGCGGTTGCGACCCCGCTCGCCTTTCTCTGCGTCATCGCCGTGATGGTGCTGGCCAAGCTTGGCATCGGCCACGACCTCAAGGGCGGCGACGCTGCCGCACTGGTCGGCGGCGTCGCCGCGATCCTGATGATCTGCGCATCCTTCATCACCGATGACCTGCGCAAATTCCTCGACACCAGCGCCGACCACGTCACCGAAGGCTTCGTCTTCGCATTCAAGGCGATGGGCTCCGTGCTGCCGATCGCGGGGTTCTTCTTTCTCGGCGCCGAGCCGGGCCTGTCTGCGCCGATCCTCGGGGTGCCCGCGGCCCAGGCGCCGAGCCTCCTGTTCGAACTGATCCAGACCGCTCAGGCCTGGATCCCCGGCAACGAGATTTTCGTCGCCTTCGGCATCCTGATATCAGGCATGATCACCGGCATCGACGGCTCGGGCTTTGCCGGCTTGCCGCTGACCGGCTCACTGTCGGGCGCGCTGGCACCGTCGGTCGGAATGGAGCCCGCGACGCTCGCCGCGATCGGCCAGATGGGCGCGGTGTGGACCGGCGGCGGCACCCTGGTGGCCTGGTCGTCGCTGATCGCAGTGGCCGGCTTCGCGCGCGTCCCCGTGTTCCAGATCGTGCGGACGGCGATGATCCCCGTATTGACCGGGCTCGCGGTGTCGACCGTCTGCGCGGTGCTGATCTGGCATTGAGGAGAATCCTGTGACGATAGCTGAAACGACGATACGCAACGCGCCCCCTTCCGCGGAGGGCAGCGCAGGGATCGAGGAATTTCCGAACCTGATCGCCGGCGAGCGGATCCCGAGTACCTCCGGCAGATCGTTCGTGAACATCAATCCCGCCGACACCAGCGACCTGGTCGGACGCTTCCAGGAATCGACCGCCGCCGATGCGCAAGCGGCCGTCAATGCCGCGGCCGCGGCGTTCGAAGGCTGGAGGCGGACGCCGATCTCCAAACGCGCCGCCATCCTGAACCGGGCCGCGGATCATCTCGAGGCCCGCGCCGATCACATCGCGCGGGAGATGACGCGGGAAATGGGCAAATCGCTCGGCCTCGCGCGTGACGAGGTGCTGCGCTCGGCGCAGACCCTGCGGTTCTATGCCGTCGAGGGACAGTCGCTCACCGGCGAGGTGTTTCCGAACGACGATGCAGACATGACGGTCTATACGTTGCGCGAGCCGCTCGGCGTCGTGTCGGTGATCACGCCCTGGAATTTTCCGATTTCCATCCCGGCGCGCAAGATCGCACCGGCCCTCGTCACCGGCAACACGGTGGTGTTCAAGCCGTCGTCCGATGCGCCGCTGAGCGGCTATCGTCTGGCGGAGGCGCTGATTGCGGCGGGCCTGCCGAGCGGCGCGCTCAACTTCATCACCGGGAAGGCCGGCGAGATCGGGCCTGCGATCACCGAGCCGCCGGTCATTCGCGCGATTTCCTTCACCGGGTCGACATCCGCCGGCGAACAGATTTGCCGCGCGGTCAGCTTCACGACCCGCACGCAAATGGAGCTCGGCGGCAAGAACCCGCTGATCGTCATGGACGACGCCGACCTCGATCTGGCGGTCGATTTGACCGTCAAGGGCGGCCTGTCGCTGGCCGGCCAGGCCTGTACCGGCACCAGCCGCGTCCTGGTCATGAAGCAGGTGCGAGCCGAGTTCACCGCACGGCTGCTCGCCAAGGTGAAGGCGATCAAGATCGGCAGCGGCCTCACCAGCGGAATGGAGATGGGGCCGCTCGCCACGGCCAGGCAGCTCGAAACCGTGCTGCGCTACGTCGCGATCGGGAAGAAGGAAGCAACGCATCTCCATGGCGGCGATCGGCTCACCGGTGCCGCCTATGACGGCGGATACTTCGTCTCACCCGCGATCTTCACCGATGTGACCCAGGACATGACGATCGCACGTGAGGAGATTTTCGGCCCGGTCATCGCGATCATCGAGGTCGACAGCTATATTGACGCGATCGCCAAGGCCAATGCCAGCGAGTACGGCCTGTCGGCCGCGATCGTGACGCGCAATCCGCGCGCGATGCACGATTTCGCCAATGACGTCCAGTCCGGCACGGTGAAGATCAACCGCACCACCACCGGCAATTTGATCAACGCGCCGTTCGGCGGATTGAAGCGGTCGAGCACTTCGACCTTCCGCGAGTCCGGCCGCACCGGCCTCGAATTCTACACCCAGATCAAGACGGTCTACCGCGGCACCTGAGCCGCGGTCGACGACTTCACTCCAATCCTGGACCAAAGCGATGAGACAGTCTTTCAAACTCGAACTTGCCGAAGCCCGCCACATGATCGCGGCCGCGATCCGCAAATCCGCCGAGATCGGCATTGCGGAGACGGTCTGCGTGACCGATGACGGCGGCTATCCGCTGGCGTTGGAGCGGATGGATGGCGCGCGGGTCACCGGCCCGCAGATCGCCTGGAACAAGGCGTTCACGGCGGCCGGACACAAGCGCTCCACCCATCTGTTCAACCAGCCACCGAACGGACCTGCCCTGCCCGGCAACGAAGCCTTCGGCATCCAGTGGAGTTTTGACGGAAAATTTGCAGTGTTCGTCGGCGGCTTTCCGATCGTCGTCGACGACGAGGTTGTCGGCGGCATCGGGTTGAGCGGCGGCAACGGCGAGCAGGACACCCAATGCGGCGTCGCAGCCCTGCAGGCCTTGCAGGAGCTGCTGCACGGCCACCGCGTGCTGGTCGCCGCCGACATCAAGAAGTGACTGATGTCGCCGGGAACGACTGATGTCTCGCACCGAGACCTTCGAGCAGTTGCCCGACGAGCATATTGAGCTCGTCGGCGCTGCCGGCGGCTCCGAAGACGTAACGGTCGGGCCGCACGATGACCGCGGCGGCGCCATGTTGCCGCATCCAGTCGGCGAACAGCCCATCGCGCTCGACCACGTTCAGAATGCCGTTGGCATCGCCGCTTTCACCTGACGTGGCGATGACGACACGTTCGCCGGCGAGATGCTGCCAAGCGGCACGGGACGCGTCCGACAGCCACGCCATCGGCTCCGCGGCTGCCGTCACGATCGCGAACTCCAGCCTCAGCAAATCGTCGAGCCGGCACGTCCGTCCATCCGGCGCACGCACATGCGGCTGCACGAACAGCCGCCCGGCGAGAACGGCATCGCGCGCGATCAGACCGGAGACGAGATCGGGAATGAATTTCTGCCTGATGGTTTCGGCCTTGCCGGCCTTCAGGTCGGCGCGCAGCCGCACGTCACGTTCGGCGGCCGCTACAGGATCGAGTTCGCCGATGATCTTGCCGAACTCCTTGGCGCTGGCCACGACGGCGCGGACATGCGCCTTGCGCTCGATCTCGTAAGCGTCGAGCAGCGTCTCGCCGGCATCGCCACGGAGAACCAGCCTCAGCTTCCAGGCAAGGTTCACGGCATCGCGGATGCCGGCGCACAGCCCCTGCCCGAGGAACGGCGGCGTCTGGTGCACGGCATCGCCCATCAGGAGCACACGGCGGTCGCGCCAGCGCTGCCCAAGCAGCGCATGAAAGCGATAGACCGCCGAACGCCAGATCGTGAGATCGGAAATGTCGGTGAAGCCCTTCAGCAGTTTCGCGACGTTGTCGGGTGCGCCGGCCGCCTCGGGATCCTCGCCCGGCAGCAACTTGATCTCCCAGCGCCGCAGATTGCGCGGCCCCGGCACGAAGGTGCCCGGCCGCGACGGCCAGCAATACTGAAAGCTCCGGGCCGCCCGCTTGGCGGGATCGCTGGTCAGCGTATCCACCACCATCCACCATTCATCGAAGGCAAGGTCGTCGAGACCAATGCCGAGCTGCTTACGCACGAAGCTGTTGGCGCCGTCGCAGCCGACCAGATAGCGCGCGCGGATCAGGAACTCCTCACCTTGCTCGCGCCGCGCCGTCAACGTCACCGCGCGCTCGTCCTGCTCGAGCGCCACGCCGGCCGTTGCGAGGAAAACGTCGACATGCGGATATTCGGCGAGCTTCTCGCGCAGCGCCTGCTCGACATCCGGCTGCACGAAAGTCACGTTCGGAATCCAGCCGAGCGGATACGGCGGCGGCATCGGGTCGAAGATCTTGATGATCTCGCCGTCGACGCCGAGATAATGAGAGCCGTTATGCGGGGCGATCGCCTGCTCCATGAAATCTCCGAGCCCGATCGCCTGCAGCACGCGCAGCGCCTCGTGATCGAGCGTGATCGCGCGCGGCTTGTCGTAGATGTCGGCGGTGCGCTCGACGACGGCGACGCTCAGGCCGGCTTGCGCGAGCAGATTGGCGAAGATGGCGCCGACCGGCCCGAGGCCGACGATGGCCGCGTCATACAAGGGATCATGCCCGGGTTTCGCTGACATCGACATGCTACTTCGCGAGGTAGCTCTCGAGCGTCAACGGCTTCGGCTTCACCTGCGGCTCGCGGATCGCGACACCTTCGAACGGCGTCGCCTCCTCGAACCAGGCTTGCCGCGCGGGCAGGCCCCAGGGGAACGAGATCTTGTGGTCTGACGGATCCCAGCCGATCGGCTCGTTCTCGATATCCATGATCTGGTAGTGCGTGTTGAACAGCTCGACGCGGTGCCCATCGGGATCGCGCATGTAGACATACATCGCGTGCCCCGGCCCGTGCCGCCCGGGTCCGCGTTCGACGGCCGCGCCATAGCCGAGCTCGCCGGCGAGATCGCAGGCGTTCAGCAGGTGATGGACCTCGGGCGCGAGGAACGCGAAATGATGCAGCCGCGGCCCCGCGCCGTTGAAGAACACAATGTCGTGCGGATTGCCCTTGCGCTGCAGGAATACGCCGCGCAGATCGAACGTGCCCGCTGGCGCGATATACTCGCTGAGCCGAAAGCCGGCCGCGGTGTAGAACTCGCACGCCTTGCGCACGTCGGGCGTCAGCACCTGGTAATGATCGAGCCGCAGCGCCGAGCCGCCGGCATGGCGGGTGAATCGGGTGATCATGCGCGGCTCGACCGGCATGGTCGCACAGAACTCCAGCGGCGTGCCCGCCGGATCGGTCGCATGCAGCGTCCGGCCCTGGTGCGGCACCTCGGCCCAGGCGGCCTCGCAGCCTTGCGCTTCGAAGAAGCCCTTGAGCCGGTCAAGGTCACCGTCCTGGAACACCCGTAGGCCGAGCCGCGCGCAGACGGCGCGTTCGCCCTTGCGCAACACAAGGCTGTGATGACAGGCCTCCTCGACGCCGCGGAAATAGAGCGCATCGCCCTGCTCCGCGGTCAGGATCAGCCCGATCACATTTTCGTAGAACTGCCGGCTCGCCGCGAGGTCACGGACGGTCAGGACGACGTGGCTGGCCCGCGTGATCCGAAACCCGGGATCGTGGTTCGTGGTCGGCAAGCTCATGTGCACCTTCTGGTTTTGCCGGTCGCGGGAACCCAACTCATTGCGAAAAACCGGCAAGCGATCAAGCCGCGTGGGATTGGGCAAATCTCTGCCGGTCCGTGACCTCGCATCACGCATTTGTATCGATTTGTTAGCAATGCCTGCCGGCGGGAACCAAAACGTGAGCCCGCCGTGGCACGGTTCGTTCCAATAGTTCATAGTTTGTCAAAGGTTTGCAGAGAATTCTTCGTCCCTGCGCATGGTCAAACCACGCAGGCAATGTAGTGAGATGCGTATCGATCTCAGATCATATTTCGCGGCCTTGTTCGCGGGTGACCTCGCGGCCTTCGGCGCACCACCGACAGACGAAACGCTTGCCGGCCACATCCGCGCCGAGCAGGTTTCGCTCGTGCTCGGTTATTCCTTCGGCATCATGCTGGCCAACGCCTGCAACGCGCTGGTGCTCGCGGTTGCACTGTGGCAATCGCCAGATTGGGCCTTCGCGCTGGTGTGGGCGGCCGCCGTGAGCGGCGCGGCGCTGTTCTTCGGCATGCAGGTGCGCGCATCGCGCCGCATCGCCAAGCCGCAATTCGTGTCGCGCCGGACCATGTACCGGCTGGTGCGCAATGCGCTGGCGCTCGGTGCTGCCTGGGGCGTCGTCCCGGTCGCCTTCTTTGCGAACGCATCGAGCGGCGCGCAATTGGTGATCACGTGTCTCTGCGCCGGCATGCTGGCCGGCGGCGCCTTCGCCTTCTCCACGATCCCGATCGCCGCCATTGCCTTCACCGGGCCGATCTTCGTCGGCACCGCGATCTGCCTCGGCAGGGACGGCGACTTCATCTATCTCCTGATGGTCGTCCTCGTCCTGGTCTACGGCTCCGTGCTACTGCGCGGCGTGTTCGTCAATGCATTCGAGTTCAGGCGGCGGATCATCGCCCAGCACGAGGCCGAACGGACGGTGCGGCAGGATCCGTTGACGCATCTGCCGAACCGCGTCGCCTTCAACGAGGCGCTCAAAGGCGCGCTGAGCCGGCTGGAGCGCTCGGGCGAGGAATTCGCGGTGCTGCTGCTCGATCTCGATCGCCTCAAGGAGATCAACGACAGGTTCGGCCATCCGGCGGGCGACGAACTCCTGGTGCAGTTGGCAGCCCGGTTGCAGCGCTGCACGCGCGCGGCCGAACATGTCGCGCGGATCGGCGGCGACGAGTTCGCGCTGATCATGTCCAATTTGACGCGGCCCGAGGATGCGCTCGCGATCGCCGAGCGGTTCGTCGCGGCCTTTGCCGATCCGTTCCCGATCGACGGGTTCGAGATCACCAGCGCGATCAGCATCGGCATCGTGCTCGCGCCGCGGGACGGCAACACCTCCCACGATCTGCTCAAGCATGTCGACATCGCGCTCTACCGGGCGAAGAAATCCGGCCCCGGCACCATCTGCTTCTTCGAGGCCAGCGGCGACCAGTCGGCGCGCGACCGTCGCGCGCTGCAGCGCGACCTCGAACAGGCCATCGAGGCCGACCAGCTGTTTCTGGTCTACCAGCCGTTCCTCGACATCCGCCAAGGCCGCGTCACCGGCTTCGAGGCGCTGCTGCGCTGGCAGCATCCGACGCGCGGCCTGATTCCGCCAAGCGTCTTCATTCCGATCGCCGAGGAGAGCGGACTGATCCACCAGCTCGGCGAGTGGGTGATCCGCCGCGCCTGCGCGATGCTGTCGCGCTGGCCTGATGACATCAGGATCGCGGTGAATTTCTCCGCGGTCCAGTTCCAGAACGTCGGCATCCTGCAGACCATCGTCGAGGCGCTTGCCGAGGCCAATGTCGCGCCGAACCGGCTGGAGATCGAGATCACCGAATCGATGCTGATCTCGAAATATGGATCGGCGCCGGCGATCCTGAACGGGCTGCTCGAGCTCGGCCTGACGGTCGCGCTCGACGATTTCGGCACCGGCTTCTCGTCGCTGACCTATCTGCGCAAGCTGCCGTTCAGCCGCATCAAGATCGATCAATCCTTCATCCGGGACATGCTGACCCAGCCGGATTGCGCTGCGATCGTCAAATCGGTGATCGGCCTCGCGCAGGACCTGCAGATCGGCGTCGTGGCCGAAGGCGTCGAGACCGCGGATCAGCTCGAATATCTGCGCCAGACCAGTTGCGACGAGGTGCAGGGCTATTTGATCGGCCGGCCGATGTCGGGCAGCGATATCTCCGGGCTGCTCGATCACAATCCGCAGCACTCGGTGCACGCGGCGTAGCCCGGATCGAACGCCCGCGCAGCCCTCAGGGCGCGTCAGCGCGATGCAGGGTGTCCACCGTGATGGTGCCGCGGGCACGCGAAACGCACGCGCAGATCTTGCGGCTCTCCTGCTTCTGGTGATCGCTGAAGAAGACGTCGCGATGATCGATCTCGCCGTCGACATCGACCACGTCGAGCGCGCAGACGCCGCATTCGCCGCGCCGGCAGTCGCTCATCACCTCATGGCCGGCTTCGTTGAGCACGTCCAGCATCGAGCGGTCGCGCGGGATCACGAACTCGGTCCCCTCACCCCTGAGCCGCACGCGGAACGCCTCGGTCGGCAGCAGCCCGCTCGATCCAAAGGTCTCGTAACGCAGATCAATCATCGGACGGCCGGACGCCTCCCAGGCACGCCGCGCCGCATCGAGCATCCGCATCGGGCCGCAGAACAACGTCATCGTATCCTGCGGCAAGCCTGCGAAGACGCCGTCGAGGTCGAGCCGCCTGCCCTCGTCGCCGGCATAGACGATGAGGCGGTCGCCGAGCAGACGCGCGAGCGTATCGAGATAGGCCGCATCGCCGCGCGTGCGCGCGGCATAGTGCAATGTCACGCCGGCATCGCGGCGGACCAGCGCCTGCGCCGCGCCGACGATCGGCGTGATGCCGACGCCACCCGCGATCAGGCAGAAATGTCGCCGCGTCCAGTCGAGTTGCACCAGCGAGGTCGGCAGCGTGATGGTGAGCCGCGCCCCCGGCGCGAGCGACCACATATAGCGCGAGCCGCCGCGGGAATCCGGTGCGTGCCGCACCGCGATCCGGAAACCTTGCGGATCGACCTCGCCGACCAGCGAATAGGACCGCGTCTGCGGCTGGCCTTCGATGGTGACGCCGACATCGATGTGGCTGCCGACGGGATAAGGCGCGCCGGTGAAATCGTCCGGCCGCAGCAGGAATTCGCGGATGCCGGGCGTGAGGTCGCGCGTCGCAAGCAGCGTAGCTGATGTCCAGGTTTCAATGAATCGCATCGCGCGCTCCGTTCAGCCGGCCGTGACCAGCGCCAGCGCCGGCAGCAGATCAAGGTGAGTGCGGTTGCGCAGCGCCAGCCGCAGATTGCGCGCCGCAAGCCGGGCATGCTCGCGCATGATCGCTTCGGCGCGCGCGCCCTCGCGGTTCTCGATGGCGTCGACCACGACGCGATGATGGTCCTGCGCGATCAGCAGGATCTGGCGCGCCTCGGGCAAGGCCGATTGCGCCATCACGAAGCCGCTCGGCGAGGCGAATGGCAGCGCCGAGGCACGGTCGATCTGCCGGATCAGCGGCGGACTGCGCGACAGCTCGGTGAGCAGCGCGTGGAAGCGCGCATTGAGCGCGACATAGGACGAAAAGGCTTCGACCGAGATCGGATCCTGCCGCACCAGGCCGTCGATCTCGCTCAGGCATTCCTTCAGCGGCTCGAGATCGCGCGACGACACGCCGCGCTCGGCGGCAAAGCGCGCGGCAAGGCCCTCGAGCGTGCCGCGCAGCTCGATCGAATCGAGGATGTCACGTTCGGAGAATGCCTTGACCATGAAGCCGCCGGACGGAATCGCCTCCAGCAGGCCTTCCTCCTCCAGCCGGACCAGCGCCATCCGCACCGGCGTGCGCGACACCCCGGTGATCTCGACCGCCTGCAGTTCCGAGATGCGCTCGCCCGGTCGCAGCCGGCCCGAGAGAACCAGATCGCGCAGCGCGAGCTGCGCTCGCACGGTGTGCGACACTGAGCGATCGGCTTCGCGTTCCGCCATGGCCCGGCCTACTCCGCCGCTTGCAATTGCTGTGGCGGATTTTCCTTCGCCACCATGCGGTCGATGACGCGCCGCGCCCACATCGCGCCGGCGTCGATGTTGAGGTTGTAGAACACGCGGTCCGGATTCTCGTTCATCGCGCGCTGTTGCGCTTCCAGGATGATCTCGTCCTCGTGGAAGATGCCGGCGACGCCGTCGCGGATTTCGCTGGTCAGGCGCTGCTCGGTGATGCGGTGATTGCGGACGAAGGCCCAGAAGTAATGGCAGGTCTTCTCGGTCTCCGGCGTGATGGTGTTGAGCACATAGCCGTTGACGCCCTGCGAGCGATCACCCTCCGGCGCGCCCGATCCGGCCGGCGCGACGCCGACGTCGATGTTGACGGTGCACGGCGCCTCGAAGCGGATGATCTGCCAGCGATCGACCGGGCCCGGCTTCTGCAACTGCTTGGCCCAGAACGGCGGCGCCTCGATGCCCCTCATCCAGCGCGTTACGGTCACGGTCTTCTCGCCATGGGTGACGTCGAACGGCGCTTCGGCGACCGCATCATTGCCGATGCTCGAGCCGTGCACGAAGGTCTCGTGGGTCAGGTCCATCAGATTGTCGACCACGAGGCGGTAGTCGCATTTGACGTGAATGGTCTTGCCGTCGCCGGCCCAGGCCGGATCGTGATTCCAGTGCATGTCGGGCACCAGCGCGGGATCGGCCAGCGCGGGATCGCCCATCCAGAGCCAGATGAAACGATGGCGCTCCACGACCGGATAGGCGCGCACGCAGGCCGACGGATTGATCGTCTCCTGCGAAGGCATGAAGGTGCAGCGGCCCTGCGCATTGTATTTCAGGCCGTGATAGCCGCAGACCACGGTGTCGCCGTCGAGCCGGCCCTTGGAGAGCGGGACGAGGCGATGCCAGCAGGCATCCTCGAGCGCCACGGCCTCGCCGTCGCCCTTCCGGTACATCACGACATGCCTGCCGCAGATCGTCCGCGGCAACAGCGCGTGCTTGATCTCGGCATCCCAGCCGGCCGCGTACCACGCGTTCATTGGAAAGGGTTTTGGCATCGGTTGCCCTCTTGGGATCTCTTCGAATACTCTATGTATACATCGAACCATGTATTTAGCAAATTATGGTAATGAAATACCTAAACAGGATATTTCAGTATACACCATTGCGATATCAAGCAGCGGCGGGAGCTCTGCCGCCGCATTCCGCCGCGCCATCGGCACATCGCCCGGCGCTTTCGCGCCGGAGGTGCGGAGACTCACTGGTGATTGACGGATTCGCTGAACCAGCCGCGCCGGTGTGCGGATTAGGAGTTCGACGCCGCGCGGGTGGAGGCCGACTTGACGTCCTTGATGCTGACCACGACGGCGATGCGCTTGATGGTGCCGCTGCGATAGGCCTGCAGGAATTTGTCGTAGTGCTTGACCGAGATGCAGCCGTTGGAGTCGCCGTTCGGCCCGAGCATGTAGCTGTGGACGAGCAGGCCGACACGCCCGAACGTATCGCTGCCATCGACCGGGGTCATGCGCAGCGCGGGCACGCCGTGGAACAACTTCTCGCGCGGCTTCATCTCGTAGACGCCGGGCGGCGTCGCACCGGCGTTGCGGGCGGTCACATGCGACGGATCGTCGAGCAGATTGCCGAGCCCCGAATGCGCTTCGAACTTCGTGCCGTCGGGCATGTACACGATGCGGCCGGTGATGTCGTAGACCGCCGTGGTGCTGTCATAACCGAGCGCACCGAGATCGGGGCTCGGGCCGGACAACAAGCCATCATTCGGATCGATCGAGGCCAGCTGCAGCTTGCCCGGCATCATGTCGGCGATCTTCTGCAGGAACGTCCGGTTGTCGCCCTGCTGCACCGGCGCCTGCGGCGGCAGCGGCTGATCGTTGCGCGCCAGCAGATTGGCCTCGGCCGGCCGCGACCGCGGCATCGGCACAGTGGATGTCGCCGTGGTGGTCGCGGCGACGGACGCTGACGCCGGCTGGCTGGTCGGTAGCTCGGTCTGGGTGTCACGCAGCTGGCCGCCCAGCGCGTCCTCGATCTGACCGAACTCGGAATTGAAATCGCCGCGGCTCGAACGGAACCCGCGGCGCAGAGGATAATAGAGTGAAGCCGTGTTGATCGTGGAGCGAGCGCCGAAGCGATCGTCGAAATTCAACGAGGCGGTGGTGTTGGCGAGTGCCGGTCCATGCAGCCATGCGGTAGGGTCGATGCCGACCATCCAGGCGGCAAGGCCAGACGACAGGACGAGCGCGCTCACGGCGAACGCCGTGCTGCCCACCAGAGACACGCCGCGGTTCGACTTACGCGCGGCTGCTTTCGTCGTACGTTGACCCATCATCCCCAAGTCGGTGCTCTGGGGCCTGTTACCCGGCCCACGTTGGATTCACCGTTCGCTCATTATATCAGGGAATTAGAGTAAGGCATAATCGAGACGGAGCGGGCAACGACAGGATTTTTAAACGTTTTTCGGGTGGATAGTGCCCGAGAATCAGCGCCGGGAGGGCTGGAGAGGCCGAAAAAGTCCCGTTTCGGGACAATTTGGGCGACTCAGGCGATCTTTTCTTCCCGGAGGGTGAGCACCGGGACCGGCCTGCCGATGGCGTAACCCTGCGCGTAGTCGACCCCGATCTGGCGCAGCTCGTCCAGGATCGCGAGGCTCTCCACGAATTCGGCGACCACCTGCTTCTGCATGATCTTCGCGGTCTTGGTGATCATCTCGACCATCGCGCGATCGACCTTGCTGTTCAGGATCTCCTTCACGAACGAGCCGTCGATCTTGATGATGTCGACCGGCAGGTGCTTCAGATACGCGATCGAGGACATGCCGGTGCCGAAATCGTCGAGCGAGAAGCTGCAGCCGATCTCGCGCAGCCGCGCGATGAACGTCTGCGCCTCGTCGAGATTCGAGATGGCGCTGGTCTCGGTGATCTCGAAACACACCAATGCCGGCGAAACATCATGCTGCGCGAACAGTTCGGCGACGAAGTCGACGAAGTCGCCGTCCCCGATTGTGGCGCCGGAGAGATTGATGGCGTAGCTCGCAATCTTGCGCGGGTGGTGCTTGCGATCGGCGATGATCTCGAAGGCGCGGCGAACCACCCAGCGGTCGATCAGCGGCATCAGCCCGTAGCGTTCGGCCGCGGGCAGGAAGCTGCCGGGCGGCACCAGCGCACCGTTCTCGTCGCGCAGCCGCAGCAGTAGTTCTCGCCGCTCATTGCCCTTCAGCGCACCGTTGATCGGACGGATCTCCTGCTCGTAGAGGCAGAAGCGTCCCTCATCCAATCCCTTGCGGATGCGATTGACCCAGCTCATCTCGGCTACACGCACCGCCATGCCGGTATCGGACGGACGGTGTTCCTGGACGCGATTGCGTCCCTTGTCCTTGGCGAGGAAGCAGGCGACGTCGGCAAGCCGCAACGCATCCTGCACGCCGGCGCTGTCGGCAAGCGCGACCAGACCGATGCTCGCGCTGATCCGGAAGCTCGAGCCCTCATGGACGAAGCTCGACTGCTCGACCACCGCCCTGATCCGCTCCGCGACATCGGCAGCAACGTCGTGTGTGGCGGAGCCATCGTCACACAGCAGAATACCGAATTCGTCGCCGCCGAGACGCGCAACCAGCCCGCTGTCGCCGACCTCGGCGGCCAGCAGCTTCGCCACCTGCTTCAGCAGCCGGTCACCCGCCATGTGGCCGCAGGTGTCGTTGACGATCTTGAACTGGTCGAGGTCGATCAGCATCAGATCAGCGCCCACGACCGGCGAACCCGACATCGCCTTGTGCAGCTCGAACTCGAATTGCCGCCGGTTCGCAAGGCCGGTGAGCGCGTCATGAGACGCAGCCCACGCCAGTTCCTCGACCAGCCGCCGCTCGGCCGTCATGTCGTGAATGATCATGACGCGGCCGGCCGGCTCGCCGGCATGCACGATCGGGGTCTCGACCACCGAGACCGGCACGCTGGAATGATCCGGCCGCACCAGGAGCCGCTGCTGCGGCCGGCTTTCGTCGTCGCCATCGGCGCTCTGGAACGATCCCCGCACCGGCTGCTCCGCGATGCTGAACAGCGACGAAAGCTGCCATCCGGTCACGTCCAGCCCCAATGCGATCAGCCGCTGCGCGGCGCCGTTCATATAGCCGACGCAATCATCCTGCGTCGTCACGATCACCGCGTCGCCGATCGAGGCCAGCGTAAGCTGGGCGCGCTCCTTCTCGACGGCGAGCGCGGTCTCGGCGAGCCAGCGCCGCCACAGCATCCGCCGGGTGTGGAACAGCACGATGCCGGCAAGGCAGGCCGCGATCACGAGATTGACCAGCAGCAGCAGCGCGGAGACCTGGCGCGACGCCTTCCCCAAATGGTCGGAGAAATCGACGGCGAGCGTGCTCAGTGCGGCGTCGACTGCACCGATCCGCTCGGCCCAGTGCTTGATGGTCGCAGCCGAGGGATCATGCAGCGCGACGTCGTTGGCGGCCTCGTTCCTGATTTCGATCAGCTGATCGAGCAGCGCGTCCGAGTTCCGCCAAGCCGTCACCGCGCCGGCCACGTGATGCATCGTGCGGAAATATTTGAACAGCCAGATCAGGCCGCCGATGTCGTCGTCATGATTGCCCGCTTTGGCGAAGCCGGCTCGGGCCACGGCGTCGTTGTTGCCTGGCGCCTCCAGCGCGAGCCGCGCCGTGCGATCGGCCAGCGGCACCGCGATCGCGGCATCAAACTTCTGCAGATAGAGCGGCGCGCCGGTGCTGACATAGATCTGAAGGTCGTGAATGGCGTCCTTCTGCCCCTTCGACCACAGGCTCTCGCCCGCCACATAGGCGCGCACCGCGGACATCACCTGCAGGCTGCCGGCCGACAGACTGCCCAGCAGCAACACGATGGCGAGCAGAGGCCCGACCACCCGCCACAGTGACCAGCTTCGAAACGAAAAGAACATGCCTAATGCGCCCGACCCTGAAATGTCGGGTAAGCCTAGGAATGCCGGCTTAACCTCACGTTGCAAAACGCGATGAGTTTGAAACGACTTGGCTGTAACGGAATTGCGTCAAACTTTACGCAACTGCGGCGACGCTCAGGGACGCAATGTCGGCGACGTGTTCGGGGCCGGCGCCTGCTCCATTTCGGACTCTTCGGGCAGCTTGTCGGCATGGACGGCAAGCGGCGTGCCGATCCAGAGCGGATCGTCGCGATGATCGCGGCGCGGATTGGTCGTGTTGGGATGGACCAGGATGCTCAGGCTGCCGTGGTTCAGCATCAGCCACGGCACCAGGGTCGGAAACAGCTCGGCCGCAAACGCCACCTGATACATCGCCTGGTCGTGCGGGCCGACCTTGACGTCGTGCCAACGCCCGAGCGTGACCAGGAAACGCTCGCCCATCCAGTTGCGCAGGCGTTCGGCCTCGCCCCGGCTGGTTGTGGGGTCATAATAGACATGGGCGTGATAGCTCGCGATCTCGCCGACCGCCCTTGGCCCGTCCGTCATTTCGCCTCTCCTTCCGCGGCCGGTCACTTCCGCCGCAGCACACTGAACTGGAATGACTGCGTCGCGCCCCAGGGCGTGACGTGCCGATGCGCCTCACGCGCGATCAACTCGAATGCCGGACCGATGGTCCGGCTGAGCGTTGCGGGATCATAGCGCTGCACCGGCAGTCCGCTGCATTTTTCCGGACCGTCGAGTGCGAAGGTGCCGATCACGGCGTGGCCGCCTGCCTTGACGCCGCGATGCAGTCTCTCGAGATAGGCCGAGCGATCGCTCTCCGCGACGAGAAAATGAAACGCCGCACGATCGTGCCAGATGTCGAAAGCCTGCCATGGTAGCCAGACCGTCGCATCATCGGCAACCCAGCGCACCGCCGCGCTGGTCGCGCCGATCCGTTCCCGCGCGCTCGCCAGCGCAGCTTCGGAGAGATCGAGCACGGTCAGATCATGAAAGCCCCTCGCCAGCAGCGCATCGACGAGGCGCGAGGCCCCGCCGCCGATGTCGATGATCGACGCATCGCGGCCGGGCGCGACGGATTCGATCAAGCCCAGCGATGGCTGCGGATCGGCCTGCGACCAGCTCACCTGCTGCTCGCCCTTCGTCAGATAGACGGTCTGCCAATGCGATTGCCGGTCAGAAGCGGTCATGGCGATAGATCCCTGGAGCTGAGACAACAACCCGCATTGCGCATGATTAAAGCGCGATGAGATTGGGTTGAATCGGCCCGCCGCGAACTGGGTCCACCTCTCCCATTGGGAGAGGTCGGATTGCGAAGCGATCCGGGTGAGGGCTCTCGCTCTCTCGATCGACCGTAACCCCTCACCCGATTTGCTGCGCAAATCGACCTCTCCCAAGGGAGAGGTGATCCTTCGACGCTGTTCCAGTTCATCCTAATCTCATCATGCCTTAACCATGAGCTAGGCGCGGCGGTCTCCCGCGTCAACCGGCAGCAGCCGACACGCACGGCTGCGCAGCAGCAAATGCCGCATTTGCATCGCCGCATTTTCCATTTAACCTGAAGGCCAGGTTGAGATCGGGGCGTCCGGAGATGGCCAATTTCGGCTGGACACGCGGCAACGAGCCTGCACAGACGGACGACGCCGCCAGCGACTTGCGCGGCCTCACCGATCCATCGGCGTTTCTCGCCGCGCTCGACAAGGTGGTGCCGCGCTATCTCGATCTCGCCGACGATGGCGTGCTGGTCTATCCGGCTTGCAAGCGCAAGCCCGGCGACCTGCTCGGCGATAGCAGGGCGATCTGGGAGCACACCCGGCTCGAAGCGATGCGCTATGTCCCGATGGTGCCGCGGAAGGACACCTCGCTGCTGGTCGATCCGGCGCGCCAGGCCGAGATGATCGACGCCTTCCTGCGCCAGCGCGCGCATGACAACACCGTCGTCGATTTCACGGGCACCGCGATCGAGGACTACGGCATCGCGATCTATGCGGCGCTGAACTGGCTGAACCATTGCGGCGCCATCGTGGGTGCCGATCCGCAAAAATTCTCCGGCACGCTGCGCAGCTTCCGCAAGGTCATGGTCGTCGCCCGGCAGTGGTGGGCGCTCGACGGCGCCGCGGAGCGCTGCCGGCAGATGCTGGAGG
>NZ_JACMYP010000024.1 GCF_020889705.1 Bradyrhizobium altum | reverse complement strand
CGGTCACGGCGGCGCCCGATGGCCGCATCTATGCCGTCGAAGGCAGCGCCGGCCGCCGCCCAAGTGAGTGGCGGCACGATTTGATGGAGAAGCGCGCCGGCGGCCGCCTGATCAGCTGTGGCGCCGGTCTCGACAATCCGCAGGTGCTGCTGCGCGACCTGCCCTATCCCTATGGCGTGATGGTCTCCGCCGACGGCAACAGCCTGTGGCTCACCGAGAGCTGGGCGCATCGCGTCAGCCGGTTCGCACTCGCTAGCAACGGGCTCGGCCCGCGCGAGACCATCGCTGCCAACATGCCGGGCTATCCGGCTCGGCTGCATCCGGACGGCCATGGTGGGGTGCTGCTCGGCATGTTCGCGCGCCGCACCCATCTGATCGAATTCGTGCTCAAGGAAGACGATTTCCGCGAGGAGATGATGGCGACGATGCCGCCCGATTACTGGGTGGCGCCGGCGCTGGTCGGCGGCAGCGATTGCCTGGAGCCGATGCAGATCGGCAGCGTCAAGGCACTCGGTATCCAGAAGCCATGGGCGCCGCCGCGCTCCTATGGCCTGCTGGTGCGTCTCGATGCCGACGGCGAGGCCAGCGACAGCCTGCACAGCCGCGCCGGCGGCCGCTTCCACGGCATCACCGCGGCCTGCGCGACGCCTTCGGGCGTCGTGATCGCGGCGCGCGGCGCCGGACGGCTGCTGCGCTACACGGGAGAGCTGCGATGAATGACGGCGTGACGCAGGCTGTGACCGCGACCCAGTCCGCAACCCGCGAGCCGGTGCTGCAGATCAGCAACGGCTCGAAAATCTATGGCGGCGTCCACGCCATCGAGGGGGTCAATTTCGATCTCTATCCCGGCGAGGTGCATGCGCTGGTCGGCGAGAACGGCGCCGGCAAGTCGACGCTGTGCAAGGCGATCGCGGGCGCGATCAATCTCACATCCGGCGACTACCTGCTGGACGGCAAGCCCGCCAATTTCGAGCAGCCGCGCGACGCGCTCGATGCAGGGATCTGCATGGTCTATCAGGAGACCAGCCTGGTGCCGACCATGACCGCGGCGCAGAACATCGAGCTCGGCAATGAAAAACTGCTGACGCGCTTCCGCACGCTGAACATCCAGGCCCAGCAGCTGCTGCAGTCGCTCAACTTCCACGTCGATCCGGCGACGCCGGTGGCGCTGCTCGGCACCGCCAAGAAGCAGATGGTGGAGATCGCGCGCGCGATCTACAACAAGGCGCGCATCATCATCTTCGACGAGCCGACCGCATCGCTGACGCCGGAGGAGATCGTCCACTTCTTCCACCTGGTGCGTGACCTGCGCGCCCGCGGGGTCTCGATCATCTACATCTCCCATGCGCTGGAGGAATCGCTGCAGATTGCCGACCGCATCACGGTGCTGCGCGACGGCAAGCTGGTGATCACGGCGCCCGCCAAGCAGCTCACCCGCGACGCGCTGGTGCAGCACATGGTCGGGCGCGAGGTGGCGCAGGCGGTCTACGGCGGCAAAGCGAAGACCCATCAGCGCCGCGAGAAGGTGCTGACGGTCGAGAACGTCACCATGGGCATGGCGGTCAAGAACATGTCGTTCTCGGTCTATGCCGGCGAGGTGGTCGGCATCGCCGGCCTGATCGGCTCCGGCCGCACCGAGATCGCCAAGATCGTCTACGGCGCGTTGAAGCGCAACCTGGTCAATGGCGGCACCATCCGGCTGCGCGGCAAGCCGATCCGCTACCGCGTGCCGCGGCAGGCGATCAACGACGGCATCGCCTACATCACCGAGGACCGCAAGGCCAACGGCTTCTTCGAGACCATGGTGGTCGACGACAACGTCTATATCGGCAGCCTCGCGACGCGGAAGGGCTGGAGCTTCCTGCTGTCGCGCGCAAGGCGCAGCAAGCTCGCGAATTACTGGGTCGAGCGGCTCAAGATCAGCGCGCTGCAGCGCAAGGCCAAGATCATCGAGCTGTCCGGCGGCAACCAGCAGAAGGTGGTGCTGGCAAAGACACTGGTGCAGGAGCCGTCGATCATCTTCTTCGACGAGCCGACGCGCGGCGTCGACGTCGGCACCATCCCGCATATCCACGGCGAAATCCGCCGGCTCGCCGACGAGGGCAAGGCGGTGGTGGTGATCTCGTCCTATCTGCCGGAGATCCTCGCCGTCTCCGACCGCATCCTGGTCGCTCGCACCGGCCGCATCGTCGCCGAGTTCGACGCGGCCGACGCGACGCAGGACAAGATCCTGTACGCCGCGGTACATTGAGGTCGCACGGCGCGGTCTCTCCACGTCGTCATTCCGGGGCTCGCGAAGCGAGAGCCCGGAATCCATTGCGCCGCGCATGATGCGGCTTGATGGATTCCTGGCTCAGCCGTTCGGGCTGCCCCGGAATGACGAGTAGATGGGCGCGTCCCGGCGCCGAATTGCCCGACGGCCTCGGCGCCCTGTCACGAAGAGACGAGAAGTGAAGCGCGCAGGCGCCATCGCGCCGCGCGTATGCAGACGCGTCGGCCACCGCTCGAGCAACAGACTCGGTGTCGTCCCTGCGAGAGCAGGGACCCATAGCCGCCGATTACTGTTGGTTTGCAGCGCTGGGGCCACAGTTCATTTCAACAACCAAGGCCTGGGGTTATGGGTCCCTGCGTTCGCAGGGACGACGATTGTGGGTGGGCGACAACCACCCTTGACAATTATTTTAAGTATAAAATAATATGCCGTATCGGCTGGCGGGAGAACCGACCCCGGCCGAAGCCAACGGGAGAACGCCATGCGCATCGTTTGCATTGGAGGCGGGCCGGCCGGGCTCTACTTCGGCATCCTGATGAAGATGCTGGATCCCGCGCACCAGATCTCCGTGGTCGAGCGCAACCGGCCCTACGACACGTTCGGCTTCGGCGTGGTGTTCTCCGATGCGACCATGGACAACATGCGCAAATGGGACCCGGTCACCGCTGACACGATCGAGCAGGCCTTCAATCACTGGGATGACATCGAGGTCCTGATCAAGGGCCGCCGCATGCGCACCACCGGGCACGGCTTCGTCGGCATCGGCCGCAAGCGGTTGCTCAACATCCTGCAGGCGCGGGCCGAGGAGCTCGGTGTCGAATTGATCTTCGAACGCGAGGTCAATTCCGATCTCGAATTCCCAGACGCTGATCTGATCGTGGCGTGCGACGGCGTCAACTCGAAGGTCCGCGCCAAATACGCCGAGACCTTCCAGCCCGACATGCTGATGCGGCCGAACCGCTATATCTGGCTCGGCACCAACCGCCCGTTCGATGCCTTCACCTTCGACTTCCGCAAGACCGAGCATGGCTGGTTCCAGTCGCACATCTACAAGTTCGAGGAGGGCGCGGCGACCTTCATTGTCGAGACCACCGAGGAGGCGTATCTCGCCCACGGCCTCGACAAGATGGATCAGGGAGAATCCATCGCGTTCTGCGAGAACGTCTTCGCGGAAATCCTCGAGGGGCACCATCTGGTCTCCAACGCGCGGCATCTGCGCGGCTCGGCCTGGCTGTCGTTTCCGCGGCTGATCTGCGGCAAGTGGACCGCGTTCAACGGCAACAGCCATGTCGTGCTGATGGGCGATGCCGCCCACACCGCGCATTTCGCGATCGGCTCCGGAACCAAGCTCGCGCTGGAAGATGCGATCGAGCTGACCAACCAGTTCAAGACTCACGGCGCGACCAAGGACGGCATTCCGGCCGTGCTGTCGGCTTACGAGGAGCTGCGCCGGGTGGACGTGGCGCGAATCCAGAACGCCGCGCGCAACGCGATGGAATGGTTCGAGGTGGTCGGCTCGCGCTATGCCGATACGCTCGAGCCGGAGCAGTTCATGTATTCGCTGCTGACCCGCTCGCAGCGCATCAGCCACGAGAATCTGCGGCTGCGCGACAAGACATGGCTCGAAGGCTATGAGCGCTGGTTTGCCGAGCGCAGCGGCGTGCCTGCCACCAACGAGCGCGTCACGCCGCCGATGCTGACGCCGTTCCAGATCCGCGGCCTGTCGCTGCACAACCGGATCATCGTCTCGCCGATGGCGATGTATTCGGCCGAGGAGGGTGTGCCGAACGATTTCCATCTGGTGCATTTCGGCTCCCGCGCGCTCGGCGGCGCCGGCCTGTTGTTCACCGAGATGACCTGCGTCTCGCCGGAGGCGCGGATCACGCCCGGCTGCTGCGGCCTGTGGAATGACGCGCAGGCGGCGGCTTACAAGCGGATCGTCGAGTTCGTGCATCGCAATTCGCAAGCCCGGATCGGCATCCAGCTCGGCCATGCCGGCCGCAAGGGCTCGACGCGGGTCGCGTGGGAAGGCATGGACGAACCGCTGCCGGACCATAACTGGCCGCTGGTGTCGGCCTCACCGGTGCCTTATCTGCCCGACGGCCAGATCCCGGAGCCGATGAGCCGGGCTGAGATGGACGAGGTGCGCGACCAGTTCGTTGCCGCCGCCAGACGCGCCGCTAGCGCCGGCTTCGATATTCTGGAGCTGCACTGCGCCCACGGCTATCTGCTGTCGAGCTTCCTCTCGCCGCTGACCAACCGCCGCACCGATGACTATGGCGGATCGATCGAGAACCGCGCGCGTTATCCGCTGGAGGTGTTCCGCGCCGTTCGCGCGGTGTGGCCGGAGGACAAGCCGATGTCGGTCCGCCTGTCCTGTCACGACTGGGCCGAGGGCGGCAACACGCCCGAGGATGCGCTGGCCTTCGCAAAACTGTTCAAGGAGGCCGGTGCCGACCTGATCGATTGCTCCTCGGGCCAGGTCTGGGCCGACGACCATCCGATCTATGGCCGGCTTTACCAGACGCCGTTCGCCGACAAGATCCGCAACGAGGTCGGCATCGCCACCATCGCGGTCGGCGCGATCTCGGAGGCGGACCACGCCAACTCGATCATCGCCGCCGGCCGCGCCGATCTCTGTGCCATCGCGCGGCCGCATCTCGCCGATCCGGCCTGGACGCTGCATGAGGCTGCGAAGATCGGCATCAAGCAGGTCGCATGGCCGAAGCAGTATCTGTCGGGCAAGTCGCAGTACGAGGCCAATCTCGATCGCGCAGCCGCAGGAGTGAAGGCATGACACGCTTCTGGCCCAACGCACATGCGCTCGTCACCGGTGCCGGTTCCGGCATCGGCGCGGCCACGGCGATCGCACTCGCAAAGGCCGGCGTGCGCGTCAGCATCGCCGGACGCCGGATCGATGCGCTGAAGGCGACGGCTTCGTTGCTCGGCAAGAACACGGGTTCTGTTGTCGCGATCGATGTGACGGATGAGGCTGCGGTGACTAACGGGGTCGCGCAGATCGAGGCCGAGGCCGGCCCGATCGATATTCTCGTCAACAATGCCGGCAAGGCCGCGAGCGCGCCGTTCGACAAGACGAGCGTGGCGCTGTGGGCGGACATGCTGGCAAGCAATCTCTCCAGCGTGTTCCTGGTGACGCATGC
This sequence comes from Bradyrhizobium altum, assembly GCF_020889705.1. Taxonomy (GTDB): domain Bacteria; phylum Pseudomonadota; class Alphaproteobacteria; order Rhizobiales; family Xanthobacteraceae; genus Bradyrhizobium; species Bradyrhizobium altum. The sequence continues at coordinate 49,500 of NZ_JACMYP010000024.1, read as the reverse complement.
GGTGCTGCCGGGGATGGCGCAGCGCGGCCGCGGGCGCGTGATCAACGTGGCCTCGACGGCGGCCCTCACCGGCTACGCCTATGTCTCCGCCTATGTCGCCGCAAAGCACGGCGTCGTCGGCCTGACGCGTTCGCTGGCGCTGGAGTACGCGCGGCGCGGCGTCACCATGAATGCGGTCTGTCCCGGCTATACCGATACGCCGCTGGTGGCGGATGCGGCCGCCAACATCGTCGCCAAGACCGGGCGCAGCGAGCAGGAGGCGCGGGCTTCGCTCGCCAAGGTCAATCCAATGCAGCGGCTGGTCACGCCGGAGGAGGTCGCCGACAGCATCCTCTGGCTCGCATCTGAAGGTGCATCGTCAATCAATGGACAAGCCGTCGCGGTCGCCGGCGGCGAAGTCTTTACCGGGTGAAGGAACACATCATGTCCGAGATGGAAGCAAAGCTCCGTCCGTTCAGGGATTATCCCGCAAAGCACTTCCGCTGGTCGACGGATGCGAGCGGGCGCGTCGCGACGATCACGCTGAACCGGCCGGACAAGAAGAACGCGCTGACCTTCGAGTCCTACGAGGAGCTGCGCGACCTCTTCACCAACCTCAAATATGCTTCTGACGTTCGCACCATCGTGCTGACCGGCGCCGACGGCAATTTCTGCTCCGGCGGCGACGTGTTCGAGATCATCGAGCCGTTGACGCGGATGGCGATGCCGGACCTGCTCGCCTTCACCCGGATGACCGGTGAGGTGGTGCGCGCGATGCGCAAATGCCCGCAGATCATCGTCGCCGCGATCGACGGCATCTGCGCTGGGGCCGGCGCGATGCTGGCGCTGGCGTCCGACCTGCGGCTCGCGACGCCGCAGGCCAAGACCGCGTTCCTGTTCACCCGCGTCGGCCTTGCCGGCGCCGACATGGGAGCGTGCGGATTGCTGCCGCGCGTGATCGGGCAGGGCCATGCCGCCGATCTGCTCTACACCGGCCGCGCGATGAGTGCCGACGAAGGCTTTGCGTGGGGCTTTCACAACCGCCTGGTGCCGCCGGCGGAGCTCGCCGCCGCCGCGCAGGAGCTGGCGCGCTCGCTTGCGGATGGACCGTGGTTCGCACATGGCGTGACGAAGACGATGTTCAATCAGGAATGGGCGATGGGCGTCGACGAGATGATCGAGTCCGAAGCGCAGGCGCAGGCGATCTGCATGGTGACGGGCGATTTCCGCCGCGCTTTCGAGGCCTTCGCCGCCAAGCAGAAACCCGCCTTCGAGGGCAATTGAGATGATCGAAATCCTGCAACCGGACGGATGGCCGAAGCCGATCGGCTACGCCAACGGCATGGCCGCGCGCGGCAAACAGATTTTCATCGCCGGCCAGATCGGCTGGAACGGGCAATGCGTGTTCGAGAGCGATGACCTCGTGGCGCAGATCGGCCAGACCCTGCGCAACATCGTCGCGGTCGCCGCCGCCGGCGGGGCCCGGCCCGAGCACATCGTGTCGATGACCTGGTACCTGCTCGACCGCAAGGAATATTCCTCGCGGCTGAAGGAGATCGGCGCGGTCTATCGCGACGTGATCGGCCGGCGCTTTCCGGCGATGACCGCGATCCAGGTTGCGGGCCTGATCGAGGATCGCGCCAAGGTGGAAATCCAGGCCATCGCCGTGGTGCCGGATTGATCGGAATGCACTGTCAGACCCGTCACCCTGAGGTGCTCGCACAGCGAGCCTCGAAGGGTGAACGGCCCGGCTGGTGGCCGTCGACCCTTCGAGACGCCGCTTCGCGGCTCCTCAGGGTGACGGAAATGGATCGGAGTATGCTGAGCCAATGTTAAGGCTAAGCCCAATCATCGCAGGCCGGTCCAACTCCTGGGCGACCAAGCCGCTTGCGGCCGGGCGCGGGGCCGTGCGATCCTACGCGAAAGTGTAAGACGTCCTGTTGTGAGTGGAGTAAGGGACGATGAAGGCGATTATCGTCGGAGGCGGAATCGGAGGCCTCACCACTGCGCTGATGCTGCGCTCGCGCGGCATCAGTTGCGAGTTGTACGAGCAGTCCGAGACGATCCGCGAGCTCGGCGTCGGCATCAACACGCTGCCGCATGCGATCCGCGAGCTGGCGGGGCTTGGTCTGCTCGACAAGCTCGACGAGGTCGCGATCCGCACCTTTGAGCTGTTCTATCTGACACGGCATGGCCAGCAGGTTTGGCACGAGAAGCGTGGGCTCGATGCCGGCCACGACGTGCCGCAATTCTCTGTTCATCGCGGCCGCCTGCAAGGCGTGATCCATCAGGCGGTGATCGATCGGCTTGGCGCGGATGCGATCCGCACTGGCTGCCGGCTCGGCTCGTTCACGCAGGATGAGGGCGGTGTGTTCGCCTATTTCTTCGATCGTGCTGGCAGCCATGCGCACACCGCGCGCGGCGACATCCTGATCGGCGCCGATGGTATCCACTCAAAGGTGCGGCAGACGCTGTTTCCGGACGAGGGCGGTCCCTGCTGGAACGGGCTGATGCTGTGGCGCGGCGCGACCGACTGGCCGGCCTTTCTGACCGGCCGTTCGATGATCATCGCCGGTGGGTTGAACGCCAAGGCCGTGATCTATCCGATCGCCCCGGGATCGAGCCCGGCGAGCCGCCTCACCAATTGGGCGGTGCTGGTGCGGATCGGCGACGGCTCGTCGCCGCCGCCGCGCCGCGAGGGCTGGTCCAATCTCGGCCGGCGCGACGAGATGATGCCCTATGTCACCAGCTTCACGATTCCGCAGGTCGACTTCGCCGGCCTGATCAACGCGACGCCGGAGTTCTGGGAGTATCCGTGCTGCGACCGCGATCCGCTGCCATACTGGTCGAGCGGCCGCGTCACGCTGCTCGGCGACGCCGCGCATCCGATGTATCCGGTCGGTTCGAATGGCGCGTCGCAGGCTATTCTCGATGCGAGGTGTCTGGCCGACATGCTGGCGCGATCAGAACATCCGCGACAGGCGCTGGCGGCCTATGAACGGCAGCGGCTGCCGATGACCGCGGACATCGTCGCCTCCAACCGCCGCGGCGGCCCCGAGGGCGTGATCGACGCCGTCGAGCAGCTCGCGCCGCAGGGTTTTACCGACGTCGACACCATTCTCAATTACGAAGCGCGCGAGGCGATCGTGCGCGGCTATGCCGCGAAGGCCGGCTTCGCCGCGCGCGTGGTGGCGCGGCAGTAAGAAGGACTCCGGGAGGAGAGCGCACCAGTCCCGAGGCTGCAGCCCCTCATGGTGACGCAGCGCGCAACACTCGATCCGTCACCCTGAGGAGGCCGCAACGCGGCCGTCTCGAAGGGTCGACGGCCACCAGTGGGGCCGTGCATCCTTCGAGACGCGCTACGCGCTCCTCAGGATGACGGGGGAGAGCAACCGGCGCCGATGCTACGCCGGAGGCGGCGGCAGGAAGTGGATGTTGTGCTCGGCGGCGAGCCGTACCACGTCGTCCGGGTTCTGCTCCTTCATGTTGTGGATCGCCCAGAACAGGTCGTAGAGCCTGCGGGTCGGCGACACCCAGAACAGCGTCTTGGCCGGCTGCTGCGACTTGTTGAAGATGCCGTGGGGCTTGCCCGCCGGCAGGCGTACCAGATCGCCGGGCGTTGCCGATTCATCGGCGCCGTCGAGCATGAAGTCGAGCTTGCCCTCGAGGATGTAGAGGTATTCGTCCTGGTCGGGATGGATATGCGGCGGGACGAAGGTGCCCGGCGGGAAGGTGGCGTGCCAGGAGAAGGAATGTTCGGTGCGGCTCTTCGGCACATAGGTCTGGCCGAGGATGCTCCAGGAAATGCCCTGGATGCCCTCATTGGCGCGGGTGATGCCGGCGATCTCGTCTTTCATGTTTGTACTTCCTCCTGTGAGCTACTTGGCCGCGCAGTCCTTGGCGTAGCGGTCGCCATAATTCGAAAACACCTTTTCGACGATCTCGGTCTGGAATTTGCCGTCAGGCCGCTTCGCGACCTTGGTGAGGTAGAAATCCTGGATCGGATAGCCATTGTTGTTGAACTTGAAGTTACCGCGCAGCGAGGTGAAATCGGCCTTCCTCAGCGCCGCCGCGACCGCGTCCTTGTTGGAGAGATCGCCCTTCACGGCCTTGACTGCGCTGTCGATCAGCAGTGCCGCGTCATAGGCCTGCATGGCATAGGTGCCGGGCACGCCGTTGTAGGCCGTTTCATAGGCTGCGACGAACTTCTTGCTCTGCGGATTGTCAAGGTTCGGCGCCCAGTTCGCGCCGCCGAACATGCCGACCGCAGCGTCCTGCTGCGCGGGCAGGGTGGATTCGTCGACGGTAAAGGCGGAGAGCACCGGCACGGTCGCGCCGGCCTGCTTGTACTGTTTCACGAGATTGACGCCCATGCCGCCCGGCATGAAGGTGAACAGCGCGTCCGGCTTCAGCGAGGCGATCTTGGAAAGCTCGGGCTGGAAATCCAGCGTGTTCATCGGCGTGTAGGATTCCTCGACGATCTCGCCCTTGTAGTCGAGCTTGAAGCCGGCGACGGAGTCGCGGCCGGCCTGATAGTTCGGCACCAGCAAATAGACGCGCTTGTAGCCGCGGTCCTGCGCCACCTTGCCGAGGACCTCGTGCACCTGATCGTTCTGGTACGACGTCACGTAGAAGAACGGGTTGCACTCCTTGCCGGCGTAGCTGGAGGGGCCCGCATTCGGGCTGATCAGGAAGGTCTTGCTCTCGGTGACCGGGCGGTGGATCGCCTGCAGGATGTTGGAGAAGATCGGACCGACCACGAAATCGACTTTGTCGCGCTCGAGCAGGCCGCGCACCTTGACCACCGCACTGTCGGGCTTGAGCTCATCGTCGGCGTTGACGATCTCGACATCGCGGCCGGCCATCTTGCCGCCGAGGTCCTTGATCGCGAGCGCAAAGCCGTCGCGAACCTGCTGGCCAAGCGCTGCGGCTGGTCCCGAGGTCGTCACCAGCACGCCGATCTTGATCTTCTCCTGCGCGATAGCCGGGGTCACCGCGATACCCACCAGCGCCGCCAACCCCATCAGCTTCGTCAATTGCTTCATGTCTCTCCCCCAACCACCGGCTTGCTGCCTTTGCCTCAACGCAATTGGCCTCAGCTTAGTCTGACGCGCGCGACCGCTGCAAGCGATGTGGCATTGCGTCAGGGCGACCGCCGCGCTCCATGCAGGTGTTGCACATGCAAGCGTCGCGCCAATTGCTTGAAGTTTAAAGAAATTGCAGGATCGGCCGGGCATGTCGGGCTGGATTCGCAATTGTCCTTGCGGGACGCCGCGAATTGCTTGAAGCTGAAAGCAATCGGTCCGACCGAAACCTGCCGCGGAGGCACGATCGCCGCATGATCCTCGATTCCGAAACCAAAGCCGTCGAACTGCCCGACGATCACGGCACCGAGCTCAGGCTGTGGCTGCGTCTCTTGACCTGCACCACGCTGATCGAAGGCGAGGTGCGCAGCCGGCTGCGTGAGAAGTTCGATGTCACGCTGCCGCGCTTCGACCTGATGGCCCAGCTCGACAAGGTGTCCGACGGCATGACGCTGTCGGACCTGTCGAAGCGGATGATGGTGTCAAACGGCAACGTCACCGGGCTGGTCGAGCGCCTGGTCGAGTCCGGCCATCTCGATCGCCGCACCTCGGAGACGGACCGCCGCGTGCAGTTCATCCGGCTGACCAAGCTCGGCCGCGCCGAGTTCCGCAAGATGGCGGCCGAGCACGAGAAATGGATCGCCGATATCTTCGGCGACCTGTCGCCGAAGGATATCCGCGAGCTGATGCGGCTGCTCGCCAAGGCCAAGGGTTCGGCCCAGCGCTCCGCCAAGGCGAGGACCGCTTAAGCCGTGAGCGAGGTCGATTACGAGGTCGAATACAACAACCGGGCGCGGGTGCCGGAAAACCCGGCGCTGATGGCCGGCTGGGCGAGGGACTCCGCGGCCTATCGCGAGCAGCACCCGCCGCGGCGACTGACCTATGGACCTGGAAGCCGCAACGTCATCGATCTCTTTGAGGGCGATCGCGACGGACCGCTCGTGGTCTTCATTCACGGTGGCTACTGGCAGGCGCTCGACGGCTCGTCATCGAGCCACTGCGCGCGGGGCCTCAACGGCCAGGGCGTCAGCGTCGCGGTGCCGAGTTACGACCTCTGCCCCAATGTGACAGTCGCCGACATCATCGGCGAGATGCGCGCGGCGTCACGCGAACTGGCGAAGCTCGGCCGGTCGCTGGTCGTGTCGGGGCATTCCGCGGGCGGGCATCTTGCCGCGTGCATGCTTGCGACCGATTGGCAGGCCTACGATGCGTCGCTGCCGAAGGATCTGGTCAGGGCTGCTTACGCGATCTCCGGCCTGTTCGAGCTCGAGCCGCTGGTCGGCACCTCCATCAACAAGGCGCTTGGCCTTGACCGCGACGCAGCACGGGCGGCGAGCCCGCTGCTCTGGAAAGCGCCCGCAGGCGCGACGCTCGATGCGGTGGTCGGCGGCGACGAGAGCGCCGAATATCACCGGCAGAGCCAGACCATCGCTGATGTCTGGGGCAAAGCGGGCGTGGCAACGCGGTTCGGCACCGTGCCCAATGCCAATCATTTCACCGCCATCGCACCGCTCGCCGACCCGGACTCGGCGATGGTCGCGCGGCTGAAGCAGCTTACGCAGATCTGAGGTTTGCAGGACCGCGCGATTTCCACCCTTGCGCCAAATTATTTTAAGTATAAAATGATTGGTGATTGGAACGCTGCCGGGCGTCCTCGATACTGGTCTTCTCGATGTTGATCTTGATGTTGGTCTTGGCCTTTCTGGATGGAAAGCGAGGGGCAATCGAATGTCAGGTGAATTTCCCGGGCTCGGCCCATCCGGGCATGTCGACGATTTCGCGCGGCGCAACCTGCCGCCATCAGCGCAATGGCCGCAGCTGCTGCTCGACCGGCCCGAATTCAGCTATCCCGACTATCTCAACGCCGCGGTCGAACTGACCGACCGCATCGTCGAGCAGGGCATGGGCGATCGCATCGCGCTGATCGGCAATGGACGCCAGCGCACCTACAAGGAGTTGACCGATTGGTCGAACCGCCTGGCGCATGCGCTGGTGGAGAATTACGGCGTCAAGCCCGGCAATCGCGTCCTGATCCGCTCGGGCAATAACCCGGCGCTGGTCGCGGCCTGGCTCGCGGCGACCAAGGCCGGTGCTGTCGTCGTCAACACGATGCCGATGCTGCGCGCCGGCGAACTGGCAAAGATCGTCGACAAGGCCGAGATTGCGCTGGCGCTGACCGACAGCCGCATCGCGGACGAGCTGGTGGCCTGCGCCAAGACCAGCAAATTCCTCAAGCAGGTCGTCAATTTCGACGGCACGCAAAACCACGATGCCGAGCTCGACCGGATCGCGCTGAACAAGCCGGTCAAGTTCGATGCGGTGAAGACCGGCCGCGACGACGTCGCGCTGCTCGGCTTCACGTCGGGCACGACCGGCGAACCCAAGGCGACGATGCATTTCCACCGCGATCTCCTGATCGTGGCGGACGGCTATGCCAGGGAAGTGCTCAAGGTGACGCCGGACGACGTGTTCGTCGGCTCGCCGCCGCTCGCGTTTACGTTTGGCCTCGGCGGGCTCGCAATCTTCCCGCTGCGCTATGGCGCCACCGCGACGCTGCTGGAGAACGCGGCGCCGAGCGAGATGATCCGGATCATCGAGACCTACAAGGCGACGATCTGCTTCACCGCGCCGACGGCTTATCGGGCGATGATGGCCGCGATGGACAAGGGTGCCGATCTGTCGTCGTTGCGGCTCGCGGTCTCGGCCGGCGAGACGCTGCCGGCGCCGGTGTTCGAGAGCTGGACGAAGAAGACCGGCAAGCCGATCCTCGACGGCATCGGCAGCACCGAGCTGCTGCACATCTTCATCACCAACCGCGCCGGCAGCGCCGTCGCCGGCACCACGGGCACGCCCGTTGCGGGCTACCAGGCCAGGATCGTCGACGACGACATGAACGAGCTGCCGCCGGGCCAGGTCGGCAAGCTGGCGGTGCGCGGCCCGACCGGCTGCCGTTATCTCGCCGACTCCAGGCAGACCAAGTATGTCCGCGATGGCTGGAACATCACTGGCGATGCCTTCGTCAGCGACGAAAACGGCCGGCTGTCATTCGTGGCGCGCGCCGACGACATGATTATCTCGGCCGGCTACAACATCGCCGGTCCCGAGGTCGAGGCCGCGCTGCTCGGCCATCCCGATGTCGCGGAGTGTGCCGTGATCGGCGCGCCTGACGAGGAGCGGGGACAGATCGTCTCGGCCTTCATCGTGCTGAAGCAAGGCGCGCGCAGCGACGATGTCGAGGTCAAGGCGTTGCAGGATCACGTCAAGGCGACGATCGCACCGTACAAATATCCCCGCGCGATCTCCTTTGTCGAAGCGCTGCCGAAGACCCAGACCGGGAAGATCCAGCGCTTCAAGCTGCGCGAGGCGAGCTGAGAGGGGACGACGGCCGCCGGCCGTCGCCCCGGAGATCAACGAGAGATCAATGCGCCGCGCCACCGCCGGCGGTGTTCTTCGGCTTGCCGGTCAGCACGATCGCGATCGCGGCAAGCACCAGCACGACGCCGATCACCGCGAAAGCGTCGCTGAAGCCGAGCACCAGCGCCTGGCGCTTCACAATATTGCCGATCGCCACGATTGCCTGGCTGTGTGCGGTCGCGGGGTCCGAGATGCCGTGGCTCAGGAAGTAGTTGGTGACCTCGGCGATCCGCGTGCGCACCTCCTCGCGGCCCAGATGCACGGATTGGCCGATGATGTTGGAGTGGAACTGCTCACGCTTGGTGACGATGGTGCTGAGCAGCGCGGTGCCGATCGCGCCGCCGAGGTTGCGCATCATGTTGGAGATGCCGGAGGCGGCAGGTGCATCCTGCGGCGCAACGCTGCCGAGGCTGATGGCGGACAACGGTGCCAGCGTAATCGCCTGCCCGACCGCGCGAACGATGTTCGGATAGAAGAACTGGTCGCCGGAATAGTCGAGGGACATCTGGATGTTCATGAAGGAGGAGACCGCGAACAGGATCATGCCGGTGAAGGCGATGAAGCGCGGATCGAAGCGCTGCATCAGCTTCGGCACCAGCGGGATCAGGATCAGCTGCGGCAGGCCGGTCCAGGCCAGCACCTGGCCGATCTGCTCGGCATTATAGCGCTGCACCTGGCCGAGATAGGCGGGCAGCAGGTAAACCGAGCCGAACAGCGCGAACCCGACGAACACCGCCGAGATAGTGCCGAAGCCGAAGCTGCGCTGAGTCAAGAGCCTCAGCCGGAGCAGCGGTTTCTCGACCACGAGCTCGATCCAGACGAACAGGGTCAGGCTGACGGCGGCGATCACCGCAAGCTTGACGATGAAGGGCGAGCCGAACCAGTCGTCCTTGTTGCCTTCCTCGAGCACGGCCTGCAGCGACGCGAGGCCGATTGCCATCGTGATGATGCCGAGCCAGTCGCCCTCGCGCAGCAGATGCAGCTGCATCGGCTGGCGTTCCAGGGTGAAAGAAAGGGTGATGACCATCACCGCGGTCGGAATCACGTTGACGAAGAAGATGGTCTGCCAGCCGTAATTCTCGGTCAGGTAGCCGCCGATGGTCGGGCCGATCGCCGGCGCAAAGGTCACGGCGAGCGCGAACATCGCAAGGCCGATCGGCTGCTGCACCTTCGGCAGCTTGGTGAAGACAAGCGTGAAGGCCATCGGGATCAGCACGCCGCCGAAGAAGCCCTGCAGGCCGCGCATCGCGATCATCGACGGCAAATCGTGGGTGAAGGCACAGGCGACCGAGAAGATCGCAAACAGCGTGGCAAAGCCAATGATGATCTTGCGGAACGAGAACACCCGGCTGAGAAAGTCGGTCAGCGGAATGACCACGATCTCGCCGATCAGATAGGACGTCGAGATCCAGGAGCCGTTGTCGACGCCGGTGCCGATGCCGCCCTCGATGTTGAGCAGCGAGGCGTTGGTGATCTGGATGTTGAGGATCGCCATGAAGGCGCCGATCATCGCGGCGACGATGGAAATCCAGACGGCCATGCTGGCGCGGTTGGGGTCGACTGCTGCGGCTACTGCGCGAGGCGCAGCAGTCGGGGAGGAGAGCGCGAGGTCGGACATGACATCACCTATTTGAAAGAGGCGACAGCGAGCTTGGGCGAGGCGCTGGAGCGCGGAGTTTCCTCGGCGGGATGCGACAGCGTCGCGATGGAGGGGATCACCGACATGCCCGGCCGCAGGTCGACATTGGTTGCGTCGAGCACGATCTTCACCGGGATGCGCTGCACCACCTTGGTGAAGTTGCCGGTGGCGTTGTCGGGCGGCAGCAGCGCGAACTCCTGGCCGCTGGCCGGCGCGAGGCTGTCGACATGACCGCGCACGACCTGACCGGGGAACATGTCGACCTCGATCTCGACCGGCTGGCCCTTGCGGACATTGGTGAGCTGCGTCTCCTTGTAGTTCGCGATCACATAGGCGCCGGTGGCCGGCACCAGTGACATCAATTGCGTGCCGGCCTGGACGAACTGGCCGGTGCGCAGGGTGCGGTTGCCGACCACACCGTCGATCGGGGCGATGATGGTGGTGTAGCCGAGATTGAGCTCGGCCTGATGCTGGAGCGCGGTCGCCCGTGCCTGCGCCGCGACGGCCTGGGCGATGTCGGCCTTGAGCAGTTCCACCTGGCGCTCTGCGGAGGCGAGGTTTGCGGTGTCGCGGGCGATGGCGGCCTGTGCGCTGGCGTAGCGAGACTGCGCCTGCTGCGCGTTCTGCACGCTGCCGTAGCCGGTGCCGGCGAGGTCGGTGTAGCGCTTGTTCTCCTGCTCGGCGAAGGTCTGGTTCGCGGTATCCACGGCGAGCGTTGCGCGCGCCGCTTCGATCACCGAGCGCTGCACGTCGAGCTGCGCGCGCTTGCTGGTGATCGCAGCTTCGGCGGCGGCGACGTCAGCCTTCGACTGATCAAGCGCGACCTTGAAATCCCGCTCGTCGATCCGCGCCAGGATCTGGCCGGCGCGCACATGTTCATTGTCGCCGACCAGCACCGCGCTGAGATAGCCTGACACTTTCGGTGCGATCGTGGTGTTGTCGGCCTTCACATAGGCGTCGTCGGTCGAGACCTGAAAGCGGCCGACCGTCCAGTAGTCCCAGCCATACCAGGCGCCGCCCGCGAGCAGGGCGAGGGCTGCGCCGGTCATGAGCAGGCGGCGAAGCTTGCCCTTGGCGGCGGCGGGCTTGGCCGCCTCCGGATTTGCGATCAACTGCTTGGCGGTCTCGGCCGGAACCTGGCTCTCGGCCTTGAAGGACGTTTCGTGCTGGCTCATGGCAGGCGCTCCTGATCGTTCTATCCCGCTGGGAAACCGTAAGAATTTGGATTTCGGCGGCCCGAGATAATTAGGAAACTTGATGTTTTCCAAAATAGAGCCCATATTGGGACTGTCAATAGAATGACAGTCATCATCTAAAAGCATGGCTCGCGGATGAACCGGAATGATAAAGACCAGACAGAGCAGACCACGCCGGCGCCGGAACGGCGCGGCCGCGGGCGGCCACAGCTTCGTTCCGACGACGAGACGCGCGCGCTGATCTATGAGGCCGCGCGCCGTGAGTTCTCGGCGCGCGGCTTCGCCGCGGCCAGCATCGCCGACGTGGCCTGCCGCGCCGGCGTCTCCACCAAGACGCTCTATCGGTTGATCCCGACCAAGCTGGCGTTGTTCGAAGGCATGGTGACCGACCGGGTGGACCGGTTCGTGTCCATCGTGAATCTCGGCGCCTGCGATGGCCGCAATGTTGCGGCGGCCCTGGAGGCCGCGCTGCTGACCTGCGCCGAGCTCATTCTCGATGCCGAGGTCATCGCGTTGCAACGGATCATCCTGGCCGAGAGCGACAAATTCCCTGACATTGCCGAGACGTTCTATGAAAAGGCCATGCAGCGCTCGATCGCCGCGCTGACGAATTGGCTGGGCGTCCAGCAGCGGCGAGGGCGGATCGTGCTGGATGACACCGAAGCCGCAGCGGGCATGCTGCTCGGCATGTTCGTGTTCAAGCCGCAGCGCGACGTCATGTTCGGGCACAAGCCAGTGCCGACGCACAGCGAGATCAAAGCTCGCGCCAAGGCCTGTGCTGCGCTGTTCCTATCCGGATGCGCCGTGCCGGCCGACCGGGCCAACAAGCAGAGCGGAGGCGTGTGATGCCGGAGCCGGCCGCGACCTTTCCTGTCGAGGCGCAGATCGCGAGCGACGGCCAGGGCAAATGCGAGGACGTGCTGACGCGCTGGATGGCGGCGCTCAATCGTTACGACGCGTCCGCCATGGACGCACTGATGCACTTCCCGCATGTGCGGATCGCCGGCGGCGTGGTCACGGTCTATCAGCCGCCCGGCAACAATCCGATGGACCTGTTCGAGCGGTTGCGCAAACAGGATGGCTGGCATCACAGTGCCTGGAACGAGACCAAGCTCGTGCAGTCTTCACCAGCGAAAGCGCATTACGCCGTCCGCTATACGCGCTACCGCGAGGACAGATCGGTCATCGGGGTCTACGATTCTCTCTATGTGCTGAGCCTGCTCGGCGGCGCCTAGAAAATCCAGAGCCGCTCGAGCTTTGGTCCCTGAGCAAGCCGCGCTACAAGCCGCGTTACTTGGCCGCCACCGCCGATGCGGGAGGCTGCGTCAGCACCTGCCGGATCATCCGGGCGAGATCGGCCTTGCGATAGGGCTTGGGTAACAGCGTGACGTCCGGGTCGAGACGGCCGTGATGGATGATCGCGTCCTCGGTATAGCCGGAGGTGAAGAGCACGCGCACCGAGGGCAGCTTGGCGATCACGGCATCGGCCACCTGCCGGCCGTTCATGCCGCCGGACATGATGACGTCGGTGAACAGCACGTCGCAGACGAAGCCTTTCTCGACTGCAGCCAATGCCTCCGGACCGTTGGCGGTGACCATCGTGTGGTAGCCGAGCTGCTCCAACTGGGCGGCGACGTAATTGCGGACCAGCGGATCGTCCTCGACGACCAGGATGGACTCGTGGCCGCCACGCGTGTCGACCGGGGCGGGCGGTTCGACGTCGACCATGTCGCCCGTGCTGCGCGGCAGATAGAGCTTGATCGATGTGCCGTGACCTTCTTCGGAATAGATCTTGAGATGCCCGTCGGACTGCTTGATGAAGCCGTAGACCATGCTGAGCCCAAGGCCGGTGCCCTTGCCGGTGTCCTTGGTGGTGAAGAACGGTTCGAAAACCTTGTCGCGAATTGCCGCAGGGATTCCGTCTCCGGTGTCGCTGACTGCGACCATCACATATTTACCCGCCCGCACATCCGGGTTGGCGGCGGCATAAACCTCGTCGAGGATGACGTTGCTGGTCTCGAGCATCAGCTTGCCGCCATCGGGCATCGCATCGCGGGCATTGACGGCGAGATTGAGCAGCGCGGTCGCCATGTGATTGGGGTCGATGAAGGCCGTCCAGGCGTCGGGTTCGAGCGCGGTATCGATTTCGATCTGCTCGCCGAGCGAGGGGCGCAGCAACCGCGCGGTGTCCTGCACCAGCGTGTTGAGATTGGCTTCACGCGGTTGCAGTGGCTGCAGCCGCGAGAAGGCCAGCAGGTGCTTGGTCACTTCGGCACCGCGAAATGCCGCGTCGGTGATCATCTTGGCGACAGACGATAGCGCGGCATCATGTTCGACGGCCTCTGCGAGGATGTCGATCAGGCCGGTGATGACGGTCAGGATATTGTTGAAGTCGTGGGCTATGCCGCCGGAGAGGTGCCCGACCGCCTCCATCTTCTGCACCTGGCGCAGCTTCTGCTCGGTTTCGAGCTGTTCGCGCGCGGCCTCGACCTCGCGGGCGCGCATGAAGATTTCAGCCTCCATCTGTTCGGTGCGCTCGCGCAGCCGGTCGGTCAGCTTGTCCTGCTCGGCGCCGCGCTGCTTCAGCTGAATGAAGCTGGTGACGTCTTCGACCCGATGGATGATGTAGATGAACTGTCCGGTCGGCCCGAACACCGGCGTATTGCGCGGGCTCCAGTAGCGCTCTTCGAATCCGCCGCCCTCCGACTCGGGCTTGCGGATATCGTATTTCTGCACCGACATGGTGTCGGGGCGGCGGAACTGGACCACGCGCTCGAGTGAGGCGCGCAGGTTCCGCACGCCGTCGGCAGCAGGATCGTCCGGATTGTCGGGAAAGATCTCGAACAGGTTGCGCCCGAGGACCGCCGCGCGCTCGGTCCTGGTGGCGCGCAGATAGGCGTCGCTTGCTGCCACGATATGAAAGTCGGGCTGGGTCAGCACCAGATAAAGGCCGGGCGCCGCCTCGAATAACGCCTTGAAGTCAGGCATCGGCGGGGACTGGTTTTGCAGTGCATCCTCCCTCGCAGGGATACGGTCCGCCACTGACCGCACTCAAGATGTGACATGCGTTCGCGGGAACTTCAATGCTTAACATACGGCGTTAACTCGATTTTTTCGATCGAACGGGCCTCCCGGCAGCGCGCGGTTAGCGCGAATTCGGCAGATAGCGCCAACCCTCCTTGCCCAGGAAGTCCAGCATGGCCTGCGCGGGCGGCAGCAGGATCTTGTCGGTGCGCCTGATTGCGTGCCACTGCCGGACGATCGGCAGGCCCTTCACCTTGAGCACCACCAGGCGGCCATCCTCCAGTTCATGGAACACCGTGTGCTGGGAAATGAAGGCGATGCCGAGCCCGGCCATCACCGCCTGCTTGATGGTCTCGTTGCTGTCCATCGCCATGCCGAGCTTCGGCTCCAGTCCGACCCGCTCGAAATATTGCTGCATCAGCATCCGCGTGCCCGATCCCTGCTCGCGGGTGATGAAGGTTTCATTGGCGAGTTCCGATGTCGCGACGTGCCGCCGCCGCGCCAGCCGATGATCGGGTGCGGCGATGATGAAGTGCGGATGTCGGCCGAGTGGCTTCATCTCGACTTCGACATCGGCCGGCGGCCGGCCCATCACCGCGATGTCGAGATCGTAGCCGCGCAGCGCGTCGCGGATTTCCTCGCGGTTGCCGATCCTGAGAGTCACTTCGATCTTGGGAAAGCGGCGTGAGAACGCAGCGATCGCGAACGGCACGAAGTATTTCGCGGTCGAGACCGCGCCCATCGCGACGCGGCCGCCGCTGCGGCCGGCGATCATGTCGAGCGACTGCTCGCAGTCCTTCAGCGCCGCCTCGATCCGCCCGATGAGCGCCAGCACATGCGCGCCGGCATCGGTCAGCGCCATGCCGTCGCCGGTGCGCTGGATCAGCGGCAATCCCGCGAGCGCCTGCAGGTTACGGAGCTGCAGCGTCACCGCCGGCTGCGTCAGGTTCAGCTGGTTGGCCGCCGACGTGATCGAGCGGGCCGCGTGCACGGCCGACAGCGCGCGCAGCTGGCGGATGGTGAGATCCCGCGAGAAGTTGCCGGCCATCAGAGCTCCATAAGAAATACTTTGCCCAGACCCAAGATAATGAAATTTCCCTAATTGGGCAATTCGCGCGTTGATAGGCCGAAGGCGACTCCGCTGCGGTCGCCTCTCGATACCTCGGGACAGAGGGCGCGATCAAAGGGAGAGGCCGGTGGAGATTCGTCCTGCACTACATGCCCATCTGGAGTGGCCGACGCAGCACAACCCGCTGCGCGCGGCGACCGTTGCGGTGATCGAAGCCCTCGCCGGTGCCGCGATCGAGCTCTCGCGCATCATCGCTGCTGGGCCGCTCGCCGGCATCGGCGGCGAGAGCGGCGGGGTCAATCCCGACGGCGATCGCCAGAAGACCATCGACATCGTCGCCGACCGCCTGATGCGGGATGCCCTGCGCACCGCGCCGGTCGCCGCGGTTCTCTCGGAGGAGGTCGAGCTGCCGGAGACGCTCGATCCCGATGCGCCGGTCTGCGTCGCGATCGATCCGCTCGATGGATCCGCCAATCTCGAAAACAACATCTCGATCGGCACGATCTTCTCGATCCGGCCGAAGGGAAACGACATCATCTCGACCTTCTTCGAGCCCGGTACGGCGCAATGTGCCGCGGGCTGCTTCATCTACGGTCCGCAGACCGTGCTGGTGCTGGCGCTCGACCAGTGCGTCGACTGCTTCACGCTGGATCCGCGAGCCGGCGAGTTCGTCCTGACTGCGCGCGACCTCCGGGTGCCGCAGAACGCGACGGAATTCGCCATCAACGCCTCGAACCGGCGGCACTGGAGCGGCCCGGTGCGCAACTACATCGACGAGTGCCTTGCCGGCGTGAACGGTGAGCGCGGGCAGGATTTTAACATGCGCTGGATCGGCTCGCTGGTGGCCGAAGCCTACCGCATCCTGATGCGTGGCGGCGTGTTCCTGTATCCGGCGGATGCGCGCCAGGGCTACCGTGAAGGCCGGCTGCGCCTGCTGTACGAGGCGCATCCGATCGCACTGATCATGGAGTGGGCGGGCGGCGCCGCCTCGAGCGGCCGGTCGCGCATTCTCGAACTCTCGGCACGCACGCCGCATCAGCGCGTGCCGCTCATCATGGGATCGGCGCGCGCCGTGCGCGACGTCGATGCGATCCACCTGACCGTCGAGCCGTTGTTCGAGAGCAGCGATGCCCCGCTGTTCGCGCGGCGCGGCCTGTTCCGCTGAGGGGGAGCGCATGTCTCGTCGACATCCCATCATCTCGATCACCGGTTCGTCCGGCGCCGGCACCACCTCGGTGAAGAAGACGTTCGAGAATATCTTCCGTCGCGAGAATGTGGTCGCGGCCTATATCGAGGGCGACGCGTTCCACCGTTACGACCGCGCGGAGATGCGCAGCCAGATGCTGGAGAAGGCCGAGCGCGGCGACAAGCATTTCAGTCATTTCAGCCCCGAGACCAACCTGTTCGAGGAACTGGAGAGGCTGTTCAGCGACTATGCCGAGACCGGCACCGGAACGACGCGGCACTATGTGCATGACGAGGAGGAAGCGCGGCTCTACGGCGCCAAGCCCGGCACCTTCACCGCATGGGAGGCGCTGCCGGAGAATTCCGATCTGCTGTTCTACGAGGGCCTGCACGGCGCTGTGGTCACCGACAAGGTGAATGTCGCGCAACACGCCGACCTCAAGATTGGCGTCGTGCCGGTCATCAACCTCGAATGGATCCAGAAGCTGCATCGCGATCGCAGCCATCGCGGCTACTCCACCGAGGCGGTGACCGACACCATCCTGCGCCGCATGCCGGACTATGTGAATTACATCTGCCCGCAATTCAGCGAGACCGACATCAACTTCCAGCGCGTGCCGACGGTCGATACGTCGAACCCGTTCATCGCGCGCTGGATCCCGACACCGGATGAATCGATGGTCGTGATCCGGTTGAAGAACCCGCGCGGCATCGATTTTCCCTATCTGCTCTCGATGATCCCGAACAGCTTCATGTCGCGCGCCAATTCGATCGTGATTCACGGCGCCAAGCTCGACCTCGCGATGCAGCTCATCCTCACCCCGCTGATCCTGCAATTGATCGAACGAAAGAGGCGAACGATATGACCGCACTTGCGTCCGTTGCCAGCCGGCCCGAAATCAGCCACGACGAGATGGCCAACGCCATCCGCTTCCTCGCCATCGACGCGGTGGAGCAGGCGAAGTCCGGCCATCCGGGCATGCCGATGGGCATGGCCGATGTCGCGACCGTGCTGTTCACCGACTTCCTGAAGTTCGACCCGGCCGATCCGGCCTGGCCCGACCGCGACCGCTTCGTGCTGTCGGCCGGGCACGGCTCGATGCTGCTCTACGCACTGCTCTATCTGACCGGCTACGAGCGCATGACGCTCGATCAGCTCAAGGCCTTCAGGCAATGGGGATCGCAAACCCCGGGACATCCTGAGTATGGTCATACGCCCGGTGTCGAGACCACGACCGGGCCGCTCGGGCAGGGGATCGCGACTGCGGTCGGCATGGCGCTCGCCGAGCGCTTGATGAACGCCCGCTTCGGCGACGACCTCGTCGACCACTACACCTATGTGATCGCCGGCGATGGCTGCCTGATGGAAGGCCTCAGCCATGAGGCGATCTCGCTCGCCGGCCATTTGCGGCTGAACCGGCTGATCGTGTTGTTCGACGACAACCAGATCTCGATCGACGGCGCCACCTCGCTGTCGTGTTCGGACGACCAGACGGCGCGGTTTGCGGCCAGCGGCTGGAACATCTGCCGCATCGACGGCCACGATCCGCAGGCAATCTCTGCGGCGATCAGGCAGGCCCGAGCGAGCGATCGTCCGTCGCTGATCGCTTGCCGCACGGTGATCGGCTTCGGTGCGCCGAACCGGCAGGGCAGTGAGAAGGTGCATGGTGCGCCGCTCGGCACCGACGAGGTGGCGAAGACCCGCAGCGCGCTGCGCTGGCCGTATCCGGCCTTCGAGATCCCCGATGTGGTGCTGGCCGAATGGCGCGAGCTCGGCGGCCGTGGCAGCGACGCGCGGCGGGCCTGGATCGAGCGTTCGCGCAGTGCCTGCAAGGGCGACAAGGGCGAACGGTCACCGTTCCACGATGCACTGAACCGGAAACTGCCCTGCGCCTATACCAAGGCGATGGCGGCGCTCGTCGAACGCTTCGCGACCGAGCGGCCGAAGCTCGCCACGCGGCAGGCCTCGCAGCAGGTCATCGACGTGATCGCGGAGGTATTGCCCAATCTCCTGGGCGGATCGGCCGACCTCACGCACTCCAATCTCACGCTGGCGAAGTCGCAGGTCTCGGTGCGGCCGGAAACACTCGACGGCAGCTATATCCACTATGGCATTCGTGAGCATGGCATGGCGGCGGCGATGAACGGCATCGCGCTGCATGGCGGATTCATCCCCTATGGCGGCACTTTCCTCAGCTTTGCCGATTACAGCCGGCCGGCGATCCGGCTTGCAGCATTGATGGGTATCCGCGTCATCCATGTGATGACCCATGATTCGATCGGGCTTGGTGAGGACGGGCCGACGCATCAGCCGGTGGAGCACCTGGCGGCGCTGCGCGCGATCCCGAACGTGCTGGTGTTCCGTCCGGCCGATGCGGTCGAGACGGCGGAAGCCTGGGACTGTGCGCTGAAGGCAGAGACCTCGCCGTCGATCCTCTGCCTGTCTCGGCAGGCGCTGCCGACGGTCCGCGACGGCAGCAAGGACAACCAGGTCGCGCTCGGCGCCTACGTTCTCGTCGAGCCGGTCTTCGGGCGTGACGTCACCCTGATTGCAACGGGTTCGGAGGTGGCGATCGTGCTCGAAGCCGCAAAGCTGCTGGCGGAAGAAGGGGTGAAGGCCGCGGTCGTCTCGGCCCCGTGCTTCGACCTGTTCCGCCAGCAGCCGCGCGACTATTGCGCCCAGGTGCTCGGCAAAGCGCCGCGCGTCGGTGTGGAAGCCGCAGCCGAGGGCGATTGGGCCCGCTGGCTCGGCGACGACGGCGTATTCGTGGGCATGACTGGCTTCGGCGCCTCCGCGCCGGCCGACGTGCTCTACCGCGAATTCGGCATCACGCCTGCGGTGATCGCAGCTGCAGCAAAGCAGCTCATTCAACGAGCGAATTGAAAGGAGGACGCCACCATGGCGCGGATAACCCTGAGGCAATTGCTGGATCACGCCGCCGAACGCGGCTACGGCGTGCCGGCCTTCAACATCAACAACATGGAGCAGGGCCTCGCCATCGTGGAGGCGGCGGCGGCCTGCGATGCGCCTGTGATCATCCAGGCCTCGCGCGGCGCACGGTCCTACGCCAACGACATCATGCTGGCGAAGATGATCGACGCACTGGAGGAGATGTATCCGCAGATCCCGCTCTGCCTGCATCTCGATCACGGCAACGAGGAGGCGACCTGCGCCACTGCGATCCGCTACGGCTTCACCTCCGTCATGATGGACGGCTCGCTCAAGGCCGACGCCAAGACCGCGGCCGACTATGACTACAATGTCGATATCACCCGCCGGGTGGTCGATATGGCGCACTGGGTCGGTGCGTCGGTCGAAGGCGAGCTCGGCGTGCTCGGCTCGCTCGAGCATGGCGGCGGCGAGCAGGAGGACGGTCACGGCGTCGAAGGCAAGCTGAGCCATGACCAGCTGCTCACCGATCCCGACCAGGCGGTCGATTTCGTCCGTGCCACCAAGGTCGATGCGCTCGCGATCGCGATGGGCACCTCGCACGGCGCCTACAAGTTCACGCGGCGGCCCGACGGCGAGATCCTGGCGATGCGCGTGGTCGAGGAGATCCATACGCGTCTGCCCAACACGCATCTGGTGATGCACGGCTCGTCCTCGGTGCCGCAAGCGCTGCAGGACTTGTTCAACCAGTTCGGCGGCGAGATGCCGCAGACCTGGGGCGTGCCGGTCGAGGAGATCGTTCGCGGCATCAAGCACGGCGTGCGCAAGGTCAATATCGACACCGATTGCCGCCTGGCGATGGCCGCCGCCTTTCGCAAGGTCGCCGTGCAGTCGAAGAGCGAGTTCGATCCGCGCAAATTCCTGAAGCCAGCGATGGATGCGCTGCGCGAACTCTGCCGTGACCGCTTCGAGCAATTCGGCACGGCCGGCAATGCGGCCCGGATCAAGGTGGTTGCACTGCCGGAGATGGCCCGTCGCTATCGCGCCGGCGCGCTCGATCCGCAGATTGGAAAGATCACCCAGGCCGCCTGAGCAGACGGCGACGAACGACGACAGGAGATTGAGATGAACATACAGCCATCGATTACAGTGCGTGGCAAGGATCGCTACAAGTCCGGCGTGATGGAATACAAGCGGATGGGCTATTGGGAGCCGAACTACGAGCCCAAGGACACCGACGTGATCGCGCTGTTTCGCGTCACGCCGCAGGACGGCGTCGATCCGACCGAAGCCTGCGCGGCGGTGGCTGGCGAATCCTCGACCGCGACCTGGACCGTGGTGTGGACCGATCGGCTGACCGCCGCGGAGAAATACCGGGCAAAGTGCTATCGCGTCGATCCGGTGCCGAACTCGCCGGGCAGCTACTTCGCCTATATCGCCTACGACCTCGACCTGTTCGAGCCGGGCTCGATCTCGAACCTGACCGCCTCGATCATCGGCAACGTGTTCGGCTTCAAGCCGCTGAAGGCGCTGCGCCTCGAGGACATGCGGCTGCCGGTCGCCTATGTGAAGACGTTCCAGGGTCCGGCGACCGGCATCGTGGTGGAGCGCGAGCGGCTCGACAAGTTCGGCCGTCCCTTGCTCGGCGCCACCGTGAAGCCGAAGCTCGGCCTGTCCGGCCGTAACTACGGCCGCGTCGTCTATGAAGCGTTGAAAGGCGGGCTCGACTTCACCAAGGACGACGAGAACATCAACTCGCAGCCCTTCATGCACTGGCGCGAGCGCTTCCTGTACTGCATGGAGGCGGTCAACCGCGCGCAGGCCGCGACTGGAGAGAT
Organism: Bradyrhizobium altum; assembly: GCF_020889705.1. GTDB lineage: Bacteria > Pseudomonadota > Alphaproteobacteria > Rhizobiales > Xanthobacteraceae > Bradyrhizobium > Bradyrhizobium altum. The sequence continues at coordinate 28,182 of NZ_JACMYP010000024.1, read as the reverse complement.
CAAGGGCACGTATCTCAACGTCACCGCGGCGACCATGGAGGACATGTACGAGCGTGCCGAGTTCGCCCATGAGCTCGGCTCCAACATCGTCATGATCGACCTCGTGATCGGCTATACCGCGATCCAGTCGATGGCGAAATGGGCGCGCAGGAACAACATGATCCTGCATCTGCATCGCGCCGGCCACTCGACCTACACCAGGCAGCGCAGCCACGGCGTCTCGTTCCGCGTGATCGCGAAATGGATGCGGCTCGCCGGTGTCGATCATATCCATGCCGGCACGGTGGTCGGCAAGCTCGAGGGCGACCCGAACACCACGCGCGGCTACTACGACATCTGCCGCGAGGACTTCAACCCGATGCAGCTCGAGCACGGCGTGTTCTTCGACCAGAACTGGGCGAGCCTCAACAAGCTGATGCCGGTGGCCTCCGGCGGCATTCATGCCGGCCAGATGCACCAGCTGCTCGACCTGCTCGGCGAGGACGTCGTGCTGCAGTTCGGCGGCGGCACGATCGGCCATCCCCGCGGCATCCAGGCCGGCGCCACCGCCAACCGCGTCGCGCTGGAAGCCATGATCCTCGCCCGCAACGAGGGACGCGACTACGTCCACGAAGGGCCGGAGATCCTGGCCAAGGCGGCGCAGACCTGCACGCCGCTGCGCGAGGCGCTCGACGTCTGGAAGGACGTCACCTTCAACTATGAGTCGACCGACGCCCCCGATTTCGTTCCCACGCCGAGCATGGCGGTCTGACAGGAGTTTCTCATGCGCGTGACCCAAGGCTGCTTCTCTTTCCTGCCCGATCTCACCGATGAGCAGATCGCTGCGCAGGTGCAATACTGCCTCGACAAGGGCTGGGCGGTGAACATCGAGTTCACCGACGATCCGCATCCCCGCAACACCTATTGGGACATGTGGGGCCTGCCGATGTTCGACCTGCGCGATGCGGCCGGCATCATGAAGGAGCTTGCCGATTGCCGGCGGGTCTATGGCGACCGCTACATCCGGATCTCCGGCTTCGATTCCGGCCCCGGCTGGGAGTCGGTTCGCATCTCCTTCATCGTCAACCGGCCGCGCGAGGAACCCGGCTTCCGCCTCGACCGCCAGGAGGCTGCCGGACGCAACCTGCATTACGCGACGCATTCCTATGCAGTAACCCGCCCCGAGGGCGAACGCTACACCGATCGTTGACCGCGTCCGGCTTGCAAGCCAGGCGGATTGCTCCCTCGACCGTCCTGGTCCGGATGCACTTCTCCGTCGTCGCCGCCGCGGCGACGGAGCTTTTCTCGAAGCGAGAGGATAATGACGCAACCGCAAGAACAGATCCGCGAGACCCCGCCCGAGAGCATCGATCTCCGGCATGAATTCGCCGATCTCGGCATCGGCGACGTGCTCGACCAGCTCGATTCCGAACTGATCGGCCTCAAGCCCGTGAAGACCCGCATCTGGGAGATCGCCTCGCTGCTGCTGGTCGAACGCATCAGGCAGAAGATGGCGCTGGCGACGACTTTCCCGACGCTGCACATGTCGTTCACCGGCAATCCCGGCACCGGCAAGACTACGGTCGCGCTGCGGATGGCCGGCATCCTGCACAAGCTCGGCTTCGTGCGCCGCGGCCACGTCATCAGCGTCACGCGCGATGACCTCGTCGGGCAATATATCGGCCACACCGCGCCGAAGACCAAGGAGATCCTGAAGAAGGCGATGGGCGGCGTGCTGTTCATCGATGAGGCCTATTATCTGTACCGTCCCGAGAATGAGCGTGACTACGGCCAGGAGGCGATCGAGATCCTGCTGCAGATCATGGAGCAGCAGCGCGAGGATCTGGTGGTGATCTTGGCCGGCTATGGCGACCGTATGGAGAAATTCTTCCAGAGCAATCCGGGGTTCCGCTCCCGCATCGCGCATCACATCGATTTCCCGGACTATTCTGACGGGGAGCTGCTCTGGATCGCCGAGCTGATGTTGCAGCGGCAGAATTATCGTTTCTCTCCGGAAGCACGCGAGGCCTTCACCCGGTACATCGGCATCCGCAAGCAACAGCCGCTGTTCTCCAATGCGCGCTCGATCCGCAACGCGCTCGACCGCATCCGGCTGCGCCAGGCCAACCGGATCGTGGCAAAGCTCGACCGCACGCTCACTGCCGACGACGTCATGTCGATCGAGGCCGGTGACGTGCTCGCCAGCCGCGTGTTCGCGAAAGGGACCGGCGCGGCGGGCGAGGCACAATGAACCAGGCGCTCGCCGGCATCAGGAACGCCGGGATGCGCCACATCATTGCGGGCGCCCGCGCGTTGATCTTCGATGTCGACGGCACGCTCGCCGAAACCGAGGAAGTGCATCGCCGCGCCTTCAATGAGGCGTTCGCCGAGGCCGGCCTCGATTGGTTCTGGGACCAGGTCACCTACGCGCGGCTGCTTCGGGTTGCCGGAGGCAAGGAGCGCATCCGCGCCTTCGACCAGCGCAACGCGGTTCCGTCGCTGACATTCGCCGACATTGCCGACCTGCACGGGATCAAGACCAAGCGCTACGCCGCGCTGATTGCAGCGGGTGACTGCCCGTTGTGGCCGGGCGTGCGGGCCTGGCTCGCCGGCGCGCGCAGCCGCGGCCAGCGCCTGGCAATCGCCACGACGACCTCGCACGGCAATATCGATGCGCTGCTGTCGGTCGCCTTGGGGTTGGACTGGGCCGATCTGTTCGAGGCGATCGTCGCCGGCGACGACGTGCCGCGGAAGAAGCCGGCACCCGATGTCTATGTCGAGGTGCTGGCGCGGCTTGGGCTCGGACCGGCGGATTGCATTGCCGTCGAGGATTCCGGCAACGGCCTCGCCGCCGCCGCGCGGGCGGGCATCCCCGTGGTCATCACCCGCAGCACCTATTTCAGCGACGACGATTTCGCCGGAGCGTTGCTTGTTGTTGACGATCTGTCTGACATCGACGCCTGAAGGCCGCTGCCGCGGGCCGGCCGTCAGTTCTGATTAATTTATTCTGGAAGTTAAATAAATGATGCTTGCCTCCATCGCATAGTAGGGGCACAATCTCACCAAAGGTTGTCGGAAGCAGCGCCGCACCTAGCGGATGGCGAGGCTTGCTCAATTATTTCGGGAGATAACGCCTCGTGAGCCTCCATGCCTCCGATAAATTTATTTGGCTATCTAAATAAATGGCCAGTCGGTGCGCGCATTCATATAGTAGGGGTGGCATCCACCAAAGGTTGCTCGAGACGGTGACGTACCACCAGAAAGTCTGGCGGGTGGTAGCGCTTGCCAACAGTTCCGGGAGACCGGCGCCTCATGATCCTCCACGTCATTCCGACACCTCGTTCATCCCACGACATGACTCGCGGGTGAACTTGGTATTGCAGGATCGACATGGCTGACTGTGCGGAGTGAGCATTGGCGCTGTTGACGGGTTCAATCGACATTCCGCAATTTCGGGTCGTGACGGTCCTGGCGCCGATCCGACATCGCCGTAGATCTGCGGCCGGCCCACGAATGATAGCCGTCGATTGACGCGGTCCACGGCAACGGTACCCTCAACTCAAAAAAACCAAGGGAGCGAAGCATGTTCAAACTGAAGGTCTCGTTGATCGCACTGGCGTTGGCAGGTCTTACTGCGACCGCACCGGACGCACGCGCCCAGAGCAAGCCGACCATCGGCATCGCGATGCCGACCAAGTCCTCGGCGCGCTGGATCGACGACGGCAACAACATGGTCAAGGTGCTGAAGGAACGCGGCTACGGCACTGACCTGCAGTATGCCGACGACGACATCCCGAACCAGCTCTCCCAGGTCGAGAACATGGTGACCAAGGGCGCCAAGGTCCTGGTCATCGCGGCGATCGACGGCACCACGTTGTCCGATGCGCTGAAGCAGGCCAAGGCCCAGGGCATCACGGTGATCGCCTATGACCGACTGATCCGGGACACGCCGAACGTCGACTATTACGCGACCTTCGACAATTTCCAGGTCGGCGTGCTGCAGGCAGGGTCGATCGTGAATGCGCTCGGGCTGAAGGACGGCAAGGGTCCTTTCAACATCGAGCTGTTCGGCGGCTCGCCCGACGACAACAACGCCTATTTCTTCTACGACGGCGCGATGTCGGTGCTGAAGCCCTATATCGACAGCGGCAAGCTTGTCGTCGCGAGCGGCCAGACGGGCATGGGCAAGGTCGCGACCTTGCGCTGGGACGGCGCGACCGCGCAGGCACGGATGGACAACCTGCTCAGCGCCTTCTACGGCAAGAAGCGCGTCGATGCCGTGCTATCGCCCTATGACGGCCTGTCGATCGGCATCATCTCCTCCCTGAAGGGCGTCGGTTACGGCAGCAAGGATCAGCCGATGCCGTTCGTCAGCGGCCAGGATGCCGAGGTGCCCTCGATCAAGGCCATGCTGCGCGGCGAGCAATATTCGACCATCTTCAAGGACACCCGCGATCTCGCCAAGGTCACGGCCGACATGGTCGATGCCGTGCTGAGCAAGAAGGAGGTCAGTGTCAACGACACCAAGACCTACAACAACGGGGTCAAGGTGGTTCCGTCCTATCTGCTGAAGCCGGTCGTGGTGGATAAGACCAATTGGGAGAAAGTCCTGATTGACAGCGGCTACTACAAGCGTTCGCAATTCGACTAAGGCGGGCGAGCGGGGCTGATAGCGCCGAGGCCTAGTGACGTTGCGGGATGTGATCCGATGACGGCGATGCTTGAGATGCGTAACGTCAGCAAGAGCTTTGCCGGCGTGCAGGCACTGCGCGACGTCAATTTCACCGTGGAAGCCGGGCAGATCCATGCGCTGGTCGGCGAGAATGGTGCGGGCAAGTCGACCCTGATGAAGGTGCTGAGCGGGGTCTATCCCGCCGGCAGCTATGAAGGGTCGATCCTGTTCGATGGCGAGGAGCGCCGGTTCCGCTACATCAACGACTCCGAGGCGCTGGGGATCATCATCATCCACCAGGAGCTGGCGCTCATCCCGCTGATGTCGATCGCCGAGAACATCTTTCTGTCGCGTGCACCGTCGCGGTTCGGGGTGGTGGACCGCAACGCGGTGTACCGGCGGACGGCAGAGCTGCTGGCACAGGTCGGCCTGCGGGAATCGCCGGACACTCTCGTCACCGATCTCGGCGTCGGCAAGCAGCAGCTGGTCGAGATCGCCAAGGCGCTGTCGAAGAAGGTGCGTCTCCTGATCCTGGACGAGCCGACCGCGAGCCTCAACGAGGCCGACAGCGCCGCGCTGCTGGACCGGCTGCTGGTATTCCGCGAGCAGGGCATCGCCTCGATCCTGATCTCGCACAAGCTCAACGAGGTCGCGCGGGTCGCCGACCGGATCACGGTGCTGCGCGACGGCCGCACCGTCGACAGCCTCGATTGCCGGATCGAGCAGGTCGACGAGGACCGGATCATCCGCAGCATGGTCAACCGCGATCTCGCGCATCGTTTCCCGGAGCGAAACGTTGCGATCGGCAATCCCGTGATGACGGTGGAGAACTGGTCGGTGTATCACCCGCTGCACACCGCCCGGCAGGTGATCAAGAACGTCGATTTCAGGGTGCGCCGCGGCGAGGTGGTCGGCATCGCCGGCCTGATGGGCGCCGGCCGCACCGAGTTCGCCATGAGCCTGTTCGGCAGGGCCTGGGGCTACAATATCTCCGGCAGGATCAGCCTTGACGGACGCGAGGCCAACCTTGCCAGCGTGCCGGCTGCGATCCATGCCGGCCTCGCCTATGTCACCGAGGACCGCAAGCAGCTCGGGTTGATCCTCGCCGACGACGTCCGCAAGAACGTGACGCTGGCGAGCCTGCGCCAGGTGTCGGATCGCGGCGTGATCGACGATGTCGTCGAGCTGAAGGCCGCGAGCGACTACCGCAGCCGGATGCGGATCCGCTGTTCCGACGTCTATCAGGAGGCCGGACAGCTCTCGGGCGGCAACCAGCAGAAGGTGGTGCTGTCGAAATGGCTGATGACCGATCCGCAGGTGCTGCTGCTGGACGAGCCGACCCGCGGCATCGACGTCGGGGCAAAATACGAGATCTATTGTATCATCAACGAGCTCGCGGAGGCCGGCAAGGGCGTCGTGGTGATCTCGTCGGAAATGCCGGAATTGCTCGGCATCTGCGACCGGATCTGCGTGATGAACGACGGCGCCTTCGTCGGCGAGTTCGCGAAGGACGATGCGACGCAGGAGAAGATCATGCGCGCCATCATGCGCAATGTCAGGATGTCCGGGAATGGCGCCCACGACAGCGAGGTACGGGCGGGAGACGGAGCACAATGACCGACAAGACGGTGTCACTTCCCGAGACCCCCAAGCATTCCGGCTTCATCAAGAACAATCTGCGCAACTACGGCATGCTGCTGTCGCTGCTTGCGATCATGCTGTTCTTCGAGATCGTGACCGACGGCACGCTGTTGCAGCCGGTCAATCTCACCAATCTCGTGCTGCAGAACAGCTACATCGTGATCATGGCGCTCGGCATGCTGCTCGTGATCGTCACCGGGCATATCGACCTTTCGGTCGGCTCGGTCGCCGGATTCGTCGGCGCGGTCGCGGCGGTGCTGATGGTGAGCTACCATGTCGACTACCCGACTGCCTTCATCGTCTGTCTCTTGATCGGTGCCGCGATCGGCGCTGCGCAGGGCTACTGGGTCGCCTATTTCAAGATTCCGTCCTTCATCGTGACGCTGGCGGGCATGCTGGTGTTCAAGGGCCTTGCGCTCGCGGTGCTGCAGGGCCGGTCGGTCGGGCCGTTTCCGCCGACCTTCCAGAAGCTGTCGTCGGGCTTCATCCCCGAGCTGTTTCCGAGCGCCGGCACGCTCTATCCGACCTCGCTCCTGATCGGCGTCGTGCTGGCGTTCGCGCTGGTGCTCGCGAGCGCCAAGAGCCGGGCGCGCGAGCAGTCGCACGGCATCGAGGTCGAGCCCTACGCGTTCTTCATCGCCAAGAGCATCGCGCTGGCGGGCGCGGTGCTCTACTTCACCTATCTGATCGCCTCGCATCGCGGCCTGCCGAACGTGCTCGTCATCATGACGTTGCTGATCGCGCTGTACGGTTTCGTCACGCGGCGGACCGTGATCGGCCGCCAGATCTATGCGGTCGGCGGCAACGCCAAGGCGGCGAAGCTCTCGGGCGTGAAGACCGAGCGGCTGACCTTCTTCACCTTCGTCAACATGGGCGTGCTGGCGGCGCTCGCCGGGCTGGTGTTTGCTGCCCGCCTCAACACTGCGACGCCGAAGGCAGGCCTTGGCTTCGAGCTCGACGTGATCGCCGCCTGCTTCATCGGCGGCGCCTCGGCCTATGGCGGCGTCGGCCGGGTCGGCGGCGCGGTGGTCGGTGCCATGATCATGGGCGTGATGAACAACGGCATGTCGATCCTCGGCATCGGCATCGACTATCAGCAAGTGATCAAGGGCCTCGTCCTGCTGGGTGCCGTCTGCATCGATGTCTACAACCAGCGCCGGTGATTGCCGCGCAGTCATGATCCTGCGATAGGATGCCGGCGCAACGCAGGAGAATGCCGCGTGAAACTGTCCCATGCCGATGCGCTGAACATCGGAAACATCCTCGCCGAAGTCGGCCGCACCGAGATCATGCCGCGGTTCCGCCGCGTGCGGGAGATCGAGGTCCGGACCAAGACATCGGCATTCGACGTGGTGACCGAAGCCGATGAACTTGCGGAGCAGGCGATCTCGGTCGCGTTGCTCCGGGCGTTTCCGAATGCGGTCGTGATCGGCGAGGAGGGCACGGCACGCGATCCGGCCGCGCTCGATCAGGTCGGAACCGCTGAGCTTGCCTTCATCATCGATCCGATCGACGGCACGAGGAATTTTACCTCGAGCCTGCCGCTGTTCGGCTCCATGGTGGCGGCCACGATGCGCGGCGAAATCGTGTTCGGCGCGATCCATGACCCGGTCAGCAACGACACTGCGTTCGCGCTGCGCGGCGAGGGGGCGTGGCTCGAAATGCCGGACGGCAGGCGGCATGATTTGAAGGTAGCCCCGGCGGTGCCGGTCAAGCAGATGGACGCGGTGGTTGGCGTCAACTTTCTGTCTGAGGCGCTGCGCCCAATCGTCGCCGGCAATCTGTCCAGGCTTGGCGTCAGCGCCTGGCTCAGATGCGCCGCGCATGAGTATCGCATGGCGGCGTCCGGCCATTGCCATCTCTTGTTCTACAACAAGCTGATGCCGTGGGACCATGCCGCGGGCTGGCTGTTGCATCGCGAGGCCGGCGGCTACAGCGCACATTTCGACGGATCGCCCTACAAGCCGGTCAATCTGACCGGCGGCTTGCTCTGCGCGCCCGACGAAGCGAGCTGGCATGCAGCACAGCAGGCGATCCTGACGCCGGCCGGGTAGGGCGGGTGATGTGCGTTCGGAATAGAGTTTCGAGCTCAACTGTCAAGCAACACACTCGGTGTCGTCCCTGCGAAAGCAGGACCCATACTCCGCGGCGGGTGTTGTGATTGCGACTCGTAGTTCCGGCGTCGCGCAATAACGACCGTTTGTGGTTATGGGTCCCTGCTTTCGCAGGGACGACGTCGAACATGCTGCACGCCCGTGAGTCAAACACCCGCGTCCTCGCGACGCGAATTGCCTCAGCTTTGCGTCCCGTTCCGTCCTCTCATTGAACAGTGTGCGCAGGCGCACTATTCGCTGCCGACCTCGCCGGTGATGATGTTGCCGAACAGCTTCCAGCTCTCGCCCTCGAACCGCACCAGCTGCGACTGTTCGATCGGACGGAAGTCCGTTGCGCTGGTGTTGATCCTGATCCCAGGCAGGATCATCTTCGGCGCGAAGTCCTTCAGGCCGGCAGCCTGCTTCATCACGTTCTCGCGTGTGAGATCATCGCCGCACTGCTTGAGCACCTGCGCGAGCGTTTGCGCAGCGGCGTAGCCATAGACGTGATTGCCGTTGGTCTTGTCGCCGTCGGGCATGTACTTGTCCATGAACGCCCGCCATTCCCTGGTCTCGGCATCGTCGTTCCAGATCGTGTCGGTCGGATCCTTGAGGTAGGCGACCGAGATGATGCCCTGCGAATGCTCGATGCCGGCGGCGCGCATCACCGAGGCGACCGACGTCGCGGTGGAGGTCAGGAAGAAGGTCGGCTTCCAGCCGAGCTCGGCGACTTTCTTGATGGTCTGCGCCGCGCCCTTTGGCGCCGCCCAGGTGAACAGGATGTCGGCGCCGGAGGCCCGCAGCGCCACTATCTGCGAATCCAGCGTCGGATCGGTCAGCTCGTAGGACTTGTCGGCGACGATCATGCTGCTCGCCTTGTCGCCGAGGCCGTCGCGCAGCCCCTTGAGCGCATCCTTGCCGGCATCGTCGTTCTGCCAGAGCACCGCGATCTTGCCGTTCGGGAATTTGTCCAGGATGTATCTGGCGTAGATCCGCCCTTCGCTCTGGTAGTTCGGTTGCCAGCCCATCGTCCAGGGAAAGCCTTGCGGATCGCCGAAACGCGTCGCGCCCGATGCGATGAAGAGGTGAGGGACCTTCTTGCCGTTCAGATATTTCTGGATCGCGACATTAGGCGCGGTGCCGAGCGGCTGGAACACCAGCAGCACCTCGTCGCCCTCGACCAGCTTGCGTGCCTGCTCGACCGATTTCGGCGGCGAAAAGCCGTCGTCGTAGCTGACGAAGTTGACCTTGCGTCCGTTGATGCCGCCCTGGTCGTTGATCATCCTGAAATAGGCCGCCTCGGTCCTGCCGATCGCGCCGTAGGCCGAAGCGGGGCCGCTATAGGGCATGATGTTGCCGATCTTGATCTCGGTATCCGAGACCCCTGGGCCGTAGTTCTTCTGCGCGAGTGCCGGCGACAGCGCGCCGATGGTTACCGCGGCCGCCAGGCACGCACGAAGACAAAATCCGTCCAACATCCCTCAGTCACTCCCTGATTGTCCGTTGATCGCCTTGTGACGTGCGCGCGGCCCCTTGCCGAGGGCCGGCGCGTTGACGTCCGGCGACAATTATCGTATGCGCTTCCAGTCTGGAAACGTTTCCAGATTAGCGCGCGTTCCCGCCGATGGCAATATTCCTGCGGCCGGAGAGATGTGACAAATGAGCAGACTGGAGCAGACGAGCCCGGACCATGGCGCGAGGCCGCCGCTGGTCGCCGAATGCGATGCCGTCGTGGTCGGTGCCGGCTTCGGCGGGCTCTATGCGATCTATCGGTTGCGCGAGCTCGGGCTGAAGGTGATCGGCATCGAGGCGGCGTCCGACGTCGGCGGCACCTGGTACTGGAATCGCTATCCCGGCGCGCGCTGCGACATACCGAGCCTGTTCTATTCCTACAGCTGGTCGGAGGAGTTGCGGCAGGAATGGCGCTGGAGCGAGAAATACGCCGCCCAGCCGGAGATCCTGCGCTACGCGCAGCGTGTCGCTGACCGGTTCGATCTGCGCTCCCTGATCCGCTTCGACACCCGCGTGACGGGCGCCGACTGGGACGAAGAAGGCGAGAGCTGGACGTTGCGCACCGATCGCGGCGATTGCATCGTCGCATCGACTTGCGTGATGGCGACCGGCAATCTCTCGGTGCCTAACAAGCCGAAGCTCGCGGGCCTCGGGCGTTTTCGTGGGCCGGTCTATCATACCGGGCAATGGCCGCATCAGGAGATCGATTTTTCCGGCTTGCGCGTTGCCGTGATCGGCACCGGCTCGTCGGGTGTGCAGACGATCCCGATGGTCGCGAAGGCGGCGAGCCGCCTGACCGTATTCCAGCGCACGCCGAACTACTCGGTGCCTGCACGCAATGCACCGCTGTCCGAAGCCGACATCGCTGCCGCCGAGCCCGTGATCGCGAAATATCGCGAGAGCCTCGAGACGCCGGAGTTCGGGCGGGTTCCTGCGAATGCCCTCGACGCACCGGTGCCGGAGCGGGACGCGCAGTGGGCGCGCTATGAACAGCTTTGGGAGCAGGGCGGCGGCGGTATCCTGACCGCGTTCCCGAACATCCTGACCGACGAGGCCGTCAACGACGTCGCCTGCGAGTTCGTGCGCGACAAGATCCGCGGCATCGTGCACGACAGGGCGACGGCGGAGGCGCTGTCACCGAAGGATTATCCGCTCGGCGTCAAGCGCATCTGCATCGATACCGGTTATTTCGCGACCTACAATCTGCCGCATGTCGAGCTGGTCGATTTGCGCACAGAGCCGTTGGAGACCGTCACCGAGACCGGCGTCGAGACCGCGACGCGGTCCTTTACGCTCGATGCGCTGGTGCTGGCGACGGGCTATGACGCGATGACCGGGGCGCTCGCCGCGATGCAGATCCGCGGGCGGGACGGCGCGACGTTGAAGGAGGCCTGGGCCGACGGGCCCAGCGCCTATCTCGGCCTGATGGTGTCGGGCTTTCCGAACCTGTTCGTCGTGACCGGGCCGGGCAGCCCCTCTGTCATCGGCAACGTGATCCATGCCTGCGAGAACCATGTCGAGTGGATCACCGCCTGTCTCGGCAACATGCGCGCCAAGGGATTGACGCGGATCGAGCCGGTACGCGACGCCGAGCGGGCCTGGATGGCGCATGTCGCCGACGCCGCCAGCCGCACGCTCTATCCGAAGGCGAATTCCTGGTACCAGGGCGCCAACATCGCGGGCAAGCCGCGCGTGTTCATGCCCTATGTCGGCCAGGGCTACCGGCACCGCATCGCGCAGATCGCGCAGCGCGGTTATGAGGGTTTCGTGCTGCGCTGAGAGTAGCGCGACCGCGGTCTCGCTCCATCATTGAGAGGGGCGATCTCCGTCATTGAGAGGGGCGATAGCCGGCAATGACGAAATGCTGGAACCGTTTCCAGCCTGGATAGACGAGAGGATTGCGAATGGACATCAAGCGCGCAGGATCGATCGCAAGCCGGCGCGGCAGCGCCGATTGGTTCAGCGGCACGGTATGGGCTGACGGGATCGTCAATGCACCCGCACCCGCGCGTGTGCAGGCCGCGCGCGTCACCTTCGAGCCGGGTGCGCGTACGGCGTGGCACACCCATCCGCTCGGCCAGACGCTCTACGTCACGGCCGGCGCCGGATATGTGCAGAGCTGGGACGGCCCGATCCGCGTGATCCGTCCGGGTGACGTGGTATGGATTCCGCCGGGCGAGAAGCATTGGCACGGCGCGGCGCCACCACGGGCATGAGCCACATCGCGATCCACGAAGCGCTCGACGGCGACTACGCGACCTGGATGGAGCACGTCTCCGACGCGCAATACGCTGCGGCGCCGCTGGTCGATTGATCGGCGCGGCGTTACTTCCGCCCCCGCGTTGGCGGTGCGGCGCAGGAATGGCGTAGGATAAGGCGCGTCGGCAGGAACACCGGGGCGCTGCTGCCGGCTTTGTCGGGCTCGCGGATCCGTTCCAGCAACAGCCGCGCGGCGGTGCGGCCGACCTCGTTCATGTCCCAGCTCAGGGCTGAGATCGCGGGCGTCGCATGGCGGGCCAGGTCGGTGTCGCCGCTGCACATGATCGATACGTCCTGCGGATAGCGCAGGCCGTTGCTGGTGATCGCCTCCAGCACTTCGGCCAGCATGCTGGTGCCGAGCGAGATGATCGCGGTCGGCGGTCTTGTCATTTGCAGCAGCTGGCACACCGAGCTGAAGGCGGTGTTGGCGCCCTGCATGTGCGGGCGGATCAGGGTTGGATCGACCTCGATCTTCGCCTCCTGATGCGCCTGCCGGTAGCCCGCAAGCCGCTCCGAGCTTGGCAGCACCGCAGCACTTCCGGTCAGCAACGCGATCCGGCGATGGCCGAGGCCGATCAGATAGCGCGTTGCCTCCAGCGCGCCGCCGCGGTGATCGACGCGAACCATGACACTATCAGGTACCTCGCGGTCGACGGTGACGCAGGGCAGGTCGAGCGTCGCCAGCCCCTTCATGAAATCCTTGTGGGAATTGTCGCCGGCGAACAGCAGCAATCCATCCATCTGGCGGCGCCGCACCGCCGACAGGAACGCCGCCTCGCGCGCCTCCTCATGCTTGGTCGCCGCCAGCATCAAGAGGAAGCCCGCGCGCTGGAATTCCTCCTCCGCCGCGCTCACCATGCCGGTGTAGTGCGGATTGGAGAAATCGGCCACCATGCAGCCGATCGTGTTGGAGGCCCGCGAGCGCAGCGCCTGCGCCGCCTGGTCGGGCTCAAACCCGAGACGCTTCACCGCGCGCATGATGCGCGCATGCAGCTCGGCGCTGGTATAGATGCCGCCATTGAGCGTGCGGCTGACGCTTGAGACGGAGACGCCGGCCTCGGCCGCGACGTCACGAATCGTCGGTCGTGTCCGTCGCGTCCTGGTCATCGGTGGTCGGGCCCTGTCGGTTCGGCATTGCCGCCGCCATGCGTGCCAGTTGCGGCGTGCAGCAGACGGCATCGCCGAACCTAATCAGGCTCTGCCGCGAATCTCAAATGATTCTTGGGTGGCTCTTGGGCTATCGCCGTGACGCGCTCAGGAACAATGGCCGGAAGATATCGAGAAATCCGGTCGCGGCCGGCGTCAGCGGGCGGTTCTTCAGCCGCAGGATCCCGATCTTGCGAACCAGCGGCGGCGACACCAGCCGCTTGACGATCACGCCGCGCGGCGCCCGCGGCGGCACCGCCGAGGCCGGAACGATCGAGATGCCGACATTGGCTGCGACGAAATCGTAGAGCGTGCCGAACTGCTCGACGATGGTGCTGTGATTGAGCACGATGCCGCTTGCGGTCGCGGCGCTGTCGATCTGCTTGCGCAGGCCCGAGCCGGTCGGAAGCGAGACGAAGGTTTCGTTGCGCAGTTCGCGGAGGCTCAGCGTGGTGTTGTTTCGCAACGGATGGCGCGACGGCAGGATCGCGAAGCAGGACTCCTGCACCGCGTCGTCGCTGACGACCTCCTGGCCGAGCGCGGTGACGTTGCCGACGCCGAAATCGGCGAGGCCGCTGCGCACATCTTCATAGACCTCGCTGCCAAGGCCCTCGCGCAGGTGGATCTCAACACCCGGATGCGCCTTCCTGTATTTCAGCACGGCCTCCGGCACCACGTGGTGCGTGAGTGACAACAGGCATGAGATGATCAGGCGTCCCTTGATCTGCTCGCCGAGCGCGCGGGCATTGTCGACCTGGGCGCCGAGATCGGCGAGCAGGCGCTGCGTCGATGCCGTGAATTCGCGGCCCGGCGCGGTCAGGATGACGTTGCGCGTCGATCTGAGGAACAGCGAGACGCCGAGCTGCCGTTCGAGCTGCAGCACCAGACGGCTCACCGCCGACTGCGTCATGCCGAGGTCGGCGGCGGCCGCGGTGAAGCTGCCATACACCGCGACCGAGTTGGCGGCACGAAGATGTTTGAGGCTGACCTCGAACCGGCGTGGGCGTCGCTCGCGCATCATTCATTCCATTTTCGCATCAATAATCCGGATCGGAAAATATTTGACCTATATGCCCGCCGCGTCAACGATGAAGACAACGACAGAGCGGCAAGCGGGAAGGGAAATTGCGGATGACGGCGAGCGCGACGACGACGAGGCAAGGCGCGCTGCACGGTGTCCGCGTTCTCGATCTCACGCGGTTCTATTCAGGCCCGTTCGCGACCTTGATGCTGGCGGGCTTCGGCGCCGAGGTCATTCGCATCGACACCCCGGAGCAAGGCGACCCCACCATGACCGGGCCGCCATTCCTCGGCAAGGACGGCGTCTCGCTCGACCGCAAGCATGACAGCGATCTCGGTCTCGCCTATCTGAAGCGCTGCCGCGACAAGAAGTCGATCACGCTGAACATGCGCACGGCGGAGGGCATGGAACTGTTCCATGCGCTGCTGCGCAAGTCCGATATCCTGGTCGAGAATCTGCGTCCCGGTGCGGCCGAGCGGCTCGGGATCGACTATGAGGCGAACCGCCAGGTCAACCCCGCGATCGTGCATTGCGCGCTGACCGGCTACGGCTCGACCGGCGCCGACCGGCGGCTCAAGGCCTACGATTTGATGATCCAGGCGGCCGCCGGATTGATGTCGATCACCGGTGCGCCGGATGGCAGCCCAAGCAAGGCCGGCACCGCGCTTGCCGACGGCATCACGGGCGCCTTTGCGGTCTCCGGCATCCTCGCCGCGCTGACCGAGCAGCGCATGTCGGGACGAGGCCAGTTCGTCGACGTCGCGATGGCCGACTGCCTGTTGTCGCTGGTGCTCGACGAGCCCTTGGATTGCTACCCGCAGATGGGGATGGCGCCAAGGCAGGGCAACCGCATCATGCGGTTCTCGCCGTTCAATACCTATGCCACGCGCGACGGTGCGATCGCGCTCGGCGCCGCCACGAATGAGGACTGGCTGGCGCTATTGGGTGTGATGGACCGGCTCGACCTCGCCGCGGATGCGAAGTTCATGAACACCGGCTGGCGCGTCGCCAACAACACGATCGTCGATGCGATCGTCAGCGAATGGACGCTGGGCCGCACCACGCTCGAGGCGATCGAGGCGCTCAATCGCGGCGATGTCGCCGCGAGCCCGATCCGCGACATCGACGACATCCTCGCCTGGGAGCATCTCGGCGCCCGCGACATGCTGCAGCCGGTCGTGCATCCGACCGAGCCGCTGGAGCAGCGCGTCATCGGCGCCGGGTTCCCGATCAAGATGGGACGGACGCACAAGGGATACACCGCGCCGGCGCCGACGCTCGGGCAGAACAATCAGGAGATCTATGGCGGGCTGCTCGGCCTCTCCGGGCGGCGGATCGACGATCTGACGTCCAGGCGGATCATCTGAAAGCAAGAAGGCCGGCACATGCATGCCGTCCCAAGCGGGAACGTCGAGGATAGTCATGGTGAAGAAACCAACAACCACAGGTGCAGCGATCGCGTTGCTGGTCGCCAGCGCGATGCTGACGCCGGTTCAGGCGGCGGATGTGCAGCCGGTCAGGATCGGCGTGCTCACCGACATGTCGGGGATGTACCGCGACATCATGGGGCCGGGCTCGGTGCTCGCTGCCAGGATGGCGGTCGAGGATTTCGGTGGCAAGGTGCTGGACCGTCCGATCGAGGTGATCTCCGGCGATCACCAGGCGAAGGCCGATGTCGGCGCGGCGATCGCCCGCAACTGGTTCGACAATGGCGGAGCCGACGTCGTTGTCGACGTCGCGCAGTCGGCCGTGGCGCTCGCCATTCAGGAGCTGGCGCGGACGCGCAACAGGATCGTGATCCACGGCGTGACCGGAAGCCCTGCAATCACCCAGCAGGCCTGCGCGGCGACCGCTTTCTCGTGGTCGCTCAACGCCTATGCGATTTCGGCGCCGCTACCGAAGCCGCTGATCGAGCGCGGGCTCGATACGTTCTTCTTTCTGTCGGCCGACTATTCCTTCGGCAAGGCGATGGAAGACGCTGCAGCGGGTGCGATCAAGACGGCCGGGGGCAAGGTGCTGGGCTCAGTGCGCTTCCCGCAGAACAATCCCGACTTCAGCTCCTTCCTGCTGCAGGCGGTGGCGTCGAAGGCGAAGGTGATCTGGTTGATCTCGGCGGCGGAGGACACCACCAACGCCCTGAAGCAGGCCAAGGAGTTCGGCATCGCCGAGGGCGGTCAGCACATCGTGGTGCCGCTGACCTACATCACCAATGTGCACGCACTCGGGATCGCGAATGTGCAGGGCCTGACCTTTGCAACCCCGTTCTACTGGGACCGCACCGACAAGACGCGTGCCTGGTCGGAACGCTTCTTCAGGCAGCACCACGCAATGCCGACCATGGACCAGGCCGCGGTCTACTCGGGAACGCTGCACTATCTGCAGGCCGTCGCGGCCGCCAAAACGCTGGACGGCCTGAGGGTCGCCGACGAGATCCGCAAGCTGCCGGTCAACGACATGTATGTCGAGAACGGTTTTGTGCGCGCCGACGGCTGGCTGATGCATCCGTTCTACATGGCGAGCATCAAGGCCCCCGGCGAGGTGAAGAAGCCCTGGGACTACTACACCATCGTGAAGGTCATTCCGGCATCCGAGGCGGCGCAGCCGTTGTCGGAGAGCCAGTGCCCGCTCGTCGCTCAATCGCAATGACAATCGACAAAGGAGAGACAATGTCCCGCGAAGTCCTCAAGATGTATTCGGACTACAAAAGCCCCTATGCCTGGCTGGCATTCGATCCGGTGTTCGAGCTGGAAAAGAAGTTCGACATCAAGGTGCAGTGGCGGCCGTTCCAGCTCCGGATCAAGGGCTCCGGCCAGCGCAGCGTCTATTCGGAATACAAGGTCAAGTATTCCTACATGGATGCGCGGCGGTCCGCGAACGAGCGCGGCGACAAGAAGATCATCCGCGGCCCGCTGAAGATCTTCGATACCGCCCCGGCGCTGATCGGCGGGCTGTTCGCGGAGAAGCAGGGGCGGCTGATCGAATACAGCCGCCTGGTCTACGAGCTGTTCTTCCGCCGCGAGCTCGCGGTCGACGAGGTCGATGCAGTGGAGCGCTTCATCGAATCGCTCGGGATGTCCGGCGCTGAATTCCGCAGCTATTTCGAAGGCGACGGCCGGCGCGAATATGAGGAGGCGCAGCAGGAGAGCCAGGGTGATCACATCTTCGGCGTGCCGATCTGCGTGTTTCGCGGCGAGCAGTTCTGGGGCAACGACCGGGTACCGATGCTCGAACGGCGGCTGCAGGAGGCCGGACTCTCGCTGTCGCGCGAAAAGCAGCTGGCCTGAGCCGTGCCGGAGGCTCCGATGATCGATCTTCACTTCGCACCGACGCCGAATGGCTGGAAGATCTCGATCATGCTCGAGGAGTGCGGGCTGCCGTACACCGTCGTGCCCGTTAACATCACGCGCGGGGACCAGTTCAAGCCCGAATTCCGAAAGCTCAATCCCAATCGGCGGATCCCTGTCATGGTCGACAGGGATACGCCGGACGGAGGCGAGCCGCTGACGATCTTCGAGTCGGGGGCGATCTTGCTTTACCTTGCGGAGAAGACCGGCAGGTTCGCTCCGCGTGATCTGCATGGCCGCACCCGCGTGCAGCAATGGCTGATGTGGCAGATGAGCGCGCTGGGGCCGATGCTGGGCCAGAATGGGCACTTCTCGCTCTATGCGCCGGGCAGGATTCCATATGCGGTCGAGCGCTATGGCAACGAAGCACGCCGGCTCTACGGCGTGCTCAACGATCGGCTGGGCGAGAGCAGCCACGTCGCGGGCGACGACTATTCGATCGCCGACATCGCCTGCTTTCCCTGGGTGATGACCCACAAGGCGCAAGGCGTCACGCTCGACGATGTCCCGCACGTCAGGCGCTGGTTCGCCGCGCTGCGCGCGCGGCCGCTGCTCCAGAAGGGGTTGGCGGTCGGCCGGCGCGGGGTGCGCAAGACGCTCGACGCGCAGGCCCGCAGTAATCTGTTTGGAGCGAGGCCGGCGAGCGGACACGCGCCCGCCCAAACTCTTCAGTCACAACAACTGGACAATTGAGATGATACTGCCTCCCAAAATGCTGACCGGTTATCGCGTGCTCGATATCACCCAGTTCGTCGCAGGCCCGACGTGCACGCGTCTGCTGGCCGAAGCCGGCGCCGACGTGATCAAGATCGAGCTCGCGCCGTTCGGCGACCGGTCGCGCTTCCAAGGCCTGAAGCCGCGCGGTCCCGCGTACAAGAACACCTCGCAGAGCACGTACTTCTTCCAGCAGAACCATTCGAAGCGCAGCCTCGCGCTCGATTTCAAGCATGAGAAGAGCCGCCAGATCCTGACCCGGCTCGCCGCCAAGGCTGACGTTCTGGTGGAGAATTTCACGCCCGGCGTGATGGAGCGCGCCGGACTTGGTTACGAGACACTCAGGAAAATCAATCCGCGGCTGATCATGTGCTCGATCTCTTTCGCCGGACAGACCGGCCCGCTGAGCGACAAGCCGGGCTTCGACTACATCGCTCAGGCCTTCGCCGGCATCACCGGCGTGATCGGCGATCCCGATGGGAAGCCGGCGCAGGTGCCGGTTGCGATCGGAGACGCCTCGACCGGCGTTGCCGCAGCGATGGCCGTCGGCTTTGCGCTGCTGCACCGCGCGCGGACGGGAGAGGGCCAGTTCATCGAGTCGACGCTGCTCGACACATATTTT
Organism: Bradyrhizobium altum; assembly: GCF_020889705.1. Classification (GTDB taxonomy): domain Bacteria; phylum Pseudomonadota; class Alphaproteobacteria; order Rhizobiales; family Xanthobacteraceae; genus Bradyrhizobium; species Bradyrhizobium altum. Next base: position 9,179 of record NZ_JACMYP010000024.1, on the reverse strand, counting down.
CACATGCACGAGGCCAACGTGCCGAAGGTCTCGCTGCGCGGGGATAGCTTCGTGCCGCAGCGGGAGGGCTCGCTGCACCCGAATGGCGGTCCAGTCGGGGTGTTCGAGTGCGGCCGGGGTGAGTTTCTCGTGATCTGCGCGCTGGCGCATCAATGGCCGCAAATGGTTCGCGCGCTGGGGCGGCCGGAGCTCGAGAAAGATCCGCGGTTCGAGTCCGCACGCGCGCGGGCCGACAACAGGGTGCTGGTGGGGGAGATCGTCGAAGCCTGGCTCAAGACTTTTCCGTCACGCGATGCGGCGATCGCGGCGCTGGAGCAGGAACGAATCCCCTGTGCGCCGGTGCTGACCCTGAATGACGCCATGGCCCAGCCGCATCTGATCGAGCGCGGCACGGTCCGCCATGTCAGCGATCCCCGGATCGGCCAATTTGCGATTCCGGGCGCGCCGATGCGCTTCTCGGAATGGCCGCAGCGCACTGGGCTGAGGGCCGACCTGCTCGGCGAGCACAATGAGGAGATCCTGGGCGAACTCGGGCTGTCCGAGCAGGAGATCGACGAGCTCTATGCGGAGAAGGTGCTGGTGCAGGACAGGGAGCTGCGGGCCGGCAAGCCGCTCAGGCAGGCGAGCTGAGCGGCCACGATATCAGGCAGGGGCGTTACGCCCACGCGGGCCGGTCGAAATAGGCGAACGCGCCGCTGGTCAGGCTGCCGAGCAGCGACCAGAACACCAGGCTGGTCAGCGTGACCGCGACCACGAACTGATGCGACAATGACGAGGGCATGTTGGTCTCGACATGCTCCAACTCGGGCGCGCCGATCAAATGCGGCAGCATGATCAGGACCACGCCGGCGATGGCGGCCGGCATCGAGCGCCGGAACACGATCAGCCCAAGGCCGGCGGATGTCGCCAGCACCGCCGTCGCCCACCAAATCTGACGCGACAACAGTGGTGCGGTGGGGACCCCCGGTAGTTCAGGCGGCAGCCCAAGGCCCGGCGCAATCGTGAAGACGGCAAAGCCTGCAAGGCCCCACATCAAGCCTTCGTGCCACGAGATCGGCTCACCGGTGGCGCCGCTGCGCACCGAAAAGAAGCCGCAAAGCAGCAGCGCAAAGCCGATCGCGGTCAGGATGTTCGCCCCGACGGTATAAAGGTTGCGCTCCAGGCCGTCGCGCGGCTCCCACGCCTCGGCGCCGTGATCATGTTCCGCATGATCGTGGACGAGGATGGCCTGCGCTGGCGCGGCGGCTTCGTGCTTGTGCTCGGCCGCCTTCTCATAGACCTCGGCCTTGAGGATCAGCGGAACGGTGCCGAACTGCTGGGCCGCAGTGACGATCAGGCCAACGATGAATCCGGCAATGACCGAGGAGAAGACGATCGAGCGAAACGTGCTCATGCCAGCGGGGTCAGTGGCAGGGGAAGGCGTTGGAGTGGCGCACGTCGTGCGCGGCATTGTGGATCACGTCCATGTGCGAGAAGCCCACCACCCCGACGATGAACAGACCGAGCGACATCGCCATCAGGGACTGGGCAAGCCGTCCGACCCGTCCGGTCGCGACCGGCAGATGCGTGACCTGGGATTGCATGACCTGGGTTTGCGCGGCCGGGGACTGGCTCATGGTCGTTCTCCACATTCGATTTGGTCGGCTTCTAGCAGCTTTCGAGCGATGTCGCGACTGGTAAGATGCAGATTTGTTCCAAGGGGGATGCGCTTGCGCAGGATCTTGGCGCGCGCCGCGGCCCTGAACGCGTCTTCAAACCGTGCGAAATAGCCGAGGCAGCCGTCCGGCGTCGGGTCGGCGCCAAGCAATGTTCGAAACGCGCCCCGATGTACCGCGCAGATGGCGCCGTGCTCCGGGAGCGGAAAAACCAGGGAGGCGATGTCGGCGCGCCAGTGGGCGGCGTTGTTCGAGGCGCCGCTGCCGCTCGGAGATTGGTCAGCGCCGGATGGTGAATTCATCCGGACCTCGCCGCGATTCCCACTTGGCCTGCTCGAGCTCAGGACGGTCGCATTCCGCCTGGGGGTAACCGATGCAGAGGTAGCCGATAAATTTCCACGTATCGGGTATCTCCAGAATCTTATGAACGCGGCCTGGATTGAAGATCGAGACCCAGCCGAGCCCGATGCCTTCCGCGCGCGCGGCAAGCCACATCGAGCAGATCGCGGCGACCACCGAATATTCCGTCGTCTCCGGCATTGTGGCGCGCCCCAGGCCGGAGCCGATCTGGTCGGTCTTTTCGGCAAACACGGCCAGATGGCCGGGCGCCTCTTCGAGGCCCGATAGTTTCAATGCGGCATATTTTGCTGCACGCTCGCCGGAATAGGATCGCAGCGCGTCGGCGTTGCAGCTCTTGAAGTCCTCGATCACCGCGCGGCGCCGTGCCGCATCGTCGACAATGACGAACCGCCAAGGCTGGCTCAACCCGACCGAAGGCGAGAGGCAGGCGATCTCGATCAGCCGCTCGATCGTACCATCAGGCAGCGGCTCGGACCGGAAGCGGCGCACGTCGCGCCGCCACACAAAAAGTTCGTGCAGTTGCCCGCGAAACGCATCGTCGAACGAGACCATCGCGGGGCCTTTGACAGGATCGATCGTGTTGCTCATTTCAGCTTCATCGGCAGGCCCGCAACGACGAATTCGACCTCGTCCGCCGCACCGGCAATGCTCTGGTTCATGAGTCCTGCAGCGTCGCGGAAGGTCCGCGCCAGTGCGTTGTCGGGCACGATGCCGAGGCCGACCTCGTTGGTGACCATGATGACCGGGCTGCGCTGGCGCGACAACGCGTCCGCCAGCCGCGCGACTTCCTGCGACCAGTCGCGCTCCGCATGCAGCAGGTTGGACAGCCACAACGTCAGGCAATCGACCAGCCTTGCGCCACCGCCATCGGTCTCGGCCAGCGCCTCCACGAGATCGAGCGGCACCTCGCGTTCGATCCAGTCATCGCCGCGGCGCGCACGATGCTTGGCGATGCGCTCATCCATTTCCGCGTCGAGCGCCTCGGCGGTCGCAATATAGACCGGCCGACCTGGAAAGCTGCGCGCGCGCAATTCGGCGCGCCGGCTCTTTCCGGACCGGGCTCCGCCGGTGATCAGAATGACGGCCATATGGTCTCCTGTTGCGGACCGGTATCCGCTTCGCCTCGAAAACGCTCTAACCACCAATCGCGGTAAAAGACAAAGCCGAAATCCGCCCCGGAGGGCTTGCACTCGGCCGACGTCTTGCGCATCAGGGGGATCGCGGTGAGGAGAGGTGCGTGGGTTTTGCGGAAGCGATGGCGGTGGCGATGGCTGTGGACGCCTTGATCGGCTGGCCGGCTTGGCTGTTTGCCCGCATCGGCCATCCCGTGACCTGGCTCGGCCGGCTGATCCATCTTGTCGATACCGCCTGGAACCGGGCCTCCGATCCGCCGGCGTTTCGGCGCGTCGCCGGTGTCGCGGCGGCCATCCTGGTGATCGCGCTGGCGACGGCGCTGGGTTGGGCGGTTCAGTCCACGCTCGCATCCGGATGGGTCCGCGTCGTCCTCGTCGGTGTGCTGGCGTGGCCGCTGGTGGCGCTGCGCTCGCTGCATGATCATGTCGCCGCGGTGGCACATCCGCTTGCGTCCGGCGACATCGCGGCCGCGCGTTCGGCGGTCGCGCAGATTGTCGGTCGTGATCCCGCAACGCTCGACGACGCCGGCCTCGCGCGCGCGACGATCGAGAGCCTTGCCGAGAATGCATCCGACGGCATTGTGGCGCCGGTGTTCTGGGGCGCGCTGTTCGGCCTGCCGGGAATTCTTGGCTACAAGGCGATCAACACGCTGGACTCGATGATCGGCCATCGCACCGAGCGGCATGAAGCGTTCGGCTGGGCCGCCGCCCGGATCGACGATCTCGCCAATCTGATTCCGGCGCGGCTGACCGGGCTTCTGTTCGTGCTGCTTGCGCCGCGCTTCTCGCAGGCGTGGTCCTGCATGTTGCGCGATGCGCGGCGCCATCGCTCGCCGAATGCCGGATGGCCGGAAGCTGCGATGGCCGGCGCGCTGGGCGTGCGGCTCAGCGGGCCCCGCATCTATCACGGCAGCATCGCGAACGAGCCCTGGCTGAACGAGGGGGCGCGCGATCCGGCTGCCGCTGATGTCCTCACCGGGCTGAAGCTCTATCGTTACGCCATGATGCTGTTGGCCGCGGCGTTCGTGGCCCTGGCGCTGGCGTAAAGGAGCGACGCATGCGTGAGCATGGCGGAAATCTCGATGTCGCCCAGCAGCGCTTCGGCGGCGCTGCGGAAGACTGGATCGATCTGTCGACGGGGATCAATCGGGTGCCTTATCCTGACGTCGATGTCGAGCTGCGACAATGGAGCGCGTTGCCGTCGCGATCCGAAATTGAATCCCTCCATCACGCCGCGCGGCAGGCCTACCGCACCGACGCGCCGATCGTGGCGATGGGCGGCGCGCAGGCCGCCATCCAGTTGCTGCCGCATCTGGCGCCGCGCGGACGGGCACGCATTCTTGCGCCGACCTACAACGAGTATGCCGGGATGTTGTCGGCGTCCGGTTGGGACGTGACCGAGGTGTCCGATCTCGCAGCGCTTGCGGGAGCGGACATTGGCATCATCGTCAATCCGAACAATCCGGATGGCAGGTGCCATGATCGGGACGAACTGCTCGCGCTGCTGCCACGCGTTGGCCGGCTCGTGATTGACGAGAGTTTTGCGGACGCTGTATCCGACCTGTCGCTTGCAGGAGCGGCCGGACAGCCGGGGCTCCTGATCCTGCGCTCATTCGGTAAATTTTACGGACTTGCGGGTCTGCGGCTCGGCTTCGCGATCGGCAGCGAGCCGGATATCGCCGCGCTTGCGGCGATGGTGGGACCATGGCCGGTTTCGGGCGCCGCGATCGCAATCGGGCGGCGGGCCTTGCTCGATCACGACTGGACAACGGCGACGACCGCACGGCTGGCGGACGATTGCGCCAGGCTCGATGCGGAGGCGCGATCGCTGGGTTGGACGATGCTCGGCGGCACGCCGCTGTTTCGTCTCTACGAGACCGGCGATGCGCTGGCCGCGCAGGACAAGCTTGCCCGCGGCCAGATCTGGTCGCGCGTCTTTCAGCAAAAGCCGGGATGGTTGCGCCTCGGTCTACCGGGCAGCGAGGCCGAATGGTCCCGCCTTGCCGCCGCGTTGTCGGCTTAGCGCGCCAACGCGAGCAGGCCTTCGACATCGAGATGGGTCTCGATATGCTCGGCAAGCGCGTCGAGCGCGCTCTCGACCCTGGCGCCGTACGGCTGATCCGCCGCTGGGATATCGAGCTGCGCAAGAAACGCCTTGCGAAACCCGTCCGAGGTGAACAGGCCGTGCAGATAGCTGCCGTGAACGCGCCCGTCACGCGACATGGCACCTTCCGGCGAGCCGTCAAGCATTGAAAAAGGCCGTGCGCGATCCGGCCCGTCGGTGCGCCCGATGTGGATCTCGTAGGCGCTGATCGGTTGATGGGTCGCAGCGTGCACCGCGCTGACGCGGGTCAGCGTCTTCTGTTCGGTCATGGTCGTCGTGACGTCGAGCAGCCCGAGGCCAGGCGTTTCGCCGGCGAGCCCCTCGATCCCGTCAGGATCGGCGACGCTTTGCCCAAGCATCTGGTATCCGCCGCACAGGCCGAGGATATGGCCGCCGCGGCGATGATGCGCCAGCAGGTCGATGTCCCAGCCTTGCGCGCGCAGGAAGGCGAGATCGCCGCGGGTCGATTTCGAGCCGGGCAGGATGACGAGCTTCGCGTCGCCCGGAATGGCTTCACCCGGCCGCACCATCACGAGATCGACGCCGGGTTCGAGCTTCAGCGGATCGAGGTCGTCGAAATTGGCGATCCGCGACAGCGCCAGAAACGCGATCTTGCACTGGCCGGGCTTGCGCGCGTCGCCAAGCCCGAGCGCATCTTCGGCAGGTAACTCACCGGCGCGAGCGAACCAGGGCAGCACGCCGAAGCCGCGCCACGCGGTCCGGGCTTCGATCTGGCGGTAGCCGTCGTCGAACAGCGTCGGATCGCCGCGGAATTTGTTGATGACGAAGCCCTGGATCATCGCAGCATCATCAGGATCGATCACCGCCTGGATGCCGACGAGCTGCGCGATCACGCCGCCGCGATCGATGTCGCCGACCAAGACCACGGGCACGTCGGCCCTGCGCGCAAAGCCCATATTGGCGATGTCGGACTTGCGCAGATTGACCTCGGCGGGGCTGCCGGCGCCTTCGACCAGCACCAGGTCGGCGCGCTGCTTCAGGCGCCCAAAGCTCTCCATCACCGCGCCCATCAGCGACGGCTTCATGGCGGCATATTCGCGCGCGCGGGCGGTCGCGATCCGCTTGCCGTGCACGATGACCTGCGCGCCGACATCGGTCTCGGGCTTCAGCAGCACCGGGTTCATGTCGGTGTGCGGCTCGACGCCGGCGGCAAGCGCCTGCAAGGCTTGCGCGCGGCCGATCTCGCCGCCGTCGACGGTCACGGCGGCGTTGTTGGACATGTTCTGCGGCTTGAACGGCAGCACGCGCAGGCCGCGCCGTTTCGCGGCACGCGCAAGGCCGGCGACGATGAGCGACTTGCCCACGTCCGAGCCGGCTCCCTGGATCATCAATGCGCGCGCCATGGTGATGTCTGTCAGAACTCGACGCCCGGCTGGGCCTTGATGCCGGACCGGAAGGGGTGCTTGACCAACGTCATCTCGGTGACGAGATCGGCGATCTCGATCAATTCGTCCTTGGCGTTGCGCCCGGTGAGCACGACATGCGTCATCGGCGGCTTCGAAGTGGTCAGGAAGTCGACGACATCGGCGATCGCGAGATAATCGTAGCGCAGCGCGATGTTGATCTCGTCGAGCACGACCATCCGCAGGCTCGGATCCGCGATCAGCTGCTTGGCTTTTTCCCAGCCGGCTTGCGCTGCCGCGACGTCGCGGGCGCGATCCTGCGTCTCCCAGGTAAAACCTTCGCCCATCGCATGGAATTGACAGAGATCGCCGAAATGCCCGGTGAGCAGGCGGCGTTCGCCGGTATCCCAGGCGCCCTTGATGAATTGCACCACGGCGCAGGGAAAGCCATGCGCCACGCAGCGCACGATCATACCGAAGGCGGAGGATGATTTTCCTTTGCCGGCGCCGGTATGAACGATGATCAGGCCCTTTTCACCGCTTTTGGTCGCCATGATCTTGTCGCGGGCGACCTTCTTTTTCGCCATTTTGGCCGCATGCCGCGCATCCAGCGAAGGGTCGGTGCCGACGTCGCGATCTTCAGCGTCGTTTCCATCAGAAATCATCACGTTCCTTCGGCTTGACAAGTGCGAGGCCAAGACGAATGGTGACCCCGCGTTGGTTCCTGTCCTACGACAGGCGAAGAGGGAATGCGATAGGGCTCGGACCGTAAGGTTTGCCCGAAGCGCAGCCGCCCCCGCGACCGTGACCGGAGAGATGCCCAAGCCACTGATTCCCTGATGGAGTCGGGAAGGTGGGCATCACGGGAGAAATCCTACTCCGCAAGCCGGGAGACCTGCCGACGCAGTGTGTTTGAGACCGGCGGACGGGGTGTTCCGCGACGGGGAACGAACCTGTTCACGTCAGGTTCGTGTGCCTCATCGCTTCCCGCAGTCAATCCAGGAAGGGCGATGAGCGTTACACTTCATGTCTGTATCACCTGCCGCGCGGGCCAGACACTGGCCGAGGGTGAGATCGCGCCCGGTGCGCGCCTGCATGCCGCGCTTGTTGAGGCCGGCGTGCCCGAAGACGTCAATCTGGTTCCTGTCGAATGTCTGTCGGCTTGCAGCCAGGGCTGCTCGGTCGCGCTCAGCGCTCCGGGCCGGTGGTCGTATGTGTACGGCCGCCTGTCCGCTGATCATGCCAAGGATGTGATCGCCGGTGCTGCCGCCTATGCGTCGGCGCCTGACGGCATCGTGCCGTGGCGCAGCCGTCCCGAAATCTTTCGCAAGCAATCGCTTGCCCGAATTCCCCCCATCGCCGTCGTGCCGGAGGCCGCAGAATGATGACGCTCGCCAAGGTTCCGGTCACCGTCGTGACCGGCTTTCTCGGGTCCGGCAAGACGACGCTGATCCAGCATCTGATCCGGAATGCCAACGGCAAGAAGCTCGCGGTGCTGGTGAACGAATTCGGCAGCGAAGGCGTCGATGGTGACATCCTGAAGTCTTGCGCCGACGCCAATTGTCCGACCGAGAACATCGTCGAGCTCGCCAATGGCTGCATCTGCTGCACCGTCGCCGACGATTTCATCCCGGCGATGGAGCAATTGCTCGCGCGCCCTGTGAGGCCCGATCACATCGTGATCGAGACATCGGGCCTCGCTTTGCCGAAGCCGCTGCTGAAGGCCTTCGACTGGCCGGAAATCCGCTCGCGGATTACGGTCGACGGCGTGATCGCGCTGGCCGATGCGGAGGCCGTTGCCGCCGGCCGCTTTGCGCCGGACCCGGCCGTGGTCGATGCGCAGCGCGCGGCCGACGACAATCTCGATCACGAGACGCCGCTGTCCGAGGTGTTCGAGGACCAGATCGCCTGTGCCGATATCGTGCTGCTGACCAAGGCCGATCTCGCCGGAGCCGAGGGGATCAAAGCGGCCAAGGCGGTGATCGCGGCCGAGATGCCGCGCGAGGTGCCGATGTTGCCCATCGTCGACGGCGCGATCGACGCCCGCGTGATCCTGGGCCTCGAGGCGGCGGCAGAGGATGACCTCGCGTCGCGGCCGTCCCACCATGACGGTGAGGACGAGCACGAGCACAACGACTTCAATTCCGTGGTGATCGATCTTCCGGAGATCGCGGATGTCGATGCGCTCATCGCGTCGATCAAGGGGCTGGCGCGCGAGCAGAACGTGCTGCGCGCCAAGGGCTACATCGCGGTCGGCGGCAAGCCGATGCGGTTGCTGGTGCAATCGGTCGGCGAGCGGGTCAGGCATCAGTTCGACATGCCCTGGGGCGCGCGGGCGCGGCAGTCAAAGCTCGTCGTGATCGGCGAACACGGCGATATCGACGAAGCCGCGATCAGGGCGCGACTAGGTGTCTGATGCACGTCGTCTTCCGCGAGAGCCGCGGCCTTGAGGAGACCGCGACGCCAAGGGACCTCGGCCAGGATCCGGCCGATCTCGTGGTGTTGTCGTTTTCCGACAGCGATCTCGCCGCGTTCGCGGCCGGCTGGCGGCGGGGCCGCGCCG